>JABDGM010000033.1 GCA_013286045.1 Planctomycetota bacterium | reverse complement strand
CATCGCGGTAACGGAAGGCAAAGGCCTTCTTGCCGACGCCCTTGGCCTCCTGATACTCGGGAAAGGTCGACAGATCGGTGGGCCAATAGTGGGTGTCGTCATCGATCCTGATACTGAGGTACGTCTTGTCGTCGTCCGCGCCAGTCCACTTACAGGTTGTGTCGTTCGTCTTTCCTGGAGAGACACGAGCGCCGAGCATCAGCTGAACGTCTTGCTCGGTGAGCAAGGCACATGCCGCACACTTTTTGTCGGCGTCGCTGGCTTTGGGGCCGGCCTTGGCATCGGCTGCCGATGGCTGCGGTTGTCCGTTTTGAATGCAGCCCAGAGCGATGAGCATTGGGAACGCGCAGAAAATCGAAATCCGTAAACGTGGCATCAACGATTTCCCGTCGCGCTCGGTGGTTAAGCCTTTTTCTTGGACGATTTAACGGCCGCCTTCTTTGTTGTTTTGCGCTTGGTTGCCGATTTCTTCGGAGCGGCTTCGGATTTCGCGGCTTTCTTCTTTGCCTTCTTCTTGGGAGGGCCTAGCGCGGCGCGAGCGGCCAGCAGGTCGAGCGCTTCCTGGAATGTGAGTTCTTCGACCGCGGTGCCTTTCGGAAGGGATGCGTTGGTTTCGCCGTCGGTAACGTACGGGCCGTAGCGGCCATCGAGCAACTGCACTTTCTGAGTCGTCACTGGCGAATCTTCGAAGACTTTCAGTGGCTCGCGTTTGGCAGCGGCGCGACCGCGGCCGTGTTGTTTCGGCTGCGAAAGTAGATGGAGTGCTTGCTCCAGTGTGACGTCGATTGGCGAGATTTCAGCGGGGAGCGAACGGGTTTCTTCGCCGGATTTTACGTACGGTCCGAAGCGGCCGTTAAAGGCCATGACGGACTCATTGTTTTGCGGGTTGTTGCCGAGGTTACGCGGTAGAGTTAGCAACTTGAGAGCCGTGGCGAGGTCGACATCGGCTGGAACCATGCCTTTGAGCAACGAAGCGTTTTGCGGCTTCTCTTCATCTTCCATCGTGCCGCGCTGCACGTACGGTCCGAAGCGGCCGGTCTTCAAATAGACAGGCTTGCTAGTATCGGGGCACATTCCGAGCGGTTCATCGCCTTGGGCTGCTTGATCGAGAAGCTTGAGCGCGGCCTCGAGCGTGACTTCATCTGGTGGAGTTTCTTCTTGCAGAGATGCGGTGCGATCGCCTTGCTCGACGAACGGCGAGTACCGGCCGACACGCACATATACAGGTTCGCCGCCTTCGGGCGTGCCGATTTCGATACGGCTGATGCTGCGGGCGTCGATCTCTTCGCTTTTGTTTTCGAGCTGCGGTTTGAGGCCGGGCGTGCCGTTACCGAAGTAGAACGAATTCAGGTAGTCGACATATTCGCGTTCGCCGCGGCTGATGGCGTCGAGGTCGTCTTCCATCTGAGCGGTGAATTGATAATCGACTAAACGGCCTAGGTGATCCTCGAGCAATTTCACGACGGAGAATGCAACCCACGTGGGTACGAGAGCGCCGCCTTTTTTGAAGGCGTAGTTGCGGTTTTGGATCGTGTCGATGATCGAGGCGTACGTGCTGGGGCGGCCGATGCCGCGTTCTTCGAGCGCTTTGGTGAGCGCGGCTTCGCTGAAACGACTCGGCGACTGAGTGTGGTGTTCCTTTGCTTCCATGCCGATGCATTTTAGCGCTTCGCCCACGGTGACGCTTGGGAGAACGACCTCCTGGTCGGCGAGTTCGGCATCGGGCGTGTCACTGCCTTCGACGTAGGCCCGCAGGTAGCCGGGGAAGTCGATCGTTTTGCCGCTCACTTGGAACACACAGCCTTCGCCTTCGATCGTGATCATGATGCGGCGGCCGCGGGCATCAGCCATTTGGCTGGCGATAGTGCGCTTCCAGATCATGTCGAAGATTTTGAATTCGTCGGCGTTCAGGCTATTGCGAAGCGTACCGGGCAGCTCGAACGGATGGCCGGCTGGGCGAATGGCTTCGTGGGCTTCCTGAGCGTTTTTCACTTTGCCTTTGTAGACGCGGGCTTCGGCCGGTAAATAATCTCCGCCGTACTCTTCGGCGACCAACCGGCGGGCGTCTTCGATGGCGACCTGGGCGAGGTTGGTCGAATCGGTACGCATGTAAGTGATGTGGCCATTTTCGTACAGGCTTTGGGCGACCTGCATCGTGCGGCGGGCAGTGAAGCTGAGCTTGCGGTTCGCTTCCTGTTGGAGCGTGCTCGTTGTAAATGGCGCGTACGGTTTTGAGGTGTACGGTTTGTCTTCGATGTTCGTGACGCGGAACTGGCCGTTACGGATTCGCTCGACGAGTGCAGCAGCGGCTGGGCCATCGAGGAGCATTAGCTCATTGTTTTTCAGCTTACCGGTTGCGGAGTCGAAATCTTTACCGGCGGGTATGCGGCGGCCATCGACGGAGACAATGTCTGCCTGCAATTCCTGAGCGTCCGTTTTGGCGAACTTGCCGATGAGGTCCCACCACATGGCTGAAACGAACGCCATGCGTTCTCGTTCGCGCTCGACGATCAGACGAACGGCCACGCTTTGCACGCGACCGGCGGAAAGTTTCGGCCGTACTTTCCGCCAGAGCAGCGGCGACACTTCGTAGCCGTACAGGCGGTCGAGAATGCGGCGAGTTTCTTGCGCGCGGACGAGGCCGTCATCCACATCGCGTGGCGATTTCAATGCGGCTTGGATCGCATCCTTCGTGATTTCGTGAAACACGAGCCGGTGAACGGGCACCTTCGGTTTCAGAATTTCGAGCAAATGCCAACTGATGGCCTCGCCTTCGCGGTCTTCGTCCGTCGCGAGATAGAGGGCATCGGCGTCTTTGAGCTTGTCCTTCAGCAACTTGATTTGCTTGCTCTTGCCGGGCGGCACGATGTAGATCGGCGTGAAATTATCGTTCACGTTGACGCCGAGGTTTGACCAGGACTCGCCCTTATATTGGGCTGGAATCTGGGCCGCGCCTTGCGGCAAATCGCGCACGTGGCCGATGCTGGCTTCGACGGTAAAACCGCTGCCCAAAAACTTGCCAATTGTTTTCGCCTTGGCGGGCGATTCGACGATGACCAACGCATGGGTCGGCTCACCGGATTCGGATTTGGCAGTTTTTCGCTTGGCCATTAGAAAGACGATCGTTTGTTAAAATAACGAATATGGGAAAAATATGACGAGTCTCAAGGCTTTTATCAGCGGTTTTGTAGGTGGAGCGTCAGCTCAAGGTTTTTGGGCCGAATAATCGGCAGGATCGTCCCCGTTCGCTTAAAAAAATGTTCCGGATGCGCAGTCGCCGGCCAGTTCGCAGGCGATCGCTTCAATTCGCCGCCCATCGACATGGCGACGGCGCATTGTTTTCGCCAAAGGCCCGGCCGACAAGCCGCCTCGGGAAAATCTGCGTCTTATCAACGAGCGGGAAATGCACCACACTGCTTAATGGGATTGCATTTGCGCTGATTCCACTTAGAATCACGCGCTTTGTCCCGAAAGGGCCGGCCGTCAATGCTTAACGGGCGGCTGGGCGGGATGTCAAGACGGCCGGGTGCCGTCGTAGCAAGTGCCGGGAGCCGGACGGCACTATCTTTTGAGCTATCCGCATCGGCTCGGCGGACCTGGAATATCGACGGATATGGCAAAAAGCCCCTTTGAAGTTTTTCGTAAGAACATGAAGCCAATGATGGCTGTTCTGTTCGTGATTTTGATGCTGACCTGGGTGGTTGGGGACTCGCTCTTCAATTATTTCTCGGGCAATCGGTCGGCGGCCGCGGCCCGGCAGCGAGAGGCGAAATTCGTCGCCGTGAGCTGGGATGGTGGCAAGCTGACGAATCAGCAAGTCAATGATCTCGTGATGCGGCGAAGGTTGCTGAACGAGTTCCTTGGACAAGTTGAAATGGCGGGGCAGCGCTCGGCGTATGAAGCCGGCGTCGAGCCCCGACCGCTGCATGTGCAGATTCTGCGAGGTGCGGACACGCCGCAGCAAGGCGTCGAGCGAAGCGTCGTGCAGACGCGGCTGTTTGCCGATGCGGCACGGGCGGCGGGAATGAGTGTGAGTGATGACGCGTTGCGGCAATACCTAGATGAGCTTGGTCGCGGCAATGTAACGCGTGAGCAAATGCGCGAAATTCTCAATCACATGCGGGGCGGCGGTCAGGTGTCGATTGACAATATTTTGGCATCGCTGCGCGAAGAGATGCTCGCCCGCAATTTTGTGAACAGTAACCAATATGCGTTCCTGACGGTGACTCCCGATCAGGCGTGGCGAGATTGGCTGCGGGTGAACGATCGCGTCGTCCTCGAAGCGGCGGCGATTCCAACGGACAAATATTTGGTCGACGTGAAAGATCCGACCGATGCGGAGTTGACGGAGTTTTTCGACAAGTACAAGAACGACGAAGCCGGTCCAGAGGTTGCGTACGGCACCACGGAATTGCCCTCGGCAAAACCCGGATTCAAAATTCCGCGCAAGATTGACGTGCAGTACATCGAAGCGAACTACGACGCCTATTTAGCGAAGGCGGAAGAGAAAGTTACCGAGGAAGAAATAAAGGACTACTACGAAAAAAACAAAGACCCAATGTTCGTGAGAGCGGATGCGGGCGTGCTGGAAGACAGCGGCGCGAAGAAGGGTGCCGAGACGCCGGAAAGCTCCGGTGCGCCAGATGCAAAGGGGAGTGACGCATCGAAGCCGAATACAGATGCTCCTGCCGCGGATGCAAACGCTCCCGCGAAGACGGATTCTGACAAGCCGGCGACGGAGAAGTCGCCTGCAAAAACGGATAACAAGAGCGATGCGAAGAAGCAAAATAAGCAATCTTCACTTCCTAATCCGCAGTCTAAAAAGACGTTCCAGCTAGTTGCATTCGAAGATACTGCCAAGGATGTGCCGGCGGACGAGAAGGATGCGGCGGCCGATGCCAAAGCGTCGCCCGAAGGGAAGGCCGCGGAACCAGGGGATGGCAGCGCCACGAAGGCGGATGCTACGCCAGCTGCTCCGGCAGCGCCGGCTGCGCCGCCCGCTGCGGATGGCGCCACCGCGCCCGGCGCTAAAGCGGCACCCAAGAAGCCGGTTGAATTTCAGCCGCTCGATGAGGTGAAGGACGTTATCCGCCGAGAGATTGCGAGCAACAACGTAGCGGAGCAATTGACGAAGCTCTCGAACGAGATCGAAGGCCAATTGGACGACGACTACAACAAGTATTTGCGCGATGCACTCGCCGCGGACACAGACAAAACGGCTGCTGTCACGCCTCCCAAGTCGCTTACGGAGCTGGGGCCGATTGCTGAAAAGTATGGCCTGAAAACGGATAAAACCGGTCCGATGTCGTTGTTGCAACTGCGCGATACGACGGTCGGCAAATCGATTGTTCCGGAATCCGGGCGACCGCTTTGGCAAATTTTGTTCGGCGGGAAGGAATTGGAACCGCTCCAGCCGATCTCGACGGTCGCGAGGCCGGAAGGCAATCACTTCGTGGCGATGAAAGTCAGTGATACGCCGTCGCGCGTGCCGACGCTGGCGGATGTTCGTGACGAAGTTGTGAAAGCCTGGAAGTTCCAAAAGGCGGTGGAGATCGCGCAGAAAAACGCGGACGAGATGGCCAAGAAGGCGCAGGAGAATAAAGAACCGCTGACAACGGTTTTCGCAGATGACCCCTCGATCAAGGTGACTCGCACGGACCCGTTCTCGGAATTAACGGGTGGAGACATCGGCGTCGTGAACGGCCAATTGGAGCAATCGCCGTTTCGGTTGAGCCAGCCGGAAGGGCTGCACGCTCCGGATCCGGATTTCATGCGGAAGGTGTTTCAGCTGAAGGATGGCGAAGTCGTCGCGCTACCCAGCCATGATCATACAATCGTGTATGTCGTGCGGGTGGTCGAGCATCAGCCGGCGATCAATGAGCTTCGGACCGCTTATTTGGGCGAGGCGAACACGTGGTCGGGGCTAAATAATATGATGCGCGATCACATGCGCGACGTGGGGTCGCAGCTGATCGACGATATCACGAAGGGCGCGCATTTGGAGTGGAAACGCGATGCCGATAAGGTCGAGCAGAACGACTCGTCGGACGCGGGGTAAAGCGGGCGGGAAGTGCCCTTCGCTTCGACCCGCGGTCCGATGTGCTAACGCCGATTAGCGGCGCGGTTTGAACATCACCATCGCGAGCGGTGGCAAGGTGACTGGGAGAGCACAGGGGCGACCCTGGCAGTCCTCCGCGATTGCTTGGATGCCGCCGGCGTTGCCTAGGTCGCTGCCTCCGTAGAACGTCGAGTCGCTGTTGCTGATTTCTTCGAACCAGCAGGCCTCCGGGGCGCCGATTTTGTAGCCGACGCGCGGCACCGGCGTGAAGTTGCAGCAGCAGATGACGTAGTCGTTCGGGTCTTTGCCTTTGCGAATGAACGACAGTACGCTGTCTTGCCAGTTGTGGCAGTCGATCCATTCGAAGCCGGTGTGGTCGAAGTCGATTTGGTGAAGCGCGGGCTCGCGGCGGTACAAGGCATTGAGGTCGGCCAGGTACTGCTGAACGCCTTTGTGCGATTGCCACTCGAGCAGGTGCCACTGCAGCGATTCGTTACAGTTCCACTCGGTCCACTGACCGAATTCGCCGCCCATGAAGAGCAGCTTCTTACCGGGGTGGGCCCACATGTAGCCGTAGAGCAATCGCAGGTTGGCGAACTTTTGCCACAGGTCGCCGGGCATCTGGTCGAGCAGCGAGCCTTTGCCGTGCACAACTTCATCGTGCGAAAGGGGCAACACGAAGTTTTCGGTGAAGGCGTAGATGAGCGAGAACGTGAGCTCATCCTGGTGGTACTTGCGGTGGATCGGCTCCTTGTGCATGTACTCGCGGGTGTCGTTCATCCAGCCCATGTTCCACTTGAGTGAGAAGCCGAGTCCGCCGACGTACGTGGGGCGTGAAACGCCGGTCCAGGCTGTGGATTCTTCGGCGATGGTGAGGACGCCGGGGTATTGGAGGTGGATTTCTTCGTTGAATTTCTTGAGGAAGTCGATGGCCTCAAGGTTTTCGCGGCCGCCGAAGCAGTTGGGCATCCACTCGCCTTCCTTGCGGCTGTAGTCGAGGTAGAGCATCGAGGCGACAGCGTCGACCCGCAGGCCGTCGACGTGATATTTGTCCAACCAGAACAGGGCGTTCGAGAGCAAGAAATTGCGGATTTCATTGCGCCCGTAGTTGAAAATCATGGTGCCCCAGTCGGGATGCTCGCCCTTGCGGGGGTCATCGTGCTCGTACAGCGCCGAGCCGTCGAATTGGCGCAGGCCGTGCTCGTCTTTCGGGAAGTGGGCGGGCACCCAGTCGATGATCACGCCGATACCGCTCTGGTGGAGCAGGTCGACAAACTTCATGAAATCTTGCGGCGTGCCGTAGCGGCTCGTGGCGGCGAAGTAGCCAGTGGTTTGGTAGCCCCAACTCGGGGTGAACGGGTGCTCGCTCACGGGCAAGAGCTGGACGTGCGTGAAATTCATTTGCTTGCAGTACTCAACCAGTTGCGGCGCGATTTCGCCGTAGCTGAGCCAGCGAGCCGGGTCATTCGGATCGCGCCGCCAGCTGCCGAGGTGCAATTCGTAGACGGACATCGGCGCATCGAACGCATTGTGCTGCGGACGCGTGCGGATCCATTCGGCGTCGTTCCATTGGTAGTTGAGGTCGTTCACGATATTTGCCGTGCGTGGCGGCACTTCGGCAAAGAAGCCGTATGGATCGCATTTATCGACAACGTGACCGCCGCGCTGTTTGACGGCGAATTTGTAGTGGGCGCCGACATTGGCGCCGGGAACGAACAATTCCCACACGCCGCTGGGAATATGCTTCCGCATGGCGTGGCTGCGGCGATCCCACATGTTGAAGTCGCCGACGACGGCGACGCCTTCCGCGTTGGGCGCCCAAACGGCGAAGTTCACGCCCGTCACGCCGTCGATCGTGCGAACGTGAGCACCCAGCCGCTCGTAGCTGCGCCAATGCGTGCCCTCGGCGAGGAGATGCAGATCGTAGTCGGTGAGCATTGGCGGGAAAGCGTACGGATCGTGAATCATTTGGGTTTCGCCGGATTTGTAAGTCACGCGGAGTTGGTAGCTAGGGGTTGCGTAGGCTTCGTCGTCGAGGGAGCAGACGGCTTCGTACAGGCCTGCGGGGTGGATGCGGCGCATGGGACGGGTGGCGCCGTGGGCGGTGTCGACGACCCAGGCCCGTTGGGCTTCGGGCAGGTAGGCTCGAACGGCCAATGCGCGGCGTCCGTCTTGTTCGATTTCGTGCGGGCCCAGGATCTCGAAGGGGTTTTCGTGATAGCCATGAATCACTGGCCCGATCGATTGGAGGGGAAGTTGGGTTTGCACGATGGTAGCTCCTAATACAGTTGGACAAACAGCCTGGGCCCAATCCGATGGGACGCCTGTCCGCGATGTCTATTTTGGGGTGTCAGGCCGCCCGCGTAAACGTGGGTGGCCAGAGGTGGGTGAGAGGGGCTAAAACGCCGCGGCCGAGTTTGGCCAGGGCGGCAGGCAGGGATTGAGTGGCAGTCCGGCGGGTATGTTGCAATTTTTGGGCCGGCATCGTGTCGGCGTGCCAAACGCAGCATTCTACGGTGTGGAATTCGAGGGCCCGGTCGATTCGACGCCAGAGGTCGTAATCGCAAATCGGGGCTACGCTGCCGAAACGCTCCCACTGCCAATGATGTTCACGCCATTGGGCGAGCTGGCGGCGGATTCCGTTGCTCACGTATCGGCTACGGGTGAGCAGCGTGACGCGAGCGGGGCGGTCCAGTGCTTCGAGGCCCCGCACAACGGCCAGCAGCTCAAGCCGGCTGCGGCGGCCGCTCGGTTCGCAGTCCGAGGCGGTGAAGCGTTCACCTTCGCCAACGGATTGGAGGACGAACTTCCAACGCGCGCCGCCGTGGTTCGATCGGTAGGTTTCGGCGTGGAGCAAGTAGTGAGGGCGAGCGGAGTTCATGCGAGCCGAAGGTTTCCGAGTGAGGCTGAGGGCGTTTGCTCGGAAGTCGATTTAGTATTTCGATCGAGTCCGCTTCGAATCTTGAATCGGGTCGCATCCGCTGCTGGCCGGTCGGCAAAGCGCCTGACTAGTTTGTGCTATCGGCAAACTGACCGCAGAGCATAAAGGTTCGCGAAAAAATACGCGGGGCATCGTTTGCGGAACGCCAATCTGCGGTGGGCTGGTGATGAGCGGAGCGCGCGGGCGCACATCGGCACCGGTCACAAGAACATTGGCCGCACGACCGTCATAACTGGCGCACACCGCATGAACGGCGTCGTTCGTTTTAACCTAGGCTTCCCAAGGCATTTTGAATTAATCCGAAGATTGGCATCCGAAGTTGTGGCATCGTGGCGCGGCGTACGTTCGTCGGAGTTTCCATGCATTTCGGGCTGTATCTAAAAAAGAAGGGAATCATCTCGGCCGAGCAGCTCGTGGCAGCAGCTGAGGTCCAGATGGCTTCGTTGACGAGAATCGGTCAGCTTGCGCTGGAGGAATCGATACTCTCGCCGCGGGACATTTTCGATGTGCTGCGTGCCCAGAGCGCAGCGCCGAACGAACGCTTTGGCGAATTGGCGATCGAAATGGGGCTGATGACGCGCGACGAACTCATGCGGTTGTTGATGCTTCAAGGGGACCGTCGGCGTTCGATCGCCGACATTCTCGTTTCGCGGCGTGTGATGACGAAGCAGCAGGTCGCAGCGGAAATGAGCGAATATCGGCGATCAATCGCCAAGCGCCGCGCGGGGAGCGGGGTGCCGGTGAAAATCGTGCCGATGGCTCGACGCTACCGGATTGTATCGCCCGCGACCGTTTAACGCTGGCGGGCGTTTCGCCTGCATACGAACCTTACGAGCAGATCGTCTCTGCCAAGCGACTCGCAAGCCCGGGCAGATTGCGAGCAGCAGGCGCGATTCGCGGATGAACGAAGATTCGCACCCGCTTCACGTAGTTATCGAATTGCTCTTGGGCGAGCGTACGCACGACGGGCGAGATGTCGCCTAAGTTGCGGTATACGTCTTGCTTTTCGAAATAAACGGCGACGTTGAAATCGACTTCCAGCTTGGCTGGCGGCGCGTCAACGAGCACTTCGTGCGGTAAGACTTCGGTATGAAGCGCTGAGCTGAGCATTTGGGCGATGCGCTCGGCGAGAGCCGCCAGCTGCGCGTAAGGGCGGCGAGCGATGCGGCGATACAAGTCCGGCTCTTCGAAGATGTTGTATTGAGACAGGCGTTTGTAGAGCGCACGCTCGGGGCCGAAGATGCCGTCGAGCAATGCTGCCGATCCGTCTTCATGGGCTGCTGCCTGCAGCGACTCGATGAACGGCTGTTCGGTCATGGTGACCAGCTCTTCGAGATTTAGCCGCCCGCGTAGTGAGAAGAAGGCGCGTTGAAACATGGCCGTGGCGGATCGCACAGCGTGGTGCCAATACACTTCGCTGAACATGACATAGCGGGCGAAGACCATCATTTCGGCGGCTGTTTTGCCTTTGTCGGTGATGGCGAGCGCGTCGCCGGCTTCGTTGAGGCATAGGCTGCTGATAAGCCGGCGGCGATCGAAGTTTTGGCCGTAGGGCACGCCGGCGTGTAGGCTGTCGCGCGTGAGGTAGTCGATTTTGTCGACATCAATTGGGCCGGAAAGGATGCTGCGGAGGAGTCGTTCCGAGGGACTGTGGACCTCGCCGCGGAGGAGTTGTGATACGGCGCGCGGTTCTAGCTGCCAGTCGTTACGCAGGATTTCGGCAATCGGCCCGCTGGTGATTTCGCGAGCGGCCAGCGATTCGTGGTGGGGAATCTCGGGGATTTCGAGATCTTCAATCGGATGGCCGAAGGGCCAATGGCCGACGTCGTGCAACAATGCGGCGGCAAGGAGCAATTCGGCATCCTTTGGCGAGATTGCCGCCCCGAAACGCGGTTGGGCCGCCAGATGATCCAGGTACTCAATGGCCGCGAGGAACACGCCTAGGGAATGCTCTTGGCGAGTGTGATTTGCGCCCGGGTAGATCAGTCGGACGAGGCCGAGTTGGCTAATGCCTGCTAGCCGGCGAAAGCCTTTGGCGTCGATCAATCGCCGCACGCGGCTGGTAAGCGGAACATCGACCCCGGGTGGTATCCGCAGGCGGCCTGTTGCGCCGCGTCCGCGACCGATCTCGGGTATGTCGTAAATGATGCTCAAAGATCCACGCCAGAATCGAACCAGGTTTATCCGCGCCGTCAGCACCAATTGTCGTCTGACGCGATGCTGGTTTCAATCAGCGTTGAATGCCGCGCACGCACTTACTTATGGCCCGTGACCAAGCCGGGCAACGCGGGCAAGTGCGCAATGAGACGGAGAAGCACGGTTAGCGCGAAGTACATGGCACACAGAAAGAAGGCGCCGCCCGGCTCGAGGTCGAATGAGGCGAATCCCGCAAAGGTGCCGATGCCGATCACGATTAAGCTCAGGAGGACGAGCTGGAATATCGGCATGCCCTTGGTGAACGCTTCGGTGCCGCCCCACTTGTAGGCGATAAACCAATAGATTCCCCAGAGCAGCGCGAACACCAGGCCACACGCCATCGATCGAAGCGCCAACGCCATGCCGTGGTAAGCTTCCAGCTCGGGGTCGCGGAGGAACGTATAGCCGGCCCACGCGATAGGCGGCCCCAAGACGACCGCGGCGAGTGTTTTCAGCCAAACTTCAGGCGAGCCGACGCTGCGAATGACCAACGCGATCAGGATCGCGATAAGTACAAAACCAACGACGCTCGTGAAAACGAGCGGCTGAAATTTTGTATCCGTGCGCTTGTAGGTTTTGAGAGCGTGCCGGCCACCAGCGCCGATGGCGCCCGCTTCAGAATGCACGGGCGCGTGGATGACAACTTCATCCTCCTTTTTGGGGATGGTGATGATCTCTTTGCACTTGGGGCAGGGGCCTTTTTGGCCGGCAAATTTATCGGCGACGCTGAATCGCTTGAGGCAGCCCGGGCAGGTGACTTGAATCGGCATGCTGGTGAATGACGAATGTTCGAATGACGAATACCGAATGCCTCAATTCCGCACTCGACGTTGGTCATTCGTCATTCGGAAATAAGCTAGGTGTCTTTTAATTCGTCTTCGTTGATTGCGTGAAAGCCCTTCATGCGGAGCGTTTCGACGGCGATTTCGATGTTGTCGACCATCAGCGCAACGGCGGGGCGGCCTGTTGGGCGAAATAGCAGCGGGTAAATCTGGGTAATGTTTACTTCGGCCGCTAATAGCGCGGTGCAAATCTGCAGCATTGGTTGCTGCGAATCTGGGAGTTCGACTCCAATGAGGTCGGATTCGACCAGTGCGAGGCCCGCTCGTTCCAGGATCTCGCGGCCTGCCTCGGGATCGCTGAGGAGGAACCGCACCAAGGCACATTCGGTGGAGTCCGAGATCGTGAGCGCGACGATGCGGACCTGGCTTCCTTCGAATCGCCGGACGACGTCGAGCAGCTGGCCGACGCGGTTCTCCAGAAACACCGTGAACTGGCGAATGGAGGGGTAGTCGCGGCCGCGCATGGTGGCGAATTCGGTTCCCTGGCCGGAGCCGCTTCCTTCACCGGTGCTCATGGGTATGTCCTTAAGGGATAAGAAAGGGCAGTAGAGGGAGAGTCGGCTGCGTGCCAGACGCCTCGTCTCACGCCGGCCGTTATGACGTAACTATAAGGGTTTACAGCCGTTTTGCAACTCTCGCCTTGGCGGAGGCGCTGTTGGTGCGGAGTCCCTTAACGACTACGATTGCCAGTCGCTTGGACGCATTTTTGAGTTTCAGTCGTTAGAAGCATTTGGTGCCGTTGCGTAATTGTATGTTGCCCGACCACGAGATAGAAATTCGCGTTCGCTACTACGAAACTGATGGACAGGGCTTCGTTCATCATGCGAATTATTTTGTCTACTTTGAGCAGGCGCGCGTGGAGCAGCTACTCGCGTTGGGGTACGACTATGCTCACTTGGAGCGAGACGGGGTGCTGCTCGTCGTGAACAAGATCGCGTGCCGGTACCAGCGGCCTTGCCGATTTGGGGATGTGCTGCGAGTGCAGATTCGCACGGTGCGGGCGCGGGGTGCGCGGATTGACCATGAGTACCGAGTACTTCGCGGGAAGGAGTTGCTGGCGGAGGGCGAAAGCACGCTGGCGTGTATTGATCGGGAAGGGCGAGTGCAGCGATTGCCGGAGTTTTTGGTGAAGCCGGACGATGTCGCGAAATGAGCGGGTTACGAGCGGTGGACCGACTAATTAATGGTTTAAATTGGGCTGCAAGTATTGCGGCTATTGGGTCTGATCGTCGCGTCGGGCTACCCATCGGGCGGCGGCTTGGAGGAACGTCTGCTGGCCGGGGGTTTTTTCTGGGTGCGGGCTGAAGCAGAAGACGCGGCCGTCGCCGAACTTGCCGCGGGCGATTGCGGTAGTGCCCTTCATCGTTCCGGGCGGCGCATGTTGCGTCATTTCCGAGTCGAAGGAAGCGAGAAGCTCGTAGTCCTGAACGCCTTCTTTTTGGCCCGGCCCTAGCAGCGGACCGTTCTCGTAGTGAATCGTGCAGGAATCGCCGTCGGCTCGGAGCGTGTCGTGGCCAGCCGTTGCGATTTTGAGGGTCACATTGCCTGTTCCACGATCCCAGTGGGCGCGATCGAGCACATGGGCATTCAGTAGGCCCAGCGACCAGGGGTACTCGATGGATGCCAAATACGCTCCGGCGCAAATGCCGATGTATCCGCCGCCGCGCTTCACGAATTCGCGAACGCGGTTTCGGCCATCCCCTCCTAAAGCGTTTCCCTCGCCGGACCCGCTGCCGCCGGGGAAAATGACGACGTCGCACCGGTCGAGTGCGTTGCCGCGTAACGCTTCGGCAGAGATCTTGGTCACGTCAAAGCCATCAGATTTAGGCAGGCAGTTAATGACTTCGGGGAGACTTTTGATCGTGGCGCCTTCGTCGGCGTAAAGAGCGACGCGAATTGGCTTCGTTGAAGGATGCTCGGCTTGGCACGCCGGCGAGTTCAACACCAAGATCGCAATCGCTTCGAGACTGGCAATCCGTATCAAATGACTAAGTTTCCAGGGCCGCATGGCAAAACTCCTGGCGAAAGGGGCAGGCGAGCCTTCGCAGATTGGCCGGGATCGGCGTCGTTGCATATCATGGACCATCGCGTTGCGGTTCTCAAGTTGGCAGACGGGTCTGGTATGCGTTCGCGGAAGATTCTGCTTATTTCGGGCGATTTCGTGGAAGACTACGAGGTCATGGTGCCGTTTCAGACACTGCTAACCGTCGGGCATACGGTGCATGCCGTTTGTCCGGGGAAGAAAGCTGGCGAAACCGTAGCGACGGCGATTCACGACTTCGAGGGCCATCAAACTTACAGCGAAAAGCCAGGGCATCGCTTTCGGCTCAACGCCGCGTTTGATGACGTCGACGCAAAGGACTATGACGCGTTGGTTGTGCCCGGTGGACGTGCGCCCGAGTATTTGCGGCTGGATGAGCGAGTGCTGGAAATCGTGCGGCATTTTTTCAGGACGAACAAACCGGTTGCCGCGATCTGCCACGGATTGCAGATCCTTGCGGCGGCGGCAGTCGTCGAGGGGCGCAAATGCCAGGCATACCCCGCGGTGCGACCCGAGCTCACGCAGGCCGGTGCTATTTGGGATCAGCCGAGCGAGGGACTGGATAACGCCTGTGTGGATGGACGCCTCGTAACTGCCGCCGCGTGGCCCGCCCACCCGGCGTGGTTAAGTGCATTTTTGAAAGTTTTGGAAACCGCAGAGTCGTCATAACCGGCCAAATCGTCGCTTCTTTTGACGTATTTGAAGGAAGCGACTAGCCTGAAGTTACGCCCCCTTTCCCGTTTCACATCCTTTGAGTTTCAACGGTAGGCGAATGATTTATCGAATTGGATTGTTAGTCGTACTTATCGTTTCCCTGGCCGTGCCGGCCGAAGCCCAGCGGGTCGTTCGTTTTGAAACGACCGAGGGCAATTTCGACATGGTTCTCAACCCGACGAACAATTCGGTGCTCGATGACTACGCGCAGAATTTGTTGAACTACGTCGAGAACAACGCCTACCTCGGGAGTTGGATTAACCGTGCCGCGAAGAACAGTGACGGATCGGCATTCGTGCTGCAGATGGGCGGGTTCTTTTCGCACACCCGCCGCCCTTCGCCGACGGTGAATAGCGTCGGAATCGTGAATCAATCGTTCGCCGACGTGCCAGGGCATCCGGCCCAGGGCTTGGGACTTTCCAACACCGTGGGTACAGTGTCCTTGGCGCTGCCTTCGAATTCCGACGGCTCGACGAACCAAGACGCCGGTTCGACAAGCTTTTTCGTCAATGCCGCGGACAATTCGTTTTTGGATCCGAACTTCACGGTGTTCGCCGCCGTTCCGGACATGACAACGATCAATAAAATCAACGCGCTGCAGACGCTCGACCGAACCCAGGATCCGGTTTTCTCCGCTCAGGCCGGTGGCCTCGGATTAAGCGAGGTGCCGGTAGATGCGGACGGGAATCAGGTCTTCATCAAGCGGGCGTTTGTAGTTACGGATACGCTCACCATCGCGCAAGACATTGCCGGAGTGCAATCGGTGATCGGCCAGTCTTCGACGCCAGCTTCGAGCCCTCTTTCGGCGAGCGATCTCGCCGCTCTTGGCGCCTCGGGAGCTGGTGGCAGCGGCTCGTCGCTCGGTTTATCGTCGAATTCGGTGCCCGAGCCGACGACCATCGGCCTGACGATTCTCGGAGCGTGTGGCCTCGGATTTACATCCCGCCGCCGGCGCTAGCCGCACTCGCTTGGCCGCGGTTCGTTTGTCGGTAGTGTTCGACGAAGTTCCGAGCCGAAAAGTGTTACGGCGATGACGGTGGCGTCGGAATTGGCGGCGCTGCTAAGTTGTCGATGTACGTGCCACCGTTCTGGTTGACCGTGCCGTTGTTCCGCAGATTGTTGAGCGTGTCGTCGCGCTCGAAGATGCGGAAAGTCGAGCCGCCCAGCTGGTGCAGCTCGAAGTCACCCTGTCCGGCAGCGGTGTTGAATTCGGTGGACGTGTCGCCGCCGAGATTCAACACGATGCGGGCCTGGGCTCCATTCGAGTTCATCGCAAAATCCTGGCCGGTAGCCGTGGCATCGTCGAATATGTTGCTTTGTATCGTGGCGTTGAGCGTCGTCGCGCCAGTACTCGTGAACGCGGCCGCGGCGCTTCCGGCGCTGGCATTGTTAAATTGACCGCCATTTACGTTCAGACCGATCGTTCTAGGCGCAGCGCCCGATGCCACGACACTGAGCGCCGAGGCATTGCCGGCCGTGAAGTTGTTCGCGCCAGTGAATGTGGCATTGCCGATCGGGCCCGAGCCGGTGAAGTTCAGGGCGAACGCGACATCGGTGCCGGTGGTGTTGATTGACGTGCTGTCGGTCAGCATGTTGAACGCGCCCGCGCCGGTGACATTCATCACGACGTTGCGTTCCAGGTCGCTGCCGATGAGTTGGATGCTAAGAGCATGGGAATTGCTCGCCCCGGCGACATCGAAACCGGCGCCAGTCGAGGCGTCGAGATTCAGGTCGGTGAAGCGGATTGCCATATCGGTGGTGGCGGCATTGGTATGGTCGATATTCACACCTTCTCCACCGGCGGAGACGATCTGAATGTGTTGGAACGCGGCGCTGGCCACGTTGTTCAACACGATGGCGTCCTGAGCCGTAGTCAGCTTGCCGCCGGAATTCTGCGCACCGGCGTTGGTGCCGACCGTGACTGTGCCTTGGCCGCCGGTGTTCGTCACGTTCTGCAAATTGATGCCGTTAGACGCACCGTTGGTGACCGTAACGCTATCGAAGTTGGAGTTGGCGGCGCCGATGGCGACGGTATTCATCGCCAAGCCAACGCCTGTGTTCACGGTGATATTGTTTGAGCCGCCCGAGGTGAAGGTGAAGGTCCCGGAACCAAGATGGCCGTCGACATTCAAGCCATTTTGACCCGCGGTATTGTTCGTAATAGTGACGTTATTGACGGCGCCGGTCATAGCAGTCGTGTTGTTGTGAAGGTATTCGATGGCAGCATTTGCTGACGTGCCCGCGTTGGTAACGGTGACGCCATTGAGCGTGACGTTCGAATTCTCGGCGTGCACACCGGCGGCGGCGGTGTTCTGGATCGTGCCACCCTGAGTGGCGGCGTTGCCTGGCGTGCCGATCGTGATCGTGCCGCCCGTGTTGTTGACGAAATTGGTGCCGTTGGCGCCACCGGTCGCATTGACGCTTTGGAAGTCGACAGCGCCGATCGTCATGTTCTCTATGTCGACGGCAGCTCCCGTGGTGCCACCCGCATCGTTTCGTGTGACCGTGTTAGTCGTCCCGATGACACTAAGCGTACCGCCGCCCGTGGCCACGAACCCTTGGCCTTGTGTAGTGGTAATTGCCAACGGGCCCACGTTGACGGTTGCGCCCGTGTTGTTAGTGATGGTAACGGCATCGTTGGCCGTGCCGCTGGTATTGATCGTATTGGCGGAGCCGGCAACCGTAACCGTGCCACCGGTGTTGTCGTGGATGAAGAAGCCGAGGTTGTTGTCGGTAATCGTACCTTGGGTGCCGGTGCCAAACGTGACGGAGCCGCCCGTTATGTTATGCACATTGATCGAGTGGCCCGAGTTGTCGCCCGTGTTGAGGGCTGCACTGTTCTGAATTGTGCCATTGAAGGCGATCGTGCCGGCACCGCCGTTGACCTCGAAGTCGTTGTCGAGGTTATTCTTGATGACGCTCGTACTATCAAAGGTGATGGACGCATTGGACGTGTTGACTTGCACGCCGTCCGCACCGGCGGTGAGGTGCTGGCCATCGACGGTTACGCCCGTGCCGGCGACGGTGCCCGCGTTGAGGTTTGTGAATCGCGCGCCGGCAATAGCGGCGCCGTTCAGTGTTGTAGCGTTGATGGTCATCGTGACCGCGCCAGTGCCCGGGCCGAGCGTGTCGATGCCGACCGCGCCTTGTTCGGTGTCGATACTGCTGAGGTCGGTGGTCATCGCCGCCGTATTGCTCTTTTCGACGTGAATGCCCGCCAAGGTGCTGTTGCCCGTGTTATCAATCTTGAGGCCGGTGATCGAGACGTTCGCGGAATCTTTGACGAACACCGTCTGGAGCGTTCCGCCCTTGACGGTGCCGGCATCGCCGGGGTTCAAATCGGTCGTATTGCCGATGACGACGGCGCCGACAGGGCCGCCACTGGAATCACCGGTATTGTTTTCGAGGTGGATGGCGTCTGTCGTGGCTGTGGCGCCGCTGCGGTTGATATCGCCGATCTTGAAGCCGCTGGCCGCGATGTTCATGCCCGTGATATTAAGCGCTTGTCCGTTTTCCGTGGTGATCGAGTTTGTCGTGCTGCCGGCGGAAATCGTACCGCCGCCGTTGGCGACGAAACCGTTGGCGTCGCCGGTGGCGGTGATCACCATGCTGCCGGTGGCGCCGGCGAAATCGATGTTAGCGCCAGTGTTGTTGGTGACCGTCACCGCGGTGGCGCCTGGGGTGGTGATGTTCGAGGTGATTGCACCAACGAAGGCAATTTCGCCGCCATTGTTCGAGTTCACGAGGATACCCGTGCCCGAATCGGTGATGTTGCCATTGAAGGAGATGTTGGCAGTACCCGTAGCACCTTGCACCGAGACGCTGCGGCCCGCAGTATTATTGATGGCGTTTGCAAAGGTGATCGTAGCCCCCAGGCTATCGACATTGTTGACGATGCCGTTGATGTCGACATCGGTGCCGGTGATGCTATTCATCGCCCACGTGCTGGCGAAGGTTATGTTCGTGCTGTCGGTATCGCCAAGGATTTGGACGCCCGTGCAGGTCGCTGCGCCGCCGGTGAGGGTGCTCGTCGAGCCATTGAATGTGCCGTTGAAGTCACTCAACTGCAAACCGCCGGCACCGGTCGTGCCGCCGTTGTAGTTATATCCGGTGAGCGTAGTCGCGTGACCGGCGTGCGTATTTTCGATGACAATGCCTGTGCCGGTGGGGGTAGCGGCAGTGCTGGTGCTGGTGATGTTGGAGAGGGCGATCGTTTCCTGAAGCGTGGTGTTCGGCAACGTGACATCGACCGGCGCCTCGGAATTGATGTGAAGGCCGCCGCCGCCAATGTTAGTGAGCGTAAGATTGTTGACCGTTACGTTGCCCGGCACGATGATGTCCGTCGTGCTGCCATTGCCGTTCGAGTCGGTCGTATCGACGAATGAAGTCGGCTTGAAGAAGATCGCGTCGCCGGTGGTGTTCGAAATCGCAAGGTCATGAATATTCGGATTGCCTGCACCGGCCGCAGGCGCGGCGATTGCGCGAGTTCCGACATTGTTCTGGCCGTTCATGTCGAAATTGACGATTTCGTTGTTCTTGGCCAGCGTGACAGCATCCGTGTTTGAGGAGATGTTGATAATCGGGCGAGCCAATGCCTTCGAACCCGGCGAAGTTTCCGGTATCGAGATGGTCCCGCGTTGCTGGGTGGCGACGGTGAGATTGAAATTGTTGCCTTCGCCAAACAGTTTTTGGTTGTCTTGGAGGATAATCGGCGTGTTGAAGGTGCTTGTGGAATGCGCGAGGATGACATCGCCGGTTTGGCTTCCGCTGCCATCAGCCTGATTGAGCTCGTTGTACGGATGCTCGGCGGTGCCGTTGCCGCCGGCGGCCGCACTGCTCGCCACGTGGACGAAGCGCAGAGCGGTGCCATCAGGGTTCGTAAGTGCATTGCCGCCAGCTTGCGTCGAGCGTTGCAACGCGACGTAGTCGTTACGCATGAACGGTTCGCGTATGCGATCCGCCACATTGCCCGCGGGTTGGAAGTTCGTGCGCGTGCGGCCGACGAACCATTGCAGCGAGAAAGATGCTTCGGTGTGGAAGATGTCGTCGTTGCTGAGGGCGAATTGCAACAACAGGTCGGGATACGCATAACCGCGAACACCGACTCGGTAACCAGCGGCGCTGTCGTCGTTGTTGGCAACAAAGTAAGGGCCCGCGAAGGCCCAGGCATCGCGCTCCGCGCCGAGCCGGCGAGCAATTTCAATTTCGCCGACGGTGAACGAAGTATCGACACCGGCTTGCGTCAATTCAGACAACGAGTTCCCTTGGAACCCGATCGTGTTCGTGGGTTTGAAATTGCCAACTTGTCTCTCCGCGCCTAGCGGCACATAGATGTTGCCGCGGAAATCCCACAACTCGCCGAGCGACTCGAGCGACACGCCGATTTGCGGGAAGAAGTTTCCTGGTTCGGTGTGCTGTCCGTCAGCGAACAGGCCAATGCCTTCGACGCGGCCTTCCGGCGAGACCATCGGGAAGTCCATCCAGCGATAACCAGCGCCGACGTTGAAGCCGACGCCGTCTTGATCGTTCATCGTGACTTGTCCGTCGGCGATGATCGCAGCGTCGTCGAAGCTGATGACTTGCATCGAGCCGACATCGAAGTTGCCTTCCTGCTGGCCGTAGCTTTCGGTGCTGTAGCGCAAGCGCAGGATCGTGCCTAAGTCTTGCGAGAAGAAACTCACGTCACCAGACGCGGACATGGGAGTGGCGCCGTTGTCTCCGCTCCCTGGTTCGGCGGCGGGCATCACCATGTTCTGAGCGAACGCCCGGTGAGTTGCGACGAACATCGTGGCGGCAGTTAACGCCAGGAGCGCGCAGGTCTTGCCGATTTGCCCACGACGACTGCGGATAAACCGATTCGCAGCGCCTAGTAACCAAGGGCAGATTCGCATGGGTAACTACTCCGTCAATTCGGAATTGCGCAATGGCGATCTACCAGCGAACCGGTAGCCGCAGCCGAGTTCAGTTGCGCAAGTCGTTCCGATCGAGCGCTTTGGCCGCTAACACGAGGAACGCAGAGCGCTCCTATGCAGCGACAAATGAAAAGTAATTGCAGATGAGGTAGAAGCAGTTGCCACCGAGACGGTGGGCGCGGCGGGGATGTTACGGACCGGATATTTGAGTTGCAAGAGCAGTTTTCTGGGGTTCGCTGCGTCGGAGTGCCAGGCGATTACGTTGCGACTGTGCAAGCCATGGCGTCGTCGGACGTCGTTCAGGGCAGCTCGGCCTGAATTCACCAGAGGTTAAATAAATTGATAATTAGTTGACAATGATGCCGTTTTATTTATATATTCATGCTTAAAGATGAACAATGTAAAGTACGCAATCCATGCCAGCTTCGAATTCTTGCCCGTACTGTAGCCAGCCGATGACGGTCAGCCGCATGGCTTGCACCGCTTGCGAAGTTTCGGTTGAAGGTGCATTCCCTACGCCTCGCGTTGCAAACCTGCCTACGGAACATCAGCAGTTCATCGAAATCTTCGTGCTGGCGGGGGGCAATTTGAAACTCATCGCCGAACAAGCCGGCGTTTCGTACCCCACGGTGCGCTCTCGCCTGGATAAGGTGATCGACGCGCTCCGTCAGCAGATCGCGGCGACTCCCGGGATCCACAGCAAAAATCAAGATGGGGGCAACGAAGGCCAGTTAGATCCCAAGGAGGCGGCCCGCATCATTAAGTCCGTCTGACTTGCATTTCATACAGCGACGTTTCTTACGAAGTGCCATCACAACCACAGGCCCGAGGGGCATGAACTCACAATCGAAAACTACGGATCAACCATCTCGCGAGCGATCGCAGATGGAGGAAGAAGCCCTTTTGCGAGCTGCGCTACAGGAGCCGGGCAAATTGCTCACCAGCTCGCTTCGAGAAGAAGATCGACGCCGACGTAAGCGTCGACGGGTTGTTGTTTCCTTAATTGGAGGAGGAATTGTGATGGGAACGATTGTAGTAGCAGGTCTAGCCGGCTTGCTCGGCCTCTTTACGCCGCCGCCGGCTGAGGCACCGAATGAGCAAACGGCAGTGAAGTCGACGACGAAATCAGCGCCACTGAGCGAGGATGCCCGGATCGATCGGGGCGACGAGCTGAGCCGCGCCGGTTGGGCCCTTTGGGGGCAGCACAAATACGACGACGCGGCCAAAAAGTTTGAGGAAGCCGTGGCGCTCGATTCCGAGGCGGCCAATGCCTGGAACGGGCTGGGCTGGTCGCGTTTCAACGGCGGCGATAGCAAAAAGGCGATCGTGGCGTTTGAAAAATGTGTGGCGATTGAGCCCGAGCATCCCGGCGCGCTGAACGGGCTCGGTCAGGCGTATCTCACCCAGCGCGAGTACGAGAAAGCGGACAAGTACCTCACCAAGGCCGCGCCGAAGGCGCCGGCCGCGTGGTATGGGCTCGCGCGGTTATACATGTTGACCGGCAAGTACGACGAAGCTCAAACGTGGATCAACAAAGCGCTGAGCCAGGACCCCGGCGACGAGGTGCTTAAGCAATGTCTCGCCGCGGCCGAAAAGAAGGAACTGCCACCTGAGCTAAAGAGGCAAATCGATCCGCCCAAGCAGGATAAATCGCCGGCGACCAAGATGGCAATGGATGGCTGGAAGCAGTTTAACACTGGGAAAATGCGAGGTGCGGAACGAAGTTTCCGCCAAGCGTTGGCTAAGGATCCGGATAACCTCAGCGCAATGAATGGTCTGGGATTCTTGTTGCTCAGCATGGGCAACACAGCCGATGCAAAGGCGATGTTTGAAAAGTATCTGCAGAAGGATCCCGATGGCCCGGGCCCGATGAATGGTTTGGCACGGTGCCTCAAGGAAGAGGGCAAAGTCGACGAAGCGATTGCGCTGTGGGAGAAAATGTGCAAGCAGAATCCTGGTGCGAACGCTGGCACGGTCGGCCTGGCAACGACTTACATGGAACGTAAGGAATTTGCCAAAGCGATCCCTCTTTACGAAGAGCTCGTGAAAGCAGATCCCAAGGACGAGGATTTCAAGAAGGGATTGGCCGACGCGCAAGCCGAGGCGAAGAGCAAATAGATGCTCGTTGCGCTGCGTTGAGCGGTGCAAAAAGGGCGGCCGGCGATGCGTTAGGAAAGGCTCCGAAACGTTGGCACGATGGGGCCTTCGCCTTACGACATCACCGACCACCGCATGAATCGTGGCGAGCTGCCAGGGTTAATCCGGCGGCTCGCTTTTATTTTAATCTAGGCGCGTTCAAGGGGCTTGCGGGCGACCACACGGTTGAAGTGCAGCTGCACTTCGCCATCGACGACTCGCCGGACGCCCTCAACTAAGCAGTGGGGCTCGTTGTCTTGCTGGCCGCGGCGGATGACTTCGTCGCGCGAAATACCCGGCGGGACCATGAATGTTGACTGGTAAATGATTTGGCAGCCGGCGTCTAACTCGGGCACGATAAAGTGGCACGTGGCGCCGAAGGTGAGCATTCGGCTGGCGAAAGCTTCGTGATACGGCTGCATGCCGGGGAAGCTTGGAAGCAAACCGTGGTGCAAGTTGATGATTCGACCGCCGGCGTACTTCCAGCAGCTGGCAGCGGGGAGCACGCGCATGTAACGAGCGAGAATGATGTAGTCGACTTCGTGCTCGTCGCAGAGCGCGATCATGCGATCATCATCGGGCGCACCGTCGGTTTTGCCGGAGCCGTCAGCAATGTTAAACCACGGCACCTCGAACTGCTCAGAAAGACCGCGGCAGGCTTCCCGGTTACCGATCATCAGTTTTACATCGGCTTTGATTCGGCCGTCGCGAATCGCACGCAACACAGCAAGGGCTGGTTCGGGACGAAAGGTGACGCAAATAGCCAACTGCGGGCGGCGGTCAATGATATCGGGCGACCAAGTGCGAATCGATAGCTCGGTGCTCCGCGAAACGGCGGCCATCGCCTGGCGGAGCTCTTCATAGCGGGAGCGCTCGAGCTCGATCCGCGTGAGCATCGAAAAGACGCTTTCCTCGTCGTGGTCGTACATCTGGATTTCGGCGATATTGGCGCCGAGACCTGTCACGCAGTGCACGATGGGGTCGGCTAAGCCGCGATTATCTGGACCGACTGCGGTGATGACGACTTGCATGGATTAGCGGCGATTTGCGAATCAAACGGGACCTGCGGAAACGTCGGGCGGCTACGACCTAGTGTACCGCGCGACGCTCGCTCCCAACATGCTCGCGGCGTGGTGACTACGCCGCGATAAAACCGTTGAATCCGCTACAACCGGCAACCAGTGAGGTCGTAAACACGAGCTTTGTTTGCCCTGGGTCGCTCGCAACGTAGGCTTGAAGGTTGAACTCCCGTTCTGCGCGAAAAGTCACACTACGATGGCTAGCCAAAATTCAATTGAACCGACGAGCGCCGCGAGCGGCAAAGCGGACGACAACGGTCGCCTCGACGCGCTCATGGACCGCATCCATCAATTGACGATGGCCCAGTCCCCACCACGGAGTCGCCCCGCGACGGAGCCGGCCCCGGAACCGCCTCGGCGAGCGGGTGCACCCGACCGCAAAGGCGAATGGTTGCCGATCGAACCGGAAACGCTGGCTGCCGCTGGGCTGACGGACGGTGAAGTCGAAGCGCTCATTCTGAAGACGCTCAATGGACGCGCCGAAGCAACGGGCCGATATCTCTCGGACCATTTGAAGATTCCGTTTCGCGTGATCGACCCGTTGATGCACTCGCTCAAACACGATCGGCTTGTCGCCCACAAGGGTGCGGCGCCGATGAACGATTACGTCTACCAACTGACGGAGCTGGGGCGGGAGCGAGCCAAGAAGTTTTCCGAGCACTGTACGTACTTTGGGTCGGCTCCGGTGCCGCTCGCGGCGTACATCGAAAGCGTCAAACGCCAAACGCTTACCGATCAGCACCCGACAGAAGAAGACCTGCACAGGGCGTTCGAAGACTTGCTTATCGACAAGAAGATGTTGCTGCGGTTAGGGCCGGCGATCAACTCGGGCCGCGGCATGTTTTTGTTCGGGGCGCCAGGCAACGGCAAGACCAGCATCGCCGAACGAATTACGAAGGCCTTCGGGCAAACGATTTGGATTCCTCGCGCGATCGGCGTCGACGGCGAAATCATGCGGCTGTTTGACCCCGGCATGCACGAAGAGATGCCGCTGCCCGCCAATGAGGGTTTGCTCGACAACCGCAAAATTGATAATCGCTGGATTCGCATCCGCCGGCCGACGATCGTCGTCGGTGGCGAGCTCACGATGGATCACCTCGAGATCACGCTCAACACGGCAACGAACGTGAGCGAAGCGCCGGTGCAGATGAAGAGCAACTGCGGCACGCTGGTGATCGACGACTTCGGCCGGCAGCGGATGACGACCGACCAGCTGCTCAACCGCTGGATCGTGCCGTTGGAAAAGCGGTACGACTTCCTCAACCTGGCTAGCGGTAAGAAAATCCAAGTGCCGTTCGACCAGCTAATCGTGTTTTCCACGAATCTCGAACCGAAGCAGCTGGTTGACGACGCGTTCCTGCGGCGTATCCCGTACAAGATCGAAGTCGTCGACCCAAGCGAAGACGCGTTCCGCCAACTGCTAAAGGGAATGGCGGGCAAGCTGGGAGTGGAATACAGCGAAGAGGCTGCCGACTACCTTATGGAAAAGCATTATCGCGCGGTGAATCGCAAGCTTCGATGCTGCCAACCGCGCGACCTCATTCTGCAGATTCTGAATTACTGCCGGTACACGAACACGACGCCAAAGCTCACGACCGAGAGCCTTGATTTCGCGGTCGAGAATTATTTCGCCGTGATGTAACGACGCTGCACGCGGTCGCGTCGCAGCATTTCTTGCTAGCCGCCAAACAACGGCAACTGCGGATCGTGTTTGCGGTGCTCGCCCAGCTCTTCGAATAGCAAGCTCGGTTGAATGTCGCGATTGTGCTGGTACTTGCTGGCGTACTCTTCGATCGGTCCGCAGATTTCGTGGTAGAAGATCTGGCAAATGGGAATACCCGGATAGATGCGGACGGGGTGAACGGCGAACATTTCCAGCGTCCAGTAGCCGCTGAAGCCTACGTCGCCGAAGCCAGCGGTCACGTGGACGAACAAACCCAAGCGACCGATCGAGGATCGTCCTTCGATTTGCGGAACGAGGTTGTGCGTTGTGGTGCGCTCGGCGGTCCGTGCCAAATACAACTGGTTGGGACTTAGGACTAGGCCTTCGGTAGGGATCTCGATCCTCCGCACGCGATTCGCTTTGGCCATGTCGAGCATCAGCTCTTCATACACCATCAACTCGTTGTGCAACGACAGGTTGTAGCTGTTCGGATTGAGCTGCGATTCATCGAATGGATCGATGACGATGTCGTTACCAAGTCGCTCGCGAATTGCGTGGCCGGATAAAATCATGGCGCGTGGCTAACTCTGGGAGATGAAGGGTAGGGAAGTGCAGGTTCAGGAGGTGACGCTTTCAACGCCAATTTTCGGACAGAACGACTTCATTGAACACTCGGGGCACTTGGGTTTTCTCGCGATGCAAATCTGCCGGCCGTGAAAAATTAGCCGATGCGAAAAATCGACCCATTCCCCTTGCGGCACGATTTCCATCAGGTCTTGCTCGATTTTGACGGCGTCGGTGTGTTCCGTGAGACCGAGCCGTTTGCTTAAACGCGTGACGTGCGTATCGACGACGACGCCCGTCGCCATGCGAAACGCGGTGCCGAGTACGACATTCGCGGTCTTGCGACCGACGCCGGGAAGCGCAACAAGCGCGTCTAAGTCTTTAGGGATTTCGCCGTCGTGTCGCTCGACGAGCGCTTGGCTGGCTGCTTTGATGTTCTTGGCTTTGTTGTGGTAAAAGCCGGTGCTCTGAATGACCTTTTCGAGCGCCTTGGGAGGGGCCTCTGCCATCGCTTCGGCATCGGGCCATTTTTTGAACAGCTCTGGCGTCACCATATTTACGCGAGCGTCTGTGCACTGCGCGGAAAGAATCGTCGCGATGAGCAACTCGAAAGGCGTCTCGTTCTCCAGCGCGCAAGTTGCGCCAGGGTAATCGGCTTTCAACCGCTCAATGACGCGCGCCGCTTGGGCGCGGCGTTTAGCCACGCCGCCGATAGATGATGGCTTCACCTGTTTGGCGCTGGATATTGGTTTGCCGTTTTTTGCAGCTTTGGCAGCGGGTTTCTTTGAAGGCGCTGTCCGTTTCGCGGTTGCCATGTTCCTAAACTCGCTTTCGGCAGCGCGGTCGCCAAGCCGCTGCTCGGCTGTCTGGTGGAAGAGTTGGCGGTCGTCGTAGCCATTTCTCGGGCCACTTTGGCCAATTGTGGAGAGCAATGAAGGCCTGTCAAGCGACGCGATGTGTCCTCACGAAATGGCCCTAAAACCGCGTGAATCTTGACCTTAGGAGTATTCAGCCCTAGACTTACTCAGTTGGTAGTGCGGCTCGTTGCGGAAGTTCGCACCCGACTAACTCATTAAGGAACTTGGCGATGAACCCGGCCGATTATCAGGCGAACACTCCTTACGCACGCTTCGGCGATATGGCGATCGATGCGCCGGCGGATGCGCGTAAGACGTTCATCAAAAAGACGTACATCCATTTGATGCTGGCCATTTATGCCTTCGTGGCGTTTGAATGGCTGTTCTTCAGCATGGGGCTGGAGAAACCGGCATTACAATTCCTTGGCACGTCGAGATTCGCCTGGTTCATTGTTCTCGGCGGGTTTATGGGGATTAGCTATCTCGCCAATAGTTGGGCCATGTCGAGCACTTCCAAGGGAATGCAATATGCTGGCCTTTCGCTGTACGTGGTGGGCGAGGCGCTCATCTTTGTTCCGCTGCTCGCGTTTGCTCGCTTCCAGACGGTTAACATCCAAGGCACCGCGATCGGCGTCATTCCTGCCGCGGCAATCACAACGCTCGTCATTTTCGGCGGCCTCACCGCCTTCGTGCTGATCAGTAAGCAGGATTTTTCTTTCCTTGGTGCATTTCTTGGCTTGGCTGGATTGAGCGCTATGGCGCTAATCGTTGTGGCCATGCTCTTCGGTTTGAACATCGGCATCTGGTTCGTGTGGGCGATGGTCGTCCTCGCCAGCGGCTACATCTTGTACGACACATCGAACGTTTTATATCGGTATCGAACCGATCAGTACGTGGCGGCATCCCTGGCCTTGTTCGCTTCGGTGGCGCTCTTGTTCTGGTACGTTCTGCAGCTGTTTATGCGTCGCGACTAATAATTGCGGGCGTAGAAGCAAACTGATGGCCGACGATGCGGACCAGTACGAGCCGCTGTATTTGCAGGGGATTGCGTATTTCAACGCGTGCGAGTTCTTCGAAGCCCACGAGGTGTGGGAAGATTTGTGGAAGAGCTACGCCGGCGAATTGCGGTTGTTTTATAAGGGTTTGATTCAGGCGGCCGTGGCTTTGCATCATTTCGGGAACGGCAATATCCGAGGAGCCCGCAAAGTGTACGGCAGCAGTCGGGGGTACTTGGCCCAATATCGGCCGACATGCGAAGGGCTCGATTTGGAAAAGTTCATCGCCGAGTTCGACGCCTGCTTCGCGCAGGTGGCGGCGAGCGACGAGCAGTTTCCGAACATCGAGTTGAATCCGGAGCTGATACCAGAGATCTGGCTAAATCCACCGGTCGACTTGCCGCCGGTTGAAATTGAGGGGTAATCGCGCGATGAATCCGTGGGACGCTACCGAGCTGAATTTCGATGTGAGCGCTTTCACGGGCAAGGCGCGGCTCTTCCCGCTGCCGAACCTGGTGCTCTATCCTCACGTCATGCAGCCGCTTCACATTTTTGAAGACCGGTACCGCGAAATGCTGGAAGACGCGCTCGCCGGCGATCACCTCATTGCCATGGCGGTGCTGGAGCCCGGTTGGGAAACAGATTACGAAAGCCGCCCGCCCGTTTCGCAGTACGCCTGTTTGGGCAAAGTGGTAACGCACTGCAGATTAGAAGACGGCCGTTACAACCTGTTGCTGATGGGCGTGCAGCGGGTTCGCATCGTGAAGGAGCTTGCGCCACTGCGGTCCTTCCGGCAAGCGCGCGTCGAGCTGCTGGAGGATAGTTACGATTTTGCATCCTCGTGCGATCGGAAACGCGTGCAGGAAGAACTCATGGCGGCGTTCCGGTGCAATTTGCCGAGTTCGTGTGAACTGCCGGAGCAGCTTGAAAACGTGCTCTCGAACCAATTGCCACTGGGATTTCTTACCGATTTGGCAGCATACGCGCTGTCCCTGTCGCCGGAGGCAAAGCTGCAATTGCTTGGCGAATGCTGCGTGCGGAGACGCGCGGAAATGCTGCTCCGCGAAGTGAAAAACTTCGCGCCCGCGCCCCCGAAGAAGTCGGCGCTGGCATTTCCGCCGGCGTTCAGCGACAACTGATCAGGTTTGCACAGGCAGAAAACGCCTTTCGCCCGTCGGGGTGGCCGCCGCGCGGGTTGACCCTGCTCTCTATCGCTTCGTAAGATCGAGTAAAGGCGCACGCTGCCATCGCAGCGGCAATTTCATCGGATGGCCAAGAATACATCACAGGCAACTGAGCGAACGAGCGATATCGGCAGCATCTCGGGCGAGTTGTCCGACAGTAATGGCGCGCCCAAAGGTGCACCAGTGGATTTGCCGCGCATCGAGCGAGCGGTCCGCGAAATTTTGGCCGCTGTCGGCGAAAACCCCGATCGCGAAGGCTTGCGCGAAACGCCGGCTCGAGTCGCCCGCATGTACGCGGAGCTTTTCTCCGGCTTGCATGATCAGCCGCAATTGCATTTGCGGAAGTTCTTCACCGAGAAATATGACGAAATGGTGCTCGTTCGCGACATCAGCTTCAACAGCATGTGCGAGCACCATCTGCTGCCGTTCACGGGGGTGGCGCACATCGGCTACGTACCGAACGGCAAAGTAGTCGGTTTGAGCAAACTGGCCCGCGTCGTTGAAAGCGTATCGCACCGCCCGCAAGTGCAAGAACGAATGACCGAGGAGATTGCCAACCTGCTGATTCACGAACTGGACGTGAAAGGCGTCGCCGTTGTCATCGAAGCGACGCACTCTTGCATGACCATTCGCGGCGTGCGCAAGCCTGGCAGCATTTGCGTGACCTCGGCGATGAAGGGTCTTTTCCGCTCGAACCTCTCTAGTCGTTCGGAAGTCATGACGCTCATCTACGGCGATCGGCGCTGACGGCTATGGAGATCCTGTCGCAGTTTCTCTTGCGCCTCGCGTTCGGGTTGGCCTACGGCATGATGATTACGTCGCCGAAGAAGGTTTCGAGCGGCTTCTATCGCAACCATCTTTACGTAACATTGGGTCTGACGACCCTAGCTGCTCTTGTTTTGAGCCAGTCGGACGCGTGGGCAGCTGCGGCTGCCTCCCTGGCCGCAGTTGCGAGCTTTGTCGGCGCCGCCGCTTGGCTCTACGAGGCTCCGCGCCCCGGACGATTCTTCATCCAACTCGTGAGCGCTTTATCGCTAGCTGCCGGATGCACATATCCGTTTGAAGTCTGGCACGTTGTCGCGTTTACCACGTCCGGACTCGTCCTGGGTGTCACTTTTTGCAGCATGTTATTGGGCCATTGGTACCTCAACGCGCCAGGAATGGAACTCGCGCCATTGCGAAAGTTGCTCGTCATCGCCGCCATTGCAATCGTGGTTCAAATGGTAGTGGTCGGTACGGGGCTTGTCTGCGAGGCGTCGCACCGTTCAACGGTCGGCATCGATTGGCTGCTATTTGTCACACTACGCTGGTCGTTCGGCTTATTCGGCGTGCTGGGGTTGCTGTGGATGGCGTGGCAGACGCTCAAAATCCCCAATACACAAAGCGCGACGGGCATTCTGTATGTCGCCGTCATTGGCGTGTTCATCGGCGAATTGACCGGCTTGCTACTGTCGGCTGAGTCTTCATATCCCTTATAATTGAGTGCAGTGACAGAGTTTTCGGGGGCGCATTCGCCCGGTGCTTGTTGCAGTTGGTTGGATGAACATTACCTATCAATGTCCGGCTTGCCACACGGCGGTTCGTCAAGATATATCGGGTGCTTCGGCCTCGCTCGAGTGTTCGCATTGCCACGATCAGATTGCGATCCCCGAGAACGCGATTAGCGGCGATCGCCTGAATCGCTGCTTGGTATGCCCCAGCGTGGACCTGTACGCCCGCAAGGATTTTCCGCAACGGCTCGGCGTCGTGCTAGTGATTATCGGATTCGTCGGCAGCAGTATCGCTTGGGCGAACTACCAGGTGTTTTGGACGTTCGCCATTTTGTTCGCGACCGCACTCATCGATCTACTGCTCTACGTGTTCATGGGAGAATCGCTCACCTGCTACCGCTGCGGCGCGCAGTATCGGGGTTTCGCAGATATAGAAATCCACGGTGGTTTCGATTTGGAAACGCACGAACGCTACCGCCAACTCGCTGCACGAATGAAGAGTTCGACTCCGTTACAATCACCGAGTGTTGCGAAGTGAGAAATTAACCACAAAGGCACGAAGAGCACGAAGATTCGGCAATTCGGTCATGCTTTTCTTTGTGCCCTTCGTGCCTTCGTGGTGAAAGAAATATCCTTATCTAGAAAATGGATCCAGAACAGCAGCGAATCGAGGAAGATCTCCGCGGTCTGCTGCAAGGCGACGTCCGCTGCGACGACATCTTCACACAACTCTACGCGAGTGACGCGAGCATCTACGAGCTGCGCCCTGCCGGCGTCGTGCGGCCTCGTACGCTGGCCGACGTGGTCGCTACGGTGCGCTACGCGGCAGACAATCATCTCGCAATCCACGCCCGCGGCGCCGGGTCGGGTCTGGCGGGAGAATCGCTAGGCCGCGGCCTGGTGATGGACTTCTCTCGTTATTTCCGCCGCATCGTGTCAGACGATGGCGATCGCGTGCGAGTTCAGCCAGGCGTCGTGCATGATACGCTCAATCGGTACCTGGGTCGCACTGGACGTTTGTTCGGGCCCGACCCGGCCATGCGCAGCGTGACCACAATGGGCAGCGTGGTGTCGATCGATTCCGGCGGCAGTCACTGGCCGCGATACGGTTCGGCGAGAAGCCATGTCGAAGCCCTGCAAATCGTTTTGGCCGATGGCACTCCCCTGCGAGTCGGGCGACATCCCGTCGTAGCCGCCCCCGGTTCGGATGCGCAATCCGCCGCAAACGATGATTCGCTTTTGGGCAGCTTGGTTCGATCTGTTGCCGGTCTCATTCAACGCCACCAGCGGACGATCGACGATCGCCGGCCGCGCAGTGCGGTCAATCGCAGCGGATATCGGCTCGATGATGTTTTAAAGGACGGCCAACTCGATCTAGCGAAGTTGCTGGTAGGCAGCGAAGGAACGCTCGCGCTCATTACCGAAGCCACACTCACCGTCGATCCGCTGCCGACACATCGCGGCTGCGCGCTGCTTTTGTTCGAAAGCCTCGATCGGGCGGCGCATGCGGCGCTCGAAATCGCGAAAACAGAACCCGCCGCTTGCGACTTAATGGATCGGCGGCATCTCAGCCTAGCGCGCGAAACCGACGTACGTTACGAGCTGCTAATTCCCGGTGAAACCGAGGCCATGCTCCTCGTCGAATACCACGCCGACAATAGCGAGGATTTGCGAGCCCGCCTCGACGCCTTGGTCGAGGATGTTCAATATCGCAATGGCTGGGCGGCTGCATCGTATGTGGCCGAAGATGAGGCTGACTTCCAGCTCTACTGGGGTCTGGCACAACGCTTCGTGCCGACGCTGTACCGCACGCACGGCACGTCGCGACCAACTCCCTGCATCGAGGACATCGCCGTCCCGGTCGATGGACTCCCCGTATTTCTGCGCCACTTGCAGGATACGCTCAAGCGCCTTCAGGTGACCGCATCGGTGTTTGGGCACGCCGCACAGGGGCAGCTGCACATTCGCCCGTTTCTCGACCTCGGCGATCCGAACGACGTTCGCACAATGGAAGAGCTGGCCGCCGAGCTGTACGAGCATGTTTGGCGGTTGCGCGGCACGATCAGCGGCGAGCATGGCGATGGGCTAAGCCGAACTCCATTCCTGGCGCGGCAGTACGGTCCGCTCGTCAACGTGTTCCGCGAGCTCAAACGGATCTTCGATCCTCAGAACCTGCTGAACCCGGGCAAAATTGTGCCCGTGTCGCAAGCGCGGATGACGCAAAACATGCGGACGAATCCGGGCGTTGAAACATCACGGGCGGTCGCATCGGCTGATGCGCCCATGGTGCTGCCTGAAAGTAGCTCTCCGCGCAAGCCGTTGGAACTGCAATTGGCGTGGAGCGAAGACGAAATGGCCGCCGCCGCAAAAACGTGCAACGGTTGCGGGGCATGCCGGTCCACTTCTCCCGAGGTCCGCATGTGCCCAATCTTTCGCGCCAACCCGCGCGAGGAGGCGTCACCCCGGGCCAAAGCGAATCTGATCCGCGGGCTGCTGGCGAACCAGCTGCCAGAAAACACGTTGCTGCAGGACGACTGCAAGGCGATTGCGGATCTTTGTGTCCATTGCCACATGTGCCGGCTCGAATGCCCGGCGAATGTCGATATTCCGAAGCTCATGATGGAAGCCAAGGGGGACTATGTTCGCACCAACGGATTATCCTTGCACGAATGGTGTTTGACGCGCATCGACATGCTAGCCTCGATTGCCGGCCGATTTCCTGGAATCGCCAACTGGGCACTCGCCAACCCACAAATGCGCTGGCTGCTTGAAAAGGCGACTGGCATCGCCCAAGCTCGCAAATTGCCGCGCCTCGCTCGCAGGAGTTTTCTGCAGCAATCTTCCCTCAAGCGACTGAATCATCCGCCGCGCACGTCGGGCGAAAAAGTTTTGTACTTCGTCGATACCTACGCAAACCATTTCGATACGCAGCTTGGCGACGCTCTGCTTGCAGTCATGCGGCACAACGGAGTCGCCGTGTTCGTTCGGCACGACCAGTCGGAAGCGGGGATGCCGATGATCGCCGCTGGCGCGCTGGATGCCGCGCGGAACGTCGCTGCGCACAATGTATCGGTTCTCGCAGAAGCTGTCCGGCAGGGCTACACGATCGTTGCGACGGAGCCATCTGCCGTGCTGGCTCTCACCCACGAGTATCCCACAATTCTAGATCACGACGAAGACGCGATCGCCGTCTCCCAACACACGCAAGAAGCATGTCACTATCTGCTGCAACTTCATCAGCGCGGCCGCCTCAAGCTGGATTTCCAACCGCAGCGGATTTCAATCGGCTACCATGTGCCGTGTCATTTGCGCGCATTGGGCGTGGGCGCGCCGGCGGAGAATCTGCTGCGACTCATCCCCGGTCTGCGGGTTCATCGGTTGGAAAAAGGCTGCAGCGGCATCGCCGGATTGTGGGGCGTAAATCGCGACAATTATCGCGCCAGTTTGCGCGCGGGGTTGGAGCTCATGTCCACGACGCGCGATGGACCGTTTCAAATCGGATCGACTGAATGCAGCACCTGTAAAATGCAAATGGAGCAGGGGAGCACACGGCCGACGATTCACCCGATCAAACTGCTTGCGCTCGCGTATGGGTTGATGCCGGAAATCGCGTCGCTGGTACGCGCCACCGGCTCGCCTTTGGTAGTAACATGAAGGTTCGCGTGAAACTATTCGCCGTTGCCAAGGAACTCGCCGCCCACGATGCGCTCTTCGTAGACGTGCCGCAGAATGCAACTGTCGCCGACGTGCAAGAGGCGGTCGTAGCTTCAGTGCCACAGCTATCGAAAATTGTGCGAAATGCGCTGTGGGCGATCGGAACCGAATATGTTTCGTCTGACACGGGCGTAACTGAGCACTCCGACGTCGCCATGATTCCGCCGGTAAGCGGCGGTTAACGTGGCTAGCCCGCTTCAGCCCAATTCTGCCCGATGATCCAACTCACCAACGAACCAATCGACACCGCCGAAATTGCCGACCAGGCTCGCAGCGCCAACGCTGGCGCGATTGTCCTGTTCCTTGGCACGACCCGCGAATTTACGGGCGATCGCCAAACAGTGGCTTTAAGCTACGAGGCCTATCGCGAAATGGCGGAGCGCCGCCTCGCAGAGCTTGAGGCCGAAGTCCGCCGCCGGTGGCCCGTGATAGAATGCATTATCGTTCACCGTCTCGGCGTTGTGTTGCCGACCGAGTCGAGCGTGGCGATCGCCGTCAGTACGCCCCACCGAGCCGACGCGTTCGCCGCGGGACAATGGTTAATCGACTCGCTCAAAGCCGACGTCCCGATATGGAAGCGGGAGCAATGGTCCGACGGAAAATCTGAGTGGGTCCACCCCGGCACGTAGTATAGCCGCGACGCGCGGCGGAGCGATTTTCGACCAATCTAGAATGTCCCTTTCCGACCCATCACCATTGCTCGATTCTCACAGCCGCGTGCACACAAGCCTGCGTGTCAGCGTCACCGATCGCTGCAACATTCGCTGCTTCTACTGTATGCCCGACGAAAATGTGCGTTTTCGTCCACGCGAAGAGATTCTCACCTTCGAAGAGATCACGCGCTTCGTGCGCGTCGTCTCGCAAATGGGTGTGCGACGCTTGCGGCTCACGGGCGGCGAGCCCTTGGTGCGGTCCGAGTTGCCGCGGCTCGTCAGAATGCTTGCCGAGTTGCCGTTGATCGAAGATTTGGCACTGACGACAAACGGCATCTTACTCGCCGATTTAGCGGCAGAGCTCTGCTCCGCGGGCCTCACACGCCTAAACATTAGCCTCGACACCTTAGACGAAGTCACCTTTCAAAAAATATCACGTCGCGAAGGTCTGCATCGGGTGTTGGCGGGCATCGAGGCCGCTCAGCGCGCTGGGTTCGCCCAGATTCGTCTGAACGCGATCGCCATTCAGGGCCTCACCGAAGACGAAGTAATTCCGCTCGCGCGGTTCGCTCGCGATCGCGGCCTCGAACTGCGATTTATAGAATACATGCCGCTCGATGCGGAAAAGCATTGGCAATCAACCGACGTGCTCGACGGCGCCGCGATCCGCCAAATCCTTGAGGACGAATTCGGACCACTTTTGCCTGTCGACCCGCCGCATAGCAGCCAGCCCGCGACGGATTTCGTTTTTGCCGATGGCGGTGGCCGCATTGGCCTCATCCAGCCGGTTTCGCAGCCGTTCTGTGAAGCGTGCGATCGGCTTCGCCTCACGGCCGAAGGCCAGGTCCGCAATTGTCTCTTTTCGTCGGCCGAATGGGATGCTCGCGCAATGCTTCGCAACGGCGGCACGGACGACGAATTGGCCGACCTCGTACGCGATTGTGTTCGTGCTAAAGCGGCCGCACATGGCATCAACACCGTGCAATTCATCCGCCCCGAGCGAGCCATGTATCAAATTGGCGGCTAAGCACGGCCGCGCTTACAAGTTTCGCGGCAGCTGGATTTACGTATAATTGAGTCGTATGACTCCACCCCGCCGCATCTATCTCGATAACGCTGCTACGACCTGGCCTAAACCGGAAGCGGTTTACGACGCCGTCGACCACTACCAACGCGAAATCGGCGCCCCGAATGGCCGCAGCGGCTATCGCGAAGCTCAGGAATCGAACCGCATCGTCGAGCGGGCTCGCCAAGGCGTCGCCGAGCTGATTGGGGCTGAGGATCCATCGCACATCATTCTAGGCCTGAACTGTTCCGACATGCTCAACATGGCGATCCGCGGCGTCGTTCGGCCTGGCGACCATGTCGTGACGACCGTCTGCGATCACAACTCCGTGCTGCGACCACTCCGGATGCTGCGCGAAACGGCGGACGTCGAAGTGACGTACGTACCCTGCGATAGCCAGGGATTCGTGTCGCCGGACGATGTGAAATCTGCGATTCGTCCCGGTACTCGCCTCGTCGCAGTGAATCATGCTTCGAATGTGACCGGAGCGATCCAGCCGATCGAGGAAATCGGCCGAATCGTGCGGATGACCGATGCGTTGTACCTCGTGGATGCCGCCCAGTCGCTCGGGCACGTTCCGCTGGATGTGCAGACCACGCATGCCGACTTGCTAGCTGCCCCCGGCCACAAGGGTTTGCTAGGCCCGCTTGGCACCGGCATCCTTTACATTCGAACGGGCATTGAAAACGAAGTGCAACCGCTTCGCTACGGCGGCACTGGAACCCAGAGTGACGAAGATCGTCAGCCAGACGTACTGCCGCAAAAGTTTGAACCCGGCAATCACAACCTCGTGGGTTTGGCTGGACTTGTCGCGGCGACCGCGTTTCTTCAGGAAGAAACGATCGAATCGATCCATGCCCATCACACCATCCTGGGACGGCAACTCATCGAGGAACTGAGCGAGATTGATGGCGTCACAATTTACGGGCCTAAAGCTACAGCCGAGCGCACGAGCGTGGTGAGCATAACGGTCGACGGTTACGAGCCTCAAGAACTGGCGGCGATTCTTGATTCGACCTATCGCATCCAAACGCGCGCTGGCTTCCAATGCGCCCCGCGAATGCACGAAGCACTTGGTACCGTGCCGCTGGGCGGAACATTGCGGTTCAGCCCGGGCTATGCAACGACGCCGGATGATATCAGCCGTGCCACCGCCGCGCTGCAGGAAGTGGCGGCGATCGCGATCAAATAGTTTCTCGAAATCTGCCTCCGCGTAGGAATGGATTCATGGCACAAAACGCTCCCTGGTACAAAGATGGCCTTCGCTTTAAGTGCACCGGCTGCGGTGACTGCTGTACTGGCGCTCCGGGATTCGTGTGGGTCAACAAGGAAGAAATCACTGCGTTAGCCAAAGAAGTTGGACTCGATGAAACCGAGTTCGAAAAGCGGTACGTTCGCGAAATCGGCGTTCGCAAGAGCCTCAACGAACGGGAAGATGCCAACTACGACTGTGTATTCCTCGACGGCAAAACGCGGAAGTGCACCGTCTACAACGTTCGGCCGCGGCAATGCCGCACTTGGCCATTTTGGGATTCTTGCGTTCGCACGCCCGAAGCCTGGGAAGCAACCTGCGAGGCCTGCCCAGGCAGCGGCAAAGGCCGCCTCTATCAGCTCGGCGAAATCGAAGCCCAGAAGGCCATCATTCGTATCTGATGATGCCGGCCCCCCATCACTGCCGTGATAAAGTTTGCGGCTTGGTTAAAGTCTGCCGGTTGTAGCGTCGATGTAAACCGCGAGGGTCGGAGTAGTCTCGGCTGAGGTCGTCACTGCTTTGTAAGTCCTTAATCCCCAATAGATTACGTTGTGCTATCGACGTGAACTAGCTAGGGATTATGGCTTTTCGGCCACTAAGTTCTTTGACAATCAGTATTTACCGACAGGCCCTCAATGGTTCGTCCTCTGAGGAATTGCGCCCAGCGTCGTACCCATTTGAGCCTCACGCCAGTGCCTTTATATTGACACTAGTGCTTGGCACAATTACACTTGGGACATGAGAATCGCCGCCCAGCGGCGTACTTTTCTCGCCTCTGGCCGCCTCTTAGAGGGGATCCAACGTGACGAAGAAAGAGATTGTCAAAACCATCTCGGAAGAGATCGGTTTGACACAACTTAAGACGAAGGAAATCGTCCAAAAGACGTTCGATGCAATCGTCGAAACTCTGGTCGAAGACCACCGCATCGAGCTCCGGAATTTCGGCGTTTTCGAAGTAAAACGGCGGGCAGCCCGCAAGGCACGTAATCCTCGCACGGGCGACAAAGTGTTCGTGCCCGAGAAATTCGTCGTAACCTTTAAGCCTGGCAAGGAAATGGAAGAACGCGTTCGTGAAATGGAACGCCGAGCAGCCGCCGAGGCCGGTTTTCCCCAGACCAACGGCTCACCCGATGGCGAAAGCCATTCGCAGCCAACAGGTTAGCGAAATTGACGCCCTCTTTCCTATTGCTGCCAGCAGTTGCAGCACGCCAACAAATCACATCGGTCTATGGTCTCCGCCTCGCGGCGTCGAGTCCTGAAAGTGACCTCGGCGCGCCAAGGATCAATCGCTAATCTTTGGCCGCTTATCACCGCACACTTTTCACTGTCGCAACAACCTCCCGCGATCCAATGTTGCGACGCGCGAAAGCGCAAGAACTCATCGTTCAGCGTGCCACCCGGCACCGTAGGTTTACTTAGTCGTCGAGCGTGGCATTTTGCCAAGTTCGACGTACGAGGTTGGGAATCACTGATGGCGTCCGCGCCGGTTTAACTGAGGGATCCGCCTGTGGCAGGCGTTTGCGCATGGATTGTGCGCAGGCGCGCGATTCACCCGATCGCAGCCCCGGGACGTGGGATGAATGCTCAGGGAGGAGTAGTTCGAATGCGTAAGGTCTATTTGGCGATCGTCGCCGCAGCATGGCTGTCGACCGGGGCAGGTTGCCTCATTCCGATGTACTCGGCCGACCCAGCTCGCCGCGCGCAGGAATTGATCTTCACGTCCGAAGACTTGCGATCCTTCCTGGATGAATGGGAGCGCATCTGGTTCCTGGATCAGCCGAGCCACATGACGACGATGCGAGTCCACGGCGGCATCATCTAGTACATTTTGCGGTCTGAAACCGCCAAGTGCGCTGCGTGCGCCGAGCCCGGCAATCCATTTGCCATTCTCGGCGACCTCCGCGCACTTGGCGGTTTTTTATTGGGGGCGTTGCGAGCCGCACCACCGCAGCCGAGAATACCGTCCACCATGGACTTATCTGTCGAACTTGGGCGGTTACGGCTGCCCAACCCGATCCTCGTCGCTTCAGGCACATTCGGCTATGCCCGCGAGATGGAGAATCTGGTGGATCTCGGCCGGCTCGGCGGCATCCTTCCGAAAACCATTACGCAAGAAGCGCGCACCGGCAACGCACCCTGGCGCACGATCGAAACCGCGGCCGGCATGCTCAATTCGATCGGCCTCGATAACGACGGCATCGAAGCATTTGTCGCGCACCATCTTCCGTATTTGTCGTCGATTGGCGTCCCGGTCATCGTCAGCATCGCCGGTCGCACTCACGAAGAGTTCGTGAGAATGACTGGCCGCCTCGCGGGAGAGCAGGGCATCGCGGCCGTCGAACTCAATATCTCATGCCCGAACGTGTCGGGCGGTGTCGATTTCGGCACCGAAGCAAGCTCATGCGAACGGCTGGTTGCCGACTGCCGCCGCGCGACACAAACGCCGATCATCGCCAAATTGACGCCAAACGTGACGAGCATTGCAACGATCGCCAAAGGTGCCGAAGCGGGCGGCGCCGATGCCATTTCGCTCATCAACACGTGCCTCGGCATGGCGATCGATTGGCGCCGCCGCAAGCCGATGCTCGGCAACGTCCTCGGCGGCCTCAGCGGCCCGGCCATCAAACCCATCGCCTTACGGGCCGTTTATCAGGTCGCGCAAGCAGTAAAAACGCCCCTCATTGGCATCGGCGGCATCGCCACCATTGATGACGTCATGGAATTCTTCGTCGCCGGCGCCAGGGCGGTTCAACTCGGCACGGTGAACTTCTACAATCCTAGGGCGTCTATGGAGGTGCTCGACGCCCTGCCGGCGGCGCTTGCCACGGCCGGCGTGAACCGTGTCGCAGATGTCGTTGGCACCTTAAGCACAGCTTCAAAATAAGGATTCAATTTCGGATTTCGAATTTCGGATTGCGGAGTGAAGACGCCGCTCGTAAATCCGCGATCTGCAATCCGCAATCCGCAATATGAAAGTTCTCTCCGGCATCCAGCCAACCGGCGCCATTCACTGGGGCAACTACTTCGGTGCGATTCAGCAGTACATCGCGCTGCAGAATAATGAGCAGGCGTTTTACTTCATCGCCAATTTGCATGCGCTGAACCAAGTTCGCGACGCCGCCAAGCTCCACGAATATACGTTCGAAATGGCGATCGACCTGCTCGCCCTCGGCCTCGACCCAAACAAGGCCACGCTGTTCGTGCAATCCGATGTGCCTGAGATAAGCCAGCTTTGTTGGATTCTGCTAACCGGCGCACCAATGGGCCTCCTCGAACGCTGCGTTGCTTACAAAGACAAAGTGGCGAAGGGACAACCAGCCGACGCAGGGCTCTTCACATATCCGGTCCTTCAAGCCGCCGACATCCTGGCGTACGACAGCGACACCGTGCCAGTGGGCGCCGATCAGGTGCAGCACATTGAAGTATGCCGAGATCTCGCTGGTAGCTTCAACCACCAGTTCGGCCAAACGTTCGTCATGCCGAAAGCTCATGTGCTCGAAGCATCCGCCCGCGTGCCCGGCACCGATGGCGAGAAGATGTCGAAGAGCTACAACAACACGCTCGCCGTCTTTGAAGACGCCAAAGCCCAACGCAAACAAATCATGCGAATAGTCACTGACTCGCGGCCAATGGATCAAGCCAAGGAGCCGGCGGGCGACGTGCTGTACGACCTGTTCTCGCTGGTTGCGCCCGACGCCGACCGCGAATCGATGGCCGCTCTCTACCGCCGCGGAGGTTTCGGCTATGGCGACATCAAGAAAGCCCTCGCCGACGCCGCCGAAAAATTCTGGGCCGAACCCCGCGCCCGCCGCGCTGAGTTGGCGGCGAAACCCGATCAGGTAAGGCAGATTCTAGGCGACGGCGCGGCGAAAGCCCGCAAAAAAGCCGCCGAAGTATTGAAGCGAGCGCAAAAAGCGTGTGGCATCCCCGCTTAGTTACACAAACATGGTTTCGATGTGATCGCCGAAGTTCTCAACAGCTACGCGCTTAGCATCGATTATTTACGTGGGCTCCTCGCTGACCTCCCGGACGAAAAGCTCGCAGATCAGCCCGGCGGTGTCGTCAATCATCCCCTTTGGACCATCGGTCACCTCGTGTACTCCGCACAAATGATTGGCATCGAACTCGGCATGCCCACGTGGCTCCCCGAGGATTGGGCGACTCAATACGGCAAAGGAAGCGTCCCATCGCCAGAACTTGGAAAATATCCAATCAAGGACGCCCTGTTCGAGCGACTGACCGATGCCGAACACCGGCTAAAAGCGCATCTGCAAGAATTGGGTGAAGAGTCGATGCGACAACCCCTTTCCGACGAGCGATTTCGCGCTATGATGCCAACGCTTGGTCACGCCGTAACGCACATTCTCACGACCCACACCGGCGCGCACCTTGGCCAGGTGCTCGTCTGGCGACGAGTGATGGGCTTTCCATCACTTTCGAAGGCAATGGACTAACGCTCAAGACGCACAGAGATATTATGCAACTCGGTTTCGTAAGCGCAGTTTTTGGCGATCTCTCATTCGAGGAAGTCCTGTCGTTCGCTGGCCGCGAGGGCTACGACTGCGTCGAGGTCATGTGCTGGCCCAGCGCGAAGGAAGACCGCCCCTTCGGCGGCGTCTGCCATCTCGATGTCACCGGCTTCACCCAAGCCAAGGCCGACGACATTCGCGCGCTGTGCGATAAGCATCACGTCAGCATTTCCGCGCTCGGGTATTATGCGAACGCACTTTCAGAAGATGCCAACGAGGCTGAGGTCGTTCGCAAGCATTTTCGC
>JABDGM010000032.1 GCA_013286045.1 Planctomycetota bacterium | reverse complement strand
AGACTTGGCGAAGTCCGGGATTAGGTCGCCAACATCTTCCGCATAAAAGATTGGTGATATGAACGACAAGCCCACATTTTATTCCGTAACGACGCAATTGTGTGAGTGCGGCTACTTGCAACGAGCCGCCGATGAACCAGGCAATCCGATTGAATTCATCAAAGAGATGAATGAGTTCGTGTTCACGTATGGCGATTATCCGGGTGGCAAAGCAAATCTAGCGATTTATCATTGCCCGTGGTGTGGAGGTGTTGCTCCACAATCGAAACGAGACCAATTATTTGTCACGGTCTCGCGAGAAGAAAAAGACCGTTTGGCGGAAGTGCTGCGTCCCATTAAAACAATTGAAGACGCCATAACGAAATTTGGAAACCCAGATTTCGAGGGATCGTTTAGTACGACGTACCAAGAATCTGAGTCCATGCCGCCAACGACCGTATGCGGTCGGAGGATTACGTACTACGACTTGTCAGAGGTCGCAGACGTTTGCTTTTTAGAACGCGCTGATGGGAAAGCCGGATGGACAATTGAAGGGAAAGATAAAAGGCGAATAGGAAAAACAGACCATGCGGGACCGGCGTAATGGCGCTACTAAGGCTGACGAGATACTAGCCGATCTACGCGGACTTATACGCGATGGCCGAAGAGCTACGCGAAACGGTTGTGGATATGCAGGCGTGCGTTGAACAGCACTTGGATGCGTTCGTATAGTTGGGGCGGCTGACGTATGGACGATCAAAGAACTGGTCGAGAGGGCGGCGGAATTGTGCGAAACATAGTCTCATACGCAATTGTCCCGGGAGTTTTACTATTTGCAGTGTATGATCATGGCAATCGCGCGTTGGCGGAGCAATCTTACAGGCAAGCAGCGATGTCGATTTTTTACGCAATCGTCGTCGTCAGTTATTCGTGGTCGCAGTACCATAAGCCTCACATAATCGATTAAATCCGACCGACTAACCTCCCCGCCCCTCGTGGAGAGCTTTTACATGGAAGACAGAAGCATGTCGAAACGGCTTCTTAAACCTACAACCGGGAAAATGCATATCGGTCTGGGAATTATATTCCTGCTAATGACCGTAGAATTCGGTTATTTCTGGCAACCGGATAGGAACCGTACTATTCAATTCATCGTGGTTGCGATTTGTGCTCTTGCGGGCATCTTAAATCTTTGGCGAGCAAGTCGTCCAATTAGCTAACCCCTCCCCATCAGCGCTAATAGCACCGCCATGAAACACCGCAAGCTGCGAATCGCGTGGTCGGTCGCGTGGGGAACGGTGGCGGTGCTGCTGACCGTGCTGTGGGTACGGAGCTACTGGTGGGCCGATGTCGTAACTGGTGACCTCAACGGATTTGATTATTTGAACCTAAAGTCTGATTCCGGCACTTTGCAATTCGCTTGGATTCTTAGCGATGTTCCAAATGGCGAGGCTAGTGAATGGAGGTATCGAACGGATGCCCCTTCCTCACCATCGCCTCGCTATAATTGGATGCGCGGCCATCGAAACTTCATTATGCCGATTCCGTTTGCCCTTATATCGCCGGTCATAGCATGCGCCATTATCGGACCATGGCTGAGGGTGTCGAATCGTTTCAGCCTCCGCACGCTCCTAATCGCCACGACGCTCGTTGCCGTTGGGCTGGGGCTGATCGTGTGGCTACGAGTAAGTAGATGAAGTACCGCAAGCTGCGAATCGCATGGTCGGTGGCGTGGGGCGTGGTGGCGGTACTGCTGGTTGCGCTGTGGGCGCGGAGCCATTGGCGGATAGATTCTTATTGTTTGGAGCCAGAAGGAAGGCACTATCGTTGGACTTTTGAATCGGCAGCAGGTCGCATTGGCGTGCAGCACATAGAGATAACCTTGGGCGAGGGCTCGTATTACTTCACCGATTCAGATAGCGACGATGAGGGGCAACAAGAGGTCGAGACAGCTTTTTATAAGGTCGGCGAAGACGGATATTTGTATCGCCCTGCACTGACATCGGCAGGATTCGGAGTCGGTCTGAACCGACTCGGTTATGGGCTACTACTACCACATTGGTTTCTCACGCTTTTGGCAGCCTCAGTCGGCGCAATCCCTTGGCTCCCCTGGAATTTCTCCCTCCGCACACTTCTAATCGCCACGACGCTAGTTGCCGTTGGGCTAGGGTTGATTTACTGCTTGGCAAGATGACGCATCGGAAAAGCGTTTGATGATCGCCATAGTTCGATTCAGTTTGAGACGACTATTGCTAGTGGTGGCAAGCGTTGCATGCGTTTTATCGCTCTTCTTGGCTATTCAGTGGCTAAGAATGCCGTCCTGGCTCATTGACGCAGCGTACCACGGCGATGTTGATACGGTGAGAAATCTTCTGGCACAAGGAGCGCCCGTAACCGCGCGAGATTCTTGGAGTAGCACTCCTCTTATGTATGCGTCGAATCGCGGCAATAAGGAAATTGTTGAATTGTTGCTCAACGCCGGCGCTGATATTGACGAACGGTCTCGAAAGGACCGAACTCCGATTATGTGGGCTTCTTTTAGTGGACAACTAGCAATCGTCAAATACCTAACCGAAAAGGGTGCAAATTTAAGTTTGCGAGACAACGACCTTAAATCGGCTCTTGATTTGGCGAGCGAGAACGGACACAAGCAGGTCGAATCATATCTGCTCAAGCTAAGTGAATGAGGTCGTGAGCATCCGCACGCTCCTAATCGCCACGACGCTCGTTGCCGTTGGGCTGGGGCTGATCGTGTGGCTGGAGTAGCGGCAAAGATATGAAGTACCACAAACTGTGAATCGCATGGTCGGTGGGTGGAGAGTTGTCGCGTCCGGTTCGGACCGTGCGGGAACTGCCATGCCGAATATGTACATTCTGAAATCGGATGGACGCCGAGATCGGAATGCGATGAAACGGCTTGGAATTAAACCCGCGATAGGGAACGATATGGACGCCAATTTTGCGATTCTCTGGCACTCAAAATCTAATGGAGAATTCTTTTATATTCGCGCCGTGAAGCCGGATGGCACTTTTTATGGTGAGCGGCGCAGAGCGACAGAGATCAATAACGTAGAGGGCGCGATTCCGGCTGAAGAGTGGGATCGGTGCTGCAAAATCTTGGACCGAATAGCATCAGGTCCGCCAATCGCTCCGATACAAAATCGGGTCGCAAAAATCGCTCGGTGGAATGAGTCGCTTTCGGATGCGGTAATTGTAGCTCATTACTTGAACGGCGATGAAGAGAAATCGGACGATGGCGGGATGTTCTTAGAACTGCTCGGAATTTTAGAGCGCCGCTGCCGAACCAATTCCCCATCACCGCAATAGTCCCGATGAAACACCGCAAACTGCGAATCGCGTGGTCGGTGGCGTGGGGAGTGGTCGTCGCGCTGCTGGTCGGGCTGTGGGCGCGGAGTTACTGGCGGTATGACTTCCTAGCCGATCGGCTCCTGGGTCGCGACGTACAAGTTCGGATTCGCTTGGGAGCAGTCGGCATTGCAACGGAAGAATTGGCACCGAACAGGGCACCATCAGTCGGTTTTCAATGGGAAATCAGGCCGATCGAATCATTACACGAACAGGTCTTGATGTTCGATGGCAAACGAGTTTATCCCGTGGAGGGGACGCTAGGGTTCTATCATGCGACTGCCGGGCCGTTTACTTTGGCTTGGTTTCCATTTTGGGCGTTCACCGCATTCGCAGCTTTCAGCATATACATGCCGTGGGTGCGATGCCGATTCACTCTCCGCACTCTCCTAATCGCCACGACGCTCGTTGCCGTTGGGCTGGGCCTGACCGTGTGGCTCGCTAGTGCGCGGTAGGATGTTAGGCATGAAGTACAGCCTAAGAACACTCCTACTCGTTACGACTTTGCTTGCCTTCTTGCTCGTGGCTGGAATCTACCTCACGCGGCCATCAAAGAATCCGCCGCTAGACGTTGGTGATTTTTCTCCGAGCACCACAGAGTTCATTAGATAGGAATTACTTCCCCATCAGCGAGCTAGTACCCCCGATGAAACACCGCAAGCTGCTAATCGCGCGGCCGGGTCCGCTGCGAGGACACACTAATCGCGTCGAAACCGGAAAGTTGAAAATTGGAATGCAACCACGGGAATCATCGAAAGAAGCAAGGATTGCGGCTCCGGGACAGTCGTAATAACTAGGCGATGGATTTTAGGTTGATCCGCGACAAAACTAAAACGCACGCCCCCATCGCCGGCGTCTAATCCCACCGCAAATAGATGGTCGGTGGAATTATTAATATCGAAAAGTGCTTGGCTGTCCAAGGAAAGATCATACACTTGACCTACTTGGCCAAAATAATACGTGCCGAGAAGGCTCCCGGATCCTAAATCCGCATAGATGGCTTCAGAAACCGGATTGTCCTTCTCATGAGGTTTAATCAATTCGGCTTTTGAGGAGGCGACATCAAATACGTTGACGCCTTGGCTGAGTGGGCTCCATTCAGCTTCAGTCTCCAATTGGAGTGTGACTGACGTAACCGGTGTCGGCACGGACGAGAGGTCAAAAAGGAACCAGGAACGATAGTTTATTACATACGTTCCTGTGAACGTATCGATATTCGCAGGATCATTTCTACCATCCTCTGCATACCAACCAAACGCCGCTGCATCTATCGAAACGGAAGCTCCACAAGAATTGAAACCTGAGAACCCAAAAATAATGGCGAAAACCCCGGCTACAGTGCGTACACTCATTGAATCTCCCTGTCCAATCCCCTCTCCCGACTAAATGGCGGGGGAATCATCGCCAGTTCAAGTTAAAAGTCAACTTCGATCGTACGCTTCGTCGTTCCGCACGCTATAAATCTCCGACTTTTTGCCGTCGGGCTGGGCGGCTTCGCAGAGCACTGATATGAACCACCGCAAGCATAATACTGCAATGCATCCGCCGAGTGGTACCTGAGAACTCGATCTTCAAATAACTCGTCGGGGATTCGATGCATCACTGCCGCACTGGTCGCACCTTGTGCTCGTAAGCTCCCTTGGAGCAGTTCCTTGGATTCATTTCAGCGTTCGCATGTTTCTAATCGGTGCCGCGCTAGTTGCAGGAGAATGTGGACTTACTATTGACCACGCTTGTTAAGCTAGTTTGGCTGTACTGCCACAAGTACTTCGGAAGTAATGCGATGATGGGGGATCTTATGAGCGAACCGGAATCAGCGCAGAAAGCGCGGTGGCGTCCGCACGTTTCTCTCTTTTCGGCGCTACTTCTGCTGACGATCGCCGGCATGGCAATTGTCATTGTGCAACTTTGGTGCGAAATCGCACCAATGCGCACTGAGTTACGGGCATTGCGCACTGAGGTGGGCCGCTTGACGATTGATGACCCGATGAGAATTCAAGCCATCACGGTGGTATCTGACGATGAGCACACTTCGCGGTGGAGAATTTACATACCGCCTCGCGAGGATGTTTCCGTTTATTGCAATGTAGGCGAGGTACCGAAGACCGGCATTCCCGCGCCAACGGATCGGGCGGTCCCGCTCGATCCCGGCGAGAACCTCGTCACACTGAAATTCTTTCGCGACGACGTTGACGGAAACTGGAAGTACCGCTTTGGGACGTCAACTGCTACCGTACGCGGCACGGCAACCAACGATAAGATTTGGTTAATAGGGGATGGCTTTCAGTCATATGGCGAAGGTGTGGGACCCGCGCCGCTTACCCTGCCAAACTTTACATCGACGTACGTGCTGCGGCGCTACCGAATGTCGAGCCGAGGTGATCCATATCCAAAAAATACGACGGAATCGCTGCGTGGCTTTATCGTGTGGCTTTATCGAAAGTAGATCACAACCTGACCCATTCGCTTCGAAGGAACCGGACCAGAAGAGTGGCCCATGGTGAAACACCGCAAGCTACGAATCGCGTGGTCGGTGGCGTGGGGAATCGTGGCGGTGCTGCTGGTCATGTTGTGGGTGAGGAGTTACTGGTGGACAGACTATCTCCAGCTTCCTACAGAAGCAGTACACGCGGTAGCGCTGCAGTCGTATGGGGCAAGTATGAACCTAATATTTTTCGACAGTAGCTCTTTGGGTGTGCGGCTTGATTTCGCACTTCGTGCCAGCACCGCTGATCATGATTCCCCGTGGATGCGAAAGCACGGCATGTTGAGCGGCTTTGCGATGGTATCGACTCCAACTAGTTTTAACATTGCAGCGCCAAACTGGTTTTTAATCATCCTGTCGGTCGCTCTCGGCGGATTGCTATGGCTACCTTCGTCTCGTCGCTTCACCCTCCGCACTCTACTAATTGCCACGACACTCGTCGCCATATCACTGGGGCTGATCATGTGGCTCACGAGATAAAAGATGAAACACCGCAAGCTGCGAATCGCGTGGTCGGTGGCGTGGGGAGTAGTGGCGGTGCTGTTGGTTGGGTTATGGGTACGAAGCTACTGGTATCTTGATCAGTTAACCTTACCAATTAATCGGGGCGCGTCGATTACCGTTGGGGACGTCCAGGGTGTGTTGATAATCGGCTTTATGAGCTTCCCTGCAAAGTGGGAAGTTAACCAGATGTCCACAAGTAGATGGGTGGCTACTGATTCATCGGCAGCAGAACGGCCGTCCCGTTTTTGGGGAGGCATTCGTCATCAAAAGATAAATATGTCGGCGTTTGGGAGAACCAATGAAACCCTCACAAAGATTTACGTTCCGTTGTGGACGCTCACAATACTATTTTGCGTGCTCTCGTTAATTGCTTGGGCATCGTTTTGGTCCAATCGTTTCACCCTCCGCACTCTCCTAATCGCCACGACGCTCGTTGCTATATTGCTGGGGCTGATTGTGTGTCTCACCAGTTAGCTGCGAATCGCGTAGTCGATTCAAATCACTGGAATCATGTTCGACCCCATGCAGCAGAGTGAACGGGGCGGCACTGGTCGGTTTAGTAGTGGGATTCTCTCTGCCCACTTCCGCGACTGATTCTCAGCCGCAATTATAGCGGTTTTCTCTTAGGTGTTTTTGGCTTCCGGCACTCCCAGATCACAGTGCCGACTATCACTGCCACGATGCCTTCTAGGGGGTCTGGGCGTGTAAGTGAGTGGATCGCGACAAGGATGCCGGCAATAAACCCCATAGCGCACAACAAATACCGCAGATTGAATTTCGGCATACAGCCAAGTCTACCAAAATGAACGGGTACGATCTTCTCAAGCGCGACGCACTCATTCGCCGCAACGCTGCCATCTTGAAGGCGAAGCGCAACTATCACAAAGAACTCAAAGCAATCAAAACGCTTCGGGCCACGGTGGGGCTTGGATTGCCTGGAAGGCCAGTGGCCATCGCTGGCGTTTGCTTACCGAGATCGTGATCGATTCTACATCACCGACAGGACGGGCCGGCACTGGTCGGCTAAGTAGCGGGATTTAATCTTCTTTTGGGTGCGCCGGCTTGCCGTTGATTAAGAGTTCTTGCTCCGTCGCTATTACATTGTCGCCCCCACGGATTGCGCCGTAATTTGTGCCGTTCACGAATAACTCGCCATTGCGCACCACGCAGTCATACTTAGTGTTCCCCAATTGCAATTGGGCCATATTATTTCCTACGCCGCGGCAACTGCCAACTCCACCGGCAATTCCCCAGTGAATCGTTTCATCGCGGGGAGGCTGCCCACATCCGGCAGCAAAAGAGCATGCGATTAGTGCGAAAAACGCCGCGATCAAGCCGCCGACTTCTCGATCAGTTCTTTGATCGTTCATACGTGGTCCGCTAGCTGTGAGGCCATCGCTGGCGTTTGTTTGCGGGGATTATGTTCGATCCTACATCACCGACCGGACGGCCGGGCACTGGTCGATGATGTAGTGGGATTTATTTTTTCTGCGATTGCAAATCTTCGATTTTCTTTTCGTAATGAGTCCGCATTTTTGACATCTCATCCGCCCACGTAGCGTGCTCGTCTAACGTCCCTACGATGAAGCCAAATGCGGACGCAATGATGGCCGTAGCTACGAACCCCGCTATTACGCAGCCTATTTCTAAGCGGCGCGTGCGATCAGTTCTTTGGTCCTCCATACGTGGTCCGTTAGCTGTGAGGCGAGTAGCGGGATAGCAATTTATTTGTAAACCGGTTGCGAGCGATCTCGCCCATTTGCATCAACATTGCAGCCGCAGTCCGGACAAATCCAGCCGCCCCACTTTCGCTGCCATTCTGCAATTGGGCTAGTTTGCTTCTTGTGAACTGAGCAGCCGCACTTCGGGCACCGATCCCAGCAAGTGGTGGCGAGCGCGCTGCTACGACGCGCGTTCGACCAATTCCTTAATCGTCCAAACATGATCCGTGATCCCACTGGCCATCGCTGGTGTGCTGCCCTTTAGCGCTTCGTCCTTCCTCCCAAAATTATACCAAGCCAGGAACAGCGATTACAAAGTGAGTTGATTTGCCCCGTAGCCGGTTATGTATATTGGCATACGCGAGTTTACTTCTGAGTTGCCGCGTGAGTAGGTGTGATGAAACTCGACTACTTGAACTTCGATAGGCCAATCATTCGCCTGTATCACTTCACGGCGGATGAAGCGGCGGATTTGATGAACGCAATAGGATCGCTCGCATCCGGTCGAGAGAAAATCGTCCGCGTTCATTCGATACCGTGCGTCGATGCCCTCGACGGCCGCCGGTTAACACTTGCGCGGAAGCCTTGGGATCAGGCGATATTAAAGACCGGTGATGTAGAATGTGAATGCGGGTTCACCGCAGAACACTGGGATAACGTCGCCGGCCTGTTGGAGCCGTTTGCGGCTGGTTCGGGAGGATTCCAATTCCTCGCCGGCAGTCCCGGTGAGGCCAAGCTTCTGTTTTCTGTAACCGGTGAATGGTGAGATAATCCTAACGATTAAAGACTAGCGATGACTGACTTCCGCCCTAAGCTGTTATCCATGTCGGCGAAGCTCGATCAGCTACTACCTGTAGCTGACGAGCTACTAGCCGAGCCGATCTACGCGGACGTTTACGCAATGGCGGAAGAGCTACGCGAAACGATTGTGGATAAGTGCGGTAGATTCCAGCGCGCAAAAAGGTCACGACATGAGTAGATATTTGCTAATCATTCTACATGCGGTCCCGCTGTCGCTCAGCGCTATCGAACGCCACCGCTAAACTCGGCTCATTAGTGGCCGGATGATCGGGGTCGGTAGGTTTTATGTGCTCTGTAACGACCCGGAGCGGAAGAGTGGGCATGCAGTGGCACTATAGGCCACAACACTCCGGTTAGATACTACGACAATAGTTGTGCTAGGCTGCACGCTTAACGGCCAACGACCTGCTTTTTCGTGCGCGGTAGAATTGGCTGCTGGTCCAGCCAAGATTGCAAATGGCGTTTAAAACACCGCAGTACGAAGACGACCAGGTGAAGCAGGTTATCAGGCAGCAATATGCGCCCGAACAGTGGGATGAGATATATGCCACATTAGAACATTTCATGGCCGACGGCGCTCGCGTCCCACTGTGCATTCTGCAACTTGCCCAGGGACGCATTGCCGACGTGAAGCACTACGCCGAGTGCGCCCGTAATGATTATCGAGATGTCATTTTTTGGGCGGAGAGTCCTGGCGAAGCCGCATTAGACACTCCCGAAAAAATTGAAGGCTTCCAGAAGACGCTGGAATGGGCGGGCCAAGGACGAGAACCCGCGCTTGACGAAGAAAAGGTGCGACTTATGGCATCTGGCGAAAAGCGGAAGCAAAAACGGCCGTGGTGGAAAGTTTGGTGAACTCGCGTTCCAAATCACCTGCGACGGTCTCGCTTTCTTTTTCCGAGCGGACCCCACTACGGCTAATCGGAATCTAATTCCCCATCAGCTCATTAGCACGAATGAAACACCCCAAGCTGCGAATCGCGTGGTCGGTTGCATGGGGAGTCTTGGCCGTGCTGCTATGCATGCTGTGGGTGCGGAGTTATTGGTACCGGGACATTCTTGTCCACTGCCAGGGTTCAAATGCTGTCGGCGTTGGCTACGAATGCGGTACGATTTTATGTGAGAAAAACCGCAGCGTTGGCAGCGGATGGAGCCTAGTTCGAATGCCAGTTGGAAATTCCTTGCGATTCCCGCAGCGGATTCTTTTTGGGTGGGAGGATAGAAGACCGGACTATATCCGCTTTGTCGTGAGAATTTGGTTCCTACTACCAATTGTCGCTGGGCTCGTGGCGGTGCCGTGGTTTCAGTGGTCCAACCGTTTTAGTCTCAGCACACTTCTTATTGCCACGACGCTACTGGCCGTTGCGCTGGGGCTGCTCGCGTGGCTAAGCAATCGATGATATGAAACACCGCAAAATGCGAATCGCGTGGTCGGTGGCGGGGGGAATCGCGGCGGTGCTGTTAGTGGTGCTGTGGGTGCGAAGTTATTAGGCGCGCGACCGAATATTTTTACCAGCAATTGTGCTTGAATCACATAGGGGACAGATGCAGATTCAAACGGGCGATGATGAGACTTTCCTCACAGTCGTCCCGCCTTACCCCGGATTGAAGTTACGGGATGGCACGCTTTGGCTGCCCCATCGTTACTTGGTGCTTTTATGCATAGCTCTCTCGGCAATACCTTGGCTATTCTTCATTGTCACCCTCCGCACACTGCTAATCGCCACGACGCTCGTTGCCGTTGGGCTGGGGCTGATCGTGTGCTCACGAGTAAGTAGATGAAACACCGCAAGCTGCGAATCGCGTGGTCGGTGGCGTGGGGTATCGCGGCGCTTTTGATTGCCTCACTGTGGGTGCGGAGCTGCTGGAACGTTGATCTTATCAACATCCGCATCGGGCAAACGAGTCACCTATCGTTGGGCTCTTTGCCCGGTGCATGTGCTGGAAATCTTTCTAATCTCGACGCCGGCGATAATGAGCGATCTTGGTGGTACGTGATAGACACCGAATCGCGGCGAATAACCGGTTTCGACGATGATCAGGAATTTGCGGGAATTTGGGGACGATTTGAATTCGATTGGGCACTCGCGATCACGTTGCCCGATTGGTTCATGATCGTCACGGCATTGGCGATTTCCGCAGTGCCTTGGCTAGCCTGGTCTTGTCGCTTTAGCGTACGTGCGTTCCTAATCGCCACGACACTCGTTGCCGTTGGGCTGGGGATGATCGTGTGGCTTGCGAGATAAGGATTTGCAGTCGTCGCTCGCGAGTAGTTTCCGTCAGGTACTTTGTGCGTGGTAGAATGGCGCTGGCATTTGAGTTCACACTTTGTAATCGAACTTTTTGAACTACAATTATGCGACGTCCAACCGTTGCAATTCTTTGTGTCGGAATCTTAGGTCTCTGCGCTGTCTGCTTCGCGGTGTTTGCAGCTTACACGTTCGACCACGGCGTAATTTTTCATCAGCGCAGTGTGACGCGGGAGCTGGCAAAGTGGGCCAAAGAGTACAATCGCATTTCGTCGCACGACGACGCAATTCGCACTGCCGAGATGCTCGGCTACGCGCAGACATACTATGTAGTCGGTGAAGGTTATCGCAGCACTCCCGAAGTTGAAGAGGCATTAGAAGCACAACGAACAGAAACCGAAGCAGTTTTTGTCAAAGCCTTGCAGAAGTACACCGGTCAAGATTTCGGCACGAATTCCGCGAACTGGTTAGGCTATTTGGGGCAAAGTAATCTGAATTGAACACGATGAAACACCGCAAGCTGCGAATCGCATGGTCGGTGGCGTGGGGAATTGTGGCGGTGCTGCTGGTGGCGCTGTGGGTGCGGAGCTATTTATACTGGCAGCGAATTGTCGTAGGCATTGGTGGTACTCGCGCGATTGAAGCTAGCCATGTGCTAGGGCAGGTTAAGCTTGTCGGCTTTTCCGAGCAGCATATAGTGCCGCTGCTTCAACCAGCGAACTCTCCCATCTGGCCACAAATATCAGAGCCAATTGATACCTGGCGCAAACAAGATCGCCGGCGAAGTGATAACGGTTTGCCTACTGATTTTCCAGCGTCGCCTACAGGGCTAGGTGGTGAACTCACGTCAAGCAGAGTGGTGGTCTTCACTCCGTACTGGTTCCTAATAGCTGTCGATGGCGCTTTGATCGCCGCCCCATGGCTTCGCTTCCGCTTCAGCCTTCGCACCCTCCTAATCGCCACGACGCTCGTTGCCGTTGGGCTGGGGCTGATCGTGTGGCTTCACTAACGTGGGTTTAATCCTTATGGGAAATAATTTGTGTGAACGACGGGCATTCTGGCTTTTTATTCCGCCCATCATTCTTTCCTCGATTGATTTTGGATTGACACTCTACGGGCAACCAAGCGTTTACTGGGCGGGAAATTACTCGCAAGCGAACGAAATATCACCTTCGTTTGCCACCGCGCTGAGATTTCATCCGATCGGCTTTGTAGCCCTCTTTGCGATATGGGCGGCCATATTTTGCATACTTATACTTTTACTACCTGAAATCCTCGCGCTCTTTCTCACAGTCGCGATAGTAATTGGTCACATGCTCGGTGCCAGCACATGGTTGGCCTACCGCTTTCACTCGTATCAGTCGGCTATTCTTCTCATCCTGGCGACTGCTGGATTGATCGTATTTTCTTTCAAGCGCGGGCAAGCAATCGATGGTACGGCTGCATTTCATTGGGAACGAACTGGTTTGCCGAACTGGTGCCGATGGCTAACGATCGTTGTACTTTCTGCCATTCCGATTTGGTGGTTCGTCATTCCACATTGACAATCGCTCTCAGGGATTCGCGTCATGCGACCTCATTAACCGTTGGCGACGACTCCAAAGCGCGAACGTGCTCGTGTAATTGCTGCACTTCATCCAACGCGCGACACGCGAGCAACTGAAGCTCGTCATCGTGGGCAACGTCGTTCTGGTACAGGTGCTCAATCACTCGCGAAAGTTCACGCTGCATTCGGCAAAACTTCGCCGCCCAGTATCGGCATTGCTCACGCGGTATACTGTTCACGAGTACAGTATACGGAAATGATGGCTGAGAAAAAATGTAGGTTTTATGCGCGGCCTAGATTTTGTGGCCGCTTCATGTGGCCACCGCTATACTTCTGGCATGTGTCATCATTACGTCGGTGCAAAAAAGCACCCGGAACTGTACGCGGGTGCGTTCGACATCCATTCCACCTTATTTGAATTCACGCTGCCCAATTACTGGCCGCTTTCCAAAGTTCCCATCATTCGTCCGAATGACAATGGTGAACGCGAAATGGTCCCCGCTGAATGGGGATTGTTGCCATTCTGGTGGAAGCCCACCGACAAAGCGCCTAAGCGATCCGGCTTTCAACGCAAATGCTTCAATGCCAAGTCAGAGGAAGTGGACAAGAAGCCCAGCTACCGCGAGGCGTTCAAACGCCGTCGATGCTTGATGCCGGCCGAAGAGTTCTTCGAGAAGGGGCATTACTTCCACTTGCCCGACTTTACGCCGTTCGCATTCGCTGGTTTATGGGAGCGATGGCGACATGGCGAAGAGACGGTCGAATCTTGTACTCTGCTGACGACAGAACCGAATGAGCTTGTGAAGTCAGTCGGCCATCATCGCATGCCAGTTCTGCTCACGAACGAAGAGCAATATGCGCAGTGGCTCAACCCCGACATTGTGGAACGCAAGGTACTAGAGCCATTATTTCTGCCAACTGATCCGGCGACGATGGAATTCTACAAAGCGCCGGAGAAGTAAGGGTGGTCGCGTAGCCAATCAAGACCCCACGCGAGCCGAGTCGCTGATCGTTTCCCCGGTCCGACACCTGCGGCCCAACGGCAAATGGTCAGCACTGTCGTAGGGAGAATTCCGGGACGACGCCTCCGAATCGTCGATGGCGTTTCGGCGGACCCTACCGAGTTTACTGGTGCCATGCCCGAACGAAGTCATCGAGTGCTACCCAGTGGACCGCATCGTGAACAATGTACGCAACGAAGGGCCGCAGCGCATTGTTCCGCTTAACAGCGTATGAATCGAATACCGAAGACGCACCGAAAGGAGCTTGGCCGCATCTTGGCCGAGCTCAACATGCAGATTGCCAACGCCGAGGCGCTCACAGTTGCTAAAGGGGACGATGACACGCTGCAGCGAGCTAGTAAGTGCCTTGCGGAGTTGCGGGAGGACGAAGCGTGCCGCTGAGGGTAGACTGAGACCCGAAGCGTAATGAACGTGTCGTTCACGGTGATTTCCAAACCCAACGGATAAAAATCTACAGTTGCTTGATGGCGTTCGCAAGAAGATGGGGACGCTCCAAGGCATCGGATTTACCAGCCGCATTGGTCGCCCCACAGAACTAACTCGCACCCGCTTGCTTCAGCATCCGTTCACGTTGTAGTGATTGTACTGCCTCGCGTGCCTGCAATCGCGAGATGAGCAGCCTGAATCCGCTTTGGGCTCCAGCGAGCTCGACTTAGCATGAAGAAAAGCCCCTCTCATCTTGTCCTGCAGGCTGCGCCATGTTTCGTCCGAGCTGGTCCGGTTCAATCCGTCTGAGTTTGGTGAACGTTCCTGTCAAAGGCTACACCGCCCTCGAAGCGGAGAAGGAACGTATCTCGCTGAATCAGCTTCACGAAGAATGCCACAGCCGAATTCGCTACAAAAAGACGTGCCCCATCCACGGCGAAGTGCCGAACGATGAAATCGTTATGGGTTACGAGTACGGTCCCGACCAGTATGCGATCATAGATCTCAAGGAAATCGATCAGCTGCGGTCTGCAAGGGATCGAGCGGTGACCATCGACAAGTTCGTGCCTCCTGCCGCCATCGATCCGATCTATTATTCCGGCCAAACCTATTATCTTCTGCCGGACGGCAAACAAGGTGAGAAACCCTACGCGGTCCTGCAGAAAGCGATGCAGACCGAAAAGGTCGTCGGCCTCGCACAAGTGGTCATCTCGAACCGTGAGCAGCTGGTAGTGCTCCGGCCTGTCGGAAGACTGCTCGCTATCTCTGTGCTCCACTATGATGCTGCAGTTCGACCCGCGGCAGCGTTTGACGACAAGCTAACGGAAACGCCCGTATCAGCGCAAGAAGTGAAACTAGCAAAGACGCTTATCGACATCACGCTCACCAAGGATGCCGAACTCGATAGCTACCGCAATATCTACAATGAACGCATGGAAGCGCTGGTGCAGGCCAAAATCGCCGGCAAAGATGTGGCGACAGTTAAGGGTGACGATGTCGGTCCACCGGCCATCAACTTTATGGAGGCCCTGAAGGCCAGTCTCGAAGCTAAGAAACCGCGGAGCCCGGGGTCGAAGAAGCTGGGGACTCGCATGCGGCCCAAGTCACCCGGCAAGCGACGCAAGTCTGGCTAGCCGTATCCACAACGCCCCGGCGTTCGCGACGCGCCGGGGCCATTTAAGTTGTCAAGAAACATTCGCGATGGCGTCGCCGTCTAGCGGCTGCGAATTGTCTCAGTCAGTGAACGCGAACCGTTTCTAGTTATTGTCCAAATATCGAACGCACCTGATGCCCCAGGAATTGCGCGGAGCGTCGGGGTGAGGTTTGGCACCCCACAGCTCAGCGCCGATTTTCAGTTAACTTTGGCACTAGATGTTGGGCCACTAATTGCAGTTTCTGCAACCTCATGCGACGATGGAGCTTGGCGTTCCGGCGAGGATTCGAACGAATAGGGGGAGCCAATGAAACGGAACGCGATCTTGGGATTTTTGCTGATTACTGTATCGCCTGTAACTTCAAACGCCGCCAACATCTTTTACTTCGCGAGTGCGAAGCTCTCGTGGGTTGGGCAGGGGCAAACTCGCACATTCACTCCTGCCGACGGATATACCTTTTCCGCCGCCGGCCCTGCCAGTATCCCCCAAAGGAATCGACATCCGGTTTTTGGTCAGCAGAAACCTCGAAATTTGGGAGATGTCTTTCGCGGGATTTAATCAGACGCCTGCCACGGTTGGCTACTACCCTAACGCACGCCGCGATATTTGGCCGCAGAGTCCAGGTCTAGACTTTAGCGGCCAAAGTCGAGGTGATAACGATCTTTCGGGGTGGTTCCGAGTGCTCCAATGCGATTTAAACGCCAGCGGAAACGTCGCGTCTTACGCCGTCGATTTCATGCAGTATGACGAACTGGCGACTTACGCATGGAACTACGGCAGCCTTCGCTATAATTCCGACATTCCGATAACGCCAATTCCCGAGCCCACCACCTCCACACTTCTACTGCTCGGGATGTTGGTAATTGGTTCGTATCGGCGCCGCTAGTGACAACTCGGCGGAGTTGATATCCGCGCAGGCGGCGCACACTTTTCTTAGAGGGGTAAACATGCAGGAGAAGGAAATAACTGGCGTGTGTGAACGCTGCGGCGATACTGCCAAAGTCGATTACCACCCGAATCCGAAGCGTGCAACAGACCCACAAATACTGGCTCGAGGCGAAGGAACTTGGTCGGTCACGATCACGTGCGCGCGGTGCGGTAAATACCGACGGCTACCATATACTTTGCCATTCGCCGGGAGAGAAAGACCTTCCGGGGACAGCCCCGAGAGCAGCCATTAAATACCGTGGCGCACGTCTGATTAGCAGTCCGTTTGGTGCCCTCTGCTGCTCGATACTCAGGTCGCTCGCTGCTACGATGCGTGTATGGCTGTTGCAGTCGTTTACTGTTCGTTTCGCGCGCAGCTCGGATGCGACTGGCACGATGATTAGGAAGTCGAAAAATGGCTGCGTTCGAGTCTTTTCTTGGCTCTAATTGTAAATCGATACGAAGGGGGGGGGCGAGAAGTCGATGCCAAACCATAGTTTACGTCCGTGCATTCTTGAAATAGGGTCGTTTATTGCCATCGCTCTTGGGATGATCGTCTGTATCGCGACCGCGTCACGCGCCGACGACAGTCCCCCGTCAACAACGGATAAAGCGTCGGCCGGCAAATTGCCTCGTCTCCTTTGCCTGCACACTGAGTATCTCCCGATCCAGAACAGCACCGTTCCGAACTGGCGGCTTCTGCGTGAGCTTGGCCGACAGGCGTTATTAATCGCCGCCCGTGACGAACTCGCCCTGAACACGCGCGATGAAACGCTTGGCGAAATATTTCCGGACTCGGTAAAACGCGATAATCAGGACGTTTTTGTCTCCGTACGGTGCCAATTCGATGGCAGCGTGCGGTACCAGCTTTGGCTCGCTGCGAAACCCGGAGAACTGCTGCCTGCAAACAAAGAAAAGCCGCATGATGCACGAGTGATTCTAAACGAAGTCGAGAAGCTCCAACCTATGATCGCTGGCGATCTGGCGGACAAGCTGAGAGCGCTCGGTTTTGAGGGTCATGCGAAGCCCTCGAACGAAGAGAACTTGCCGCCTGATTCAATCGAAGGCCAGCTCCTAGAGATGAATTTTGTATCTGAGTTTGCCGTAGTTCGGGCCGCACACGCGGCGATTGCCGAGAAAGGCGAATCGCGAGCATGGCTTGCCGTCTTGGCTCGCGGTTATGCAAATCTTTCGCTTATGACCGAGCACCACTGGAAGAGCGACACCGAGGTGTTCGTCGCTCGCGCTTTGCTCTATGCCGAGCGAATGGTTGCGGCGCATCCGAACGATTGGCAAGCGCATGCCGCGCGGGCGTACGTTCGCGCGGTCGTCGGCCTGCACGGCGACGCGCTCAATGAACTAAAGCAGATCGATAAACTGCGCGAACAACAGTCCGAGATATCACTGAAGCCCGTTTGGCTTGAGCTGGTCGAGCCCTACTGCATGTTTGAGCGCGAGCCCATACAAGCCGTATTCCAGCAGCGCCGGAGTCTGCGCCAACTTGCGCAGCGACTTTCATTCGAGCAGGCTCGCGCCTTCGGCGATGATCGCTGGATGTTCGATTCTGCGAAGCAAACGATGGCGATCTGTCCCGAAGAGTACGGTGTCTATGCCGCACTGACGGTCAACGCCACGCTATCGGTTGGGCGCACAGGCGCTTACTACGCTCCGGCCGCCCTCGCGCATTTTCTGCCAGCCCGAATCGCCGCGCTCGAAGACACGCCCCAAGGCGTCCGCGATGCCGCCAATGGACTTCCTAACAATGACGCCGAGGAAACTACAAAAGACGACGACGCAAAAAAAGACGATAAGCCTGCTAGCGCCGCCACCAAATCCGCCGGTCAATACGCGGCGGCCACGAGCCCTATTGTCGAGGCGTTGCGAGCCGCCTCTCGGACCGCCGATGACAAAGGCGAACCCTCCTGGTCGGCGCTTGGCGAAGTGATCTTCGAAGAACAGTTCGTTCAAGCGGCTAACTATTTGCATATTTCACTCAACGCGACCGAGTCGTCGCACGCGGAGGAAGTCGCGGCCATTTTGCCAGCCATCAAAGGCCACCGCTACGCACGGTTCATCGAAAGTTTCTCGGTGAACAGATCGCGCGACCCAAAGCGTTTTTTGGAGATTATCGGAGACATGTCGATCGTCGACGCGCGGGGAAACATGCTCCCACTGATGTCACGCGTCTGGACCGCGCCGGACGGCCCCGACCGCAACGCCCGCGGATTCGATGCTTCGCGAGACGCGTTCTACGATCGCAGTCTTACCTACACGGGCATGTTGGAAGCGACGGCTACACTCTCGGACACTTGGTGGGATAAGTTGGGTCCACAAATGCGGACACTTTGGGCGGCCGACTATCGTGCGATCTCACCCCACTCGCCCCAGCCGTTGCGGATCGAGTCGGGCCTGGTCGAGAACCCGACGTTCGAGCAGACGGCCGAGTGGGAATCGCAAGCCGGCGAAGATCCCACTATTTTTTATCGGCTTGGAGCGATGTATTACAATCTCAAGAAATACGAAGATGCGAAGCGATGTTACGAGCGATCGATCGCCCTCAGTCCGACCAAGGACGCCTATGTCGACTTGGCCGACTCCTACCGCGCGGGAGGCGAGGACGATATGTGGCTGCCGACACTCGAACGTTTCTTCAGAGTCGAGGACCTCGGCCTGGAGCACGCTTCTGTACACAGCATCATCGCCAACAATTTTATCGATAAGGGCAACTGGGCCGAAGCAGAACCGCACGCCGTCGCGGCGGCCGAGACTTGGTCGGCTTGGGGGATGTTGCTCGCCAGCCGAGTTTGCGAAGGCCTGGGCCACTGGGACGATTCGGAAAAATGGGCCCGGGAGACTTCGACGAATTATCCCACGGGCAGCGGCGACGAATGGTACTTCTGGTGCCGCCGGACCGGCCGCGGCGACTTGAGTGCGGCGCGCAAGCTTATGGATAACTACATCCAAGCCGGATGGATTAAAACCTCGCTCGACGGTCAGCTGAAACTCGCGACCTTCCACATCATAGAAAATGATTTGCAATCCGCGCTTGCCGATTCTCAGCGCGCACTCGAATTGGCCAAGGCCAAGAAACCCGAGGATGACGATCTGGTCTACGAAGAGCTGTACCTCGCCTTCGTCGCCAAGGAACTGAAAAAGGACGATGATGCGGCCACGGCGATCAAGGAAACGCGCCGGCTGAGCGAAGCGTTTCGCGAGAAGCAGCCGGCCTATAGCGATGTGAACATCGTCGTCTGCGACGTTTTAGATGGCAAGGAATTGTCGGACGCGACCTTGCAGAAATTCGACGCGCAACTCGAAAAAGACATCAACAAGAACAGCCGCTGTAACTATGAGTATTTTCTCGGCCGAGCCTACGACCTGGCGGGCGACAAAGACAAGGCCGAGAAATATTGGAAAGAGTGCGTTACGCGTGGTCCGTTCAATCGCTACAGCGCGACGCTTGCCGGCAAGTATCTGTGCGATCGGCACAAAACGTCACGACCAGACCACGAAGATGAAAGCTCGACGCGGCAGTCGGACGCGGAAAAATCTTCGCAATAGGGAAGAAAGCGCGATACGCCGATGGGCGTCCTACGCAAGTATGTCGTGTGGTACGCTACGGCATTCGCCCGACTTTGTGCGCACTAGGATGGTAGGCATGTTCAATCAGCAAAGGCGATCGTGTGGCTGCGGTAAAAGACGCGGCACATCAAGGAAACGCAAAGCTAAACCATTCGCCAGACATGCCGCTTGTGCTGGCCCGGACTGACGCAATCGTCATTGTCGCTGGTGCGAGACCGCAGCCAATATAGAATGGCCGCCTCGCGGGACGAATCTAAAGAGGGTGCCGCGACTGCCGACTTCTCTTCGACGGATTCGGCTACCGCTACTTGCTCCGCTGCAATCACGATGCTCTGCCCAAAATGCGAGCGACACACATCATAGTCGAGCGAATCGACCGTTCCATCTCCATTGCCATCAGCGCTTGTGAACGCTTGCACTACCGAACCCATCGCATGCCGCCACACCACGTAATCCGCCGAGTCGACCGTCCCGTTGTGATTATAATCGCCGATGATTGAATAAACTGCGTCGCTCGGCGCTGCGACCTCGTAGGCACCCGTGCCCGTGCGGTTCGCAAATATCTGCCCGGTCCTATCGGCAGCATTCATGCGTATCACTGCTTTGCCCAGCGCTATCGACCCAGTAAGAACGCGACCCGTCTGGCCAAGCAGCTTAGCCTGAGAGTTGTTTGCATCGGCGATCGACCCGGCTTCATAGCCGAGCGCCTGCATTTGAAGGACTGTTTTATTGCCTATCGTAAGGCCGTAGACGGCATTCGGCGACACGAAGATATTCCGATTGGCAACGAGCGTATCGTCGCCGCTCAAGTTCAGGTTGCTAGCGATAACCACTGGCGCGCCGTCGGAAGATCGCAGATCGAGGATGCAATCATTTACCGTCAGGTGCAAAATTCCTTGGCTCGCGTCGATTATCGGCCGAGTGAAGGCCCACCCGGTCAAAAACTGCTGGTCGATGATCGTGCACGATTGTAAATTTACGTTGCCGCGAACGAATGGGAAGTGCGAACCGTTTACCCCAGCGATGTTCAGGTAGATTACGCTATCCGAGATGTCGAGCGTGGAATTGTCATTCGTATTGTTGAACGCGATTGTATTGAGCAGTGTTCCCGAGCGCATCGTGGTGTCACCGGTCAGGCAGCCCACTGCGGCCAGTGTGATATTGGAGGCATAGGAGATCATGCCGTGAAGGACAGAGCTTGTCGGCGTTGTGCCCACGATCGTAATGCGGGCCGTGTTGCCACCGACATTGTGGCTGTACACGAAATTTCCAAGCGAATTAAGGAAGCCGAGGTCGTTACTGCCTACGAAATCACAGCCGGTTACGCTTCCACGCTTTCCAAACACCGCCGGGCAGTTGCAGTCGATAAAGATCGGAGGATTTGTTGCCGCATCCTGAGAGAACCACACACACGTAGTATATGCGCCGTTGCCCTGCCAGCCGGGGCCTTGGCCGAACGTGTCACGAGTCCACGTTACTGCGGCGCCGGCCCCTGATAACGCCGCGTGAGTCGAGCCGGCATAAAGGATGCAGTCGGTGACCTTCGCGCCTTGCTCAGCATGAATTACGTCGCCGGGCTGTAGCACTCCGCTCGCATTGACCCCAGATTGACCGCCAAGGCAGACTTTGCTGATTGTGCCGTAATCAATTTCGAGAGCATTATTTGTTGTCGTGTGGTTGCTAACAGCGAACTGCCGTCCGCTCGGATCGCCATTGGCGTTGAACAGCGTCACGTAGTTGGAGCCGTCGAACCCGGTCCAAAACGTCCAAGCGTTGTTGGCGAGTGTGGTAAGATTCGCAGGGTCGTTGTACGTTGTCGACGAGTTGCCAAGTTCCTTAATTTGTGCCAACCACTTGAGGTTGTCGCCGCGCCCGCCCATATACTCCCAGATTGCGCTGTTAGCACCCGTCACGAGAACGTAGACATTCGAATGGCCGCTCGTGTGATAGTAAGTGTCGTAAGCAACTGCCTCCGATCCATCGACCATATGCCAGAAGCGCACGTCCGCTAAGTCGTTTGTGGCGCTCTTGATCATCAGTCCTTGGCCAGCTGCGCCGTTGAACTGAACACTGTCGTCGGCCACATAGAGCGGCGCGACTGATGTGTCGATGTCCAGCTCCGACATTGCGCCGGGACTTGCCGCAGCAAAGTGTTCGGCCTTTTCGAGTGTTGCCCAAGGCGCGCTGACGTCACCGCTATTCGTATCGTTGCCTGTTGCCGGATTGATATATTTCACCAGCCCGGCGAGTAGACGGCGCGACTCCAAAGGTTCGAAGCGAAGGCGGCGGAACAGCATCTTTTCAGGATAGCATCCCCCTAGGTGGGGTACAATAAAATGAACAGTTTTGTGGGTCGCATTGCGCTCTCCAGCCATACCGAGCCCAACCCCCGACGGCTCGCGACTTCCGGCGTATTCGAGGAGGGTAGTGCCGCAATAAGCGCGCGCCGCGATAAAATAACGGGAACGACTCTATGCTGAGGATCGAGCAGTAGCCGAAATGCGAACTTCAACCCCACTGCGAGCGATCATAGTATTTGTAGCAGTCGCCATTGTTGCGGCCGTCACGATCATGCTCGCCAGTAAGCCGCCAGCGCCGGAGCCCCTGGATTCGCTCGCAGCTTACGTCGGTTCACGCGGCAAGCTTGCGCCCCTATCCCCAGCCGCAGGCAGGTTCTTTAAGATCCCGGGTGAAAGCATCGTCTTTACTCAGTGTTCGGTAATATCTGAAAGCGGTAGGACGCGCTCGATCGGTGTTCACTTGCGACCCGAACTCCACTACGTCGATATTCTGCTAATCGACACGAACCCGGGCGTCGAAGGGGCTGATTTTTATCTAACGTCGACGACCGGAGTGCTGATTGAATCGGCGCACCTCGATACCGAACTGCGTAGGATCGAAGACGCGCAACCGCGCTTTGAACACGAGCTAGCCTTCTGGCTGAACTGGCAGAGCGAGATGAATAAGCATGATGCTATATAAGACGGTGGGTTATCACTGTTCTTATGAAGCGTTTGCTCTATGCTTAGTCAAAGTCGTCGGCTGATTCGCGTAATAAAGCTGTTAAGGTTGTTCGATCAGCGACGGGGGCGTACCGCCGACGGAATTGCAAAACTACTTGGCGTAACGCGCAGAACGTTTTTTCGCGACCTGCAGGCCCTTAGGGCAGCGGGTGTGCCGATCGTCAACGACGAGAAGACCCACATCTATTTCCTTAAACGCGATCAACATCGTCGTCCGACTGACCTTACGGTCGATGAACTCTTTGCGATGTGGGCCATTAGCGCAACGGTGCAGAATCACCACGTCCCCTTCTACAGCGATCTGAAGACTGCCGTCAAGAAAATCGTTAGGAGCACAAGCCCGGCTGCTCGCCGCAAGTTCTCTCGCATGACTAGGTGCATCGAGTTCACCTCACGCAAGTTAGCGGACCTCTCTCAGATCGTTGTCAACTATCGCGTGATCTTGGACGCTATAGCGTCGCTGCAGGAAATCAAGATGGCCTACCGAGTGCTCAATGGTACCGAGCTGAGAGAGACGACGTTCCGACCGTACCGATTAATTTTTAATGAATACTCTTGGTATGTGGTGGGTCACTCGTCTAATCACAATGAGTTGAGGCTATTCAACCTTGTATCGATCACTGAACCGCGCCTAACCAAAACGAAGTTCTCGAAGCCTAGGAATTTCAGTTGGGAGGCGATTGCTGGGGACGCTTGGAATATAAGCCCAGGGCCTCACAAACAGCGAAACATTGTCATCTTAAGGTTTTCGGCCGTCGTGGCGCCAAGCATTGCGCGGGTACAGTGGCACAAGTCACAACAGCTCCGGCCGATGAACGACGGTTCGCTATTGTTTAAGGTTAAGGTTTCTGGGTACGGCGAGATTTCTTGGTGGATCATGCGATATGGAGAACATGTCGAAGTTCTATTTCCGAAAGTGCTCAGGTTAAGCGTGGCCGCCCGGCTCGGGCGAGCCGCTGCAATGTACGCACCGGAACACGAAGTAAAGCGAGTTCGATCGCCATCCTTGCAAGATTATTAAAGGTGAGAAGTTATAGTGGCGGCTCGTGCGTGCCAATTGCGGTTATATCTATGAGCAATTGATAGTGCGCTGTTAGGAGATGGCAGTGCCGCCACGCGCGAAAGACTCGCACCAAATTTTTCTTACGAACGCTTTTGGTCGCGAACATTGGATCGCAAAGCGATTCGAGGTTCCATTCGCTCGCGTCAAGTACGTAATTGCCGAAGCTGAGCTGAGCGAGTTCGCCGGCTCAGAATTCCTAACGGCGGAAATGATGACGGACTGGCCGCCCACACAGAGTGGCGACGTTGGCGACCGCAGTAAGAACAGGCATCACGTAGTTAGCACAGCCGACGCGTCACATAGACTACGCAATTCTGACAACGCAAAGGCGAGAGCCGCCGCTCGGTATCTGTCGAGCTTGGCTGCACGACGCGGTCGCAAAGCTAAGGCCTGCTCATTTTGTGGGCGATGTTCGGATGATGTGGGCCCCATGCTAGAAGCGGACGACGCTTTGAGCACCGATCGACTAGTGCGTGTCTGTCAAAACTGTGCGTTAGTCGCTATTCTCCTCGCAGAAGAGAATGCTGGGCAGGGTGCTGATGAATAGAAGGCCCTTTCGTTGGTGTGTCAAAAGCGATAGCGAAACTTCCGTTGGTCCACGATACTCAAGGCTGATCCGAAAAGGTGAGCCAGCGGAAGTGGTTAGGAATGTCTCGCACGATCGCCGTACTTGTAGCATTAACATCGCTTGCCCTAAAGGCGCACGCATGGAGCGCACTCGGTCATAAGACCGTTGCTGAGATTGCTTGGCGTCAGCTCGACCCGAAAACGCGACAGAGCGTCGTAGAGCTCTTACGCCGCCATCCGCGCTTCGACAGAGACTTCGCGTCCAAGATGGACGACAAGTTGCTCGACGGAAGCAAAGAGGCCGAAGATCACTGGATATTCTTGCAAGCTGCCATCTGGCCGGACGAGATTCGAAAGGTTAAAGACTTCGATCATCCCGAGTGGCACTATATTAGCGTACCGCTGTACCTCGACAAGTCCGACGAGCAAGCGCTCGCGAGAACGTTCCACCCCAACTTAGCGACGACCTATCGGCCTGGCACACCGACTACGCACCTCAATGCGGTTCAGGCCTTAGACTTCGCCCGCCAAACGATCAACAGCAACGCTGGCCCCGACGCAAAGGCGGTCGCTTTATGCTGGTTGCTCCATCTCGTCGGCGATTTGCACCAGCCGCTCCACTGCAACGAACTCGTCTCCGTGAACCAGTTTCCCAAGGGCGACAAAGGCGGAAACGAGATACCGCTGGTAAAAGGAAAAGAGCTTCACGCGCTTTGGGATGGCTTACTCGGCAAGCAGCACTATCTACGCGACGTTTCCAAGGCGGCCAACGAGTTGTCTGACAAAAGCAAGTTCGGCGACATCTGGGAGTCCGCGGCCAGCGAGACGGATCCCGCGAAGTGGGCTGACGAAAGCCACGCGCTTTGTGTTTCGGACGTTTACACAGATGCGATACTTGACGCCGTTCGACAAACGAAGCCGGGCGACAAAATGGCGCCGATCGATCTGCCAACGTCGTACTACCAATCGGCCGGCGCGCTGGCTAGGAAGCGAATTCTAACTGCTGGCCTGCGACTCTCGACGTTGCTAAATTCCCTTACACCGCGTAAATGAGCATAGGTTTTACCACGTAACGAATCGCCGCAGGCTACGTCACTGAGAAAGGCCTTCTGCGGCCCAAGAAGTCCCGCCGCAGCTCGAAACCCCGAGCAATTCTTTGTTGACTTCTGCCGTCGGCCCTAGGCCAGCGAGCCTGCCCCAATTTGCTTGACTCCACCCAATAGGGGAGTTATGCTGCCCCGCTGATTTCAACGACGGGAGTACCTTGATGCGATTTTCGCGGACAAATTCTCCAAAACAGGGCAAGCGCATCCTGAGATATGAAATACTTGAGGAGAAGCTCCTGCTTAAGGCTGGACCCCTAGATCCGATTTTGGCAGCATTCCCGGAATTACGTCTCGTCGATCGTGACGCCTCAAAGCTGACGGGACAAGTTTTCTATCTCGATTTCGATGGCGCGACGAACGTCGACTACAACGGGCCGATTCATGCGACCCTTTCCGTTCCCTCTTTTGGGTCGTCTGCGATAGTTAGCAGCGCGGACAGATCGCAAAGCATCGCGCAGATTGCATTCGATCTGAATGGTTTGTTTAATCGGATCGGAGTTTCATTCGTCACGGCACTGCCGGCAAAGGTTGGCGCGTATTCTACGATTTATGTCGGCGGAAGCGACAGGGTGTTCGCATCGTTCGGCAGCTTCTTTGGGCTGGCGGAAGATGTGGATGTCGGGAACGTGCACCATGCCGATAGCGGACTAGTTTTCTCGGAGTCGATCGCTGCCGCCGGCTACACGGGTACGGCATTTGTAAGCGAGGTCAAGGACGTCATTGGGCACGAGGCGCTGCACCTGCTGGGCTTTGAGCATTTAAATGCAGGCGAAAATCAAGAAGGCGGGCCGTTGGCAGACGTAGCCCTCTATAACGAGAGCGGGACAATCAATCCATCAAATGAGCTGAGTACTTCTTACACAAAGGCCGTGGGAATCGTTAAGACATCCACAGGCACAGAAGGCACCGGCGCTCTTATTGGGCGTGCGATGGACATTTTTGGAGGCCCAGACACCTCTGATTCGTCTTGGGTCATTACGGCGGCGCATGTCGTAGCCGATGCATTCAGCTACGGGCAATCAGTATTTTTCTACGTAGGTGGCTTTCAACAAAACAGTTCCAGTTCGGGGCACGATGGTCGTGGGCTTAGTCCGATCCTCGTCGATCAAATCGTCATTAACCCAGTGTACCTTAACGGACCATTGCCTAATGGTTCCAGCGAGACCGCTCCTTACGACGTCGCCTTGCTGCACCTAACCACGAGCGTGCCGTACGCTGTTGCTCTCCATCTAACTTACGGCGGCACAGATCCGGCCGCGGGTTCACCCATCACCTTGGTTGGTTTCGGGCGTCATGACAATCTCGACGCTAACGCACCGGGCGGCCAGCCGGGTATTAAGCGTTGGGGCACGAATGTAATCGCTCCCATACCTCCGAACGTTGATATATTATTTTCCGATCTCGGAGTAGCTGCGGGCCACGGCGATTCGGGTGGCCCTTGGGTACAATACGTAGTTCGCAAGCAAGTCGGCCCGACCGGCCAACTGGAGCGTGTTAGCGTTTACAACATTGTTGCAATCACCCATGGCCCTGGTGGGCCAAGTTTTTTTGGGGACGCCGATTACGGCCCCTCGATTACCTATGATCCGATGGAGAACTGGATTCAGAACGTCACCGGGATTCCGCCATCCGATCGATTGCCCAAAGTGCGAACTGCGTTCGGTGGCGGACAGGTGGATCCCAACCTGTACACAGGCCTTGGTCTCGATTCCATCAATCCGATGAGCCTGACTGGCAGCTTGTCAAATCCGGCAAGTGGAGTGGTGGCCAGTTTTAGTGATGATCGAAATCTTCCGGAGAGCGCTTATTCTGCCTCGATAGACTGGGGTGATGGGTCGATCAGCACCGGCACGATTGCCTACGACGGCGACTTCGAATACACAGTAACGGGCAGTCATCTTTATGCGACGGGTGGCCCGCACAACGTTGTCACTACCATCAATGGAGTAAATGGCGAGTCTACCGTTGGTGCTGCCATTGCATCGATTGACGGGACGCTGCCGACCATCACGGCGCCGATTGGCAATGTTGTCGTTGAGCAAGACCGGTCAGATGGAGCAATAGTCGATTTTGCAGTGTCCGTCTGGGACGAATTCGATGAGAACCCTATTGTTACGATTGATCACCCAAGCGGGTCCGTATTTCCCGTTGGCACAACGAATGTTCTTGTGACAGCCACGAATTCCGTCGGAAATACGGCGAGCAAATCCTTCAATGTGGTAGTGACGGGAACTCCAGAAATCGCGGGCTTCGCCCCAGCAGCATCCTATCCGATTGGCCGCTCGGGAATCACGATGGTCATCGGAGATTTCGACGAGGACGGATTCCCGGATGTCGCGGAGGCAAATTACAACAACAGCTCGGTCAGCGTTCAATTGAATGGCAAAAACCGGACGTTCGCTCCATCGTCGATTTACACAACGGGGTTCCGTCCGAACTCTCTAATCGCGACAGATGTAAACCACGACAAGCACCTTGATCTCGTTACGGTGGACTTCGGCGGCAATATTGACGTGCTGTTAGGAAACGGTACTGGCATCTTCTCGTCATCCGCCATTGTTACGCCAAACGTCTCTGGCTTCCTCGCTCCAGATAGGATGTACAACGGAGACTTTAACGGCGACGGCATTCCGGATTTGGTAATGCACAGCCCCACGATTTTCGATGCCAATCCGATCCAGGTATGGCTTGGGAATGGCGATGGAACTTTCCGCTTTGCGCCGGCCCCAAGTTTTCCGCTATACGATGGCTTTTCGAATTCCGTCGGAGTTGGAGATTACAACCAGGACACCCGCGACGATTTAGTGTTGTATGTCGGAACAACTTTGTACGTTTTTCAAGGCAATGCGAATGGTACATTTACGCAAATCAATTCGATTGCAAACGTGCCGTTTGCGGATCAAATCGTCTCAAAAGATGTCGACGGAGATGGGCTCATTGATCTGATGGTCGGCGATGTCTTTTCGTCGCAGAATCGTATTGGGATATATCTTGGTAACGGTGACGGGACATTTAAGCCGGCGGTGTTTTATGAAGCCGTTGGCGATCGATTTGCCGTAGGGGACACGAATCTAGATGGGAGGCTCGACTTCAGTGTCGCCAATGGCCAGTTCATACAGCTTTTTAGAGGCAAGCTCGGCGGCGGCTTCGAGGCGCCCCTGACTTTTCCATTCGACGGAGGGTCATTCGCATGGGGAACCTACGCGCTTGCCGACTTTGATAGGGATGGTGCGCCGGACTTCGCGAGTGTCAGCGGCAGTAACTTGATCATCAACTATAACATTACGAATGCGCCACTCACTTCGGTCCACGGTGGCTCGTTCTCGAGTCAGGAAGGCATCCCAATATTCTTCGGGGTCCTTGCTCAGTTTTCCGACCCGAATACGAACGCGGTAGCGACTGACTACACAGTCACCATCGATTGGGGTGATGGATCGACGTCACCAGCGACGACAGTTAAACCCGACGGCTTCGGCGGTTTTTTTGTGGCAGGAAGTCATACCTACCTTGAGGCTGGCGATTTTGCCATTTCCGCGATTATCGATGATGCGGGCCATGCGGCGATCGCGCACAGTTGGACGACCGTCACAAACACACCTCCTTCGATTAATGATGATGAGTTGCACTTCGATAGCGGCCCGTTGCTTGATGGCAAACTGGCGACTCTTAATGGCACGTTTGAAGATCCATCAACTCTGGAAAATCACTTAGTCTCAATAAATTGGGGCGACGGATCGCTTGTCGATTATGTTACGCTCCAAGGCGGCCAACGAACGTTCTCGGCATCGCACACGTATGCTTTCAGTGGCGTCTTTCGAGCTTCCGCCGTCGTGACCGATTATCGAGATGAGGCAGCAGCATCGATCTCATTCACCGTCAATCCAGCCGCGGACTATGACCGGAATGGCGAAGTTGACATCGCGGATTATGTGCTCTGGCGACACATGGCCGGCGCGAGCGGGTTACTGCCGTATACTGCTGCAGACGGCAATGGCGACGGGAAGATTGACGAAAATGATTACGCCGTGTGGAGATCAGAATTCGGTCGATACAGCGACGACCACGGACAGTCTACCGTTGCTGCCTCACAGCTCGTATTGGATATTCCCGCAGGCGGCAACATCGAAGTTCCGGATGATGTCGACTGGTTTCAATTCGATCCTTCCGAAGGCGCAACGTATGTATTCAAGACCGAGCTTGGAACGCTCGGCGGATCGGTGTTGAGAATAATTGGTTCCGATGGAGAAACCGAGCTGGCGATTGGTACTAGCACCACGCTAGGCGAAGGGGCGTTGATCAATTGGACGGCGCCTTCCGCAGGGTCGTACTTCATCGAAGTAGGCGGTGCCGGCGGCGGACATGGAACATACAGCTTGTCTGCTTCGATGCCGTTGACTGACGGTGGGGACAGCGCGGCGACGGCCACTGCATTGCCAGTCCCCGCCGGGATCAACGGAACCCTAAAAACTCCGCTCGACCATGACTGGTTTTCTTTTGCAGCAACGGCCGGAACTTCCTACTTGCTAAGGACGGTTCCGGGTACGGTCGAAGAAGTGGTAGTAACAGTTGTCGATAAGGATGGCAACACTACGCTTTATGTTGACGACAATCCCAATCATGACGAAGGTTCGGCCATTCTGTGGACAGCCCTCACGGATGGGACTTACTACGTTGTCATCAGCACGGATGATTTCAGTGGGACGGGCAGTTACGGCTTGTCGATCACGCAACCACCGGCCGACGATGTTGGAAATTACCACGGGACGGCAACACCGCTCGTAGTGCCTGGCGTCGTCACCCAATCGCTGGACTTCGCTGGGGACGTTGATTGGTATTCTTTTACCGCGGTCGCAGGCACTCATTACGAGTTCGCAACTTCTCTTGGCACATTGCCGGATTCGATTCTGCGGCTGTACGACACGGACGGTGTCACTCAGCTGGCTTTCAACGACGATACGGGAGGAGGAAGCGCTTCGTTGATTTCGTGGGTGGCGCCTTCGAGCGGAACTTATTTTGTCGAGGTTTCGGGCTACCGCTTATCCATAGGAAGTTACAGTTTGACGTCTATTATCGACTCGGGGCCAGGCAGTGATTTGCTCGACACTGCCGAGAGTGCCGATCGCTTCGGCAAAAACCAAATAGAGGGACAAAGCTGGAAGGCCCTTGCGTCGACAGCAATCAGCCAGTGCGACCAGTTGCAACGGGACATTGCAATGATGGCATGGCTGGAATCGCGCAACGGCAAGTCGGCTATGCTCATCCATGTAAGCGATTTCGGCGAGCAAGACGCTGCGTTCGCCGATTCGCAGGACCGTATATTGCGCAGCGTAAATGCAGATACTCCGGCTGGCCACGCCTCAACTGCTTCACCCGACGACATCGCCCTTTATGACGAATTTTTTAGCGAGATTGACCAAGCTGCGTTATTATAACAAATTCGCGGCAACTTTCTCTGCGCCCTGCGTCGCGGCACTAGGCCAAGGCCGTTCCCGCCTTGTGCGAAAAGTACGTCGAACAGTTCGAAGAATTTAAGTTCCGACTGGGGTAGATAGTTATTGGTAACGTGGTTTAGCGCTCCACCACGGTCCGCCCGTCATCGAAGGATCGCATGCGATCATTCTCGCACGAGAATCATTGTCCCCAAGTCTTCGCCCTTCCTACCGCGGCCCGAAACTTCGATCCGCATTTCGTCGTCCGAAAAGGACCCGTCAAAGCTGAGCGGCTGCCTTGTCCCTTCCAGCACGCCGCATGTGCTAAATGCGATCGTGTCGCCGTCAACTTCGCCTTCCACTTTCTGCCGCTCCAATTCGCCGGATACGGATCGCTGGCTGAGAACTCCCTTAAACGAGTTCCCGTCGAACTTATTGACGGATAACCGCACCGCCCATTGGTTATTTCCGTTCTCCCGCGTGCCAACCCATACAGAATCCGGCGCGAAATACTTGCGCCCGACAACGACAACTTCTTCGTCACCAACTACACGACTCCCGCCAACTAATTCCTCACCGACTACACGGGTCCCGCCCACTAATTCCATGTGCCGCCGATGTCCCTCATGCTTGAGTTTTACATGCTCAAGTAGCGCTTCTTCGGACTCATCCTTGTGCTTCTTGTGATGTTGCCCATGGCGCTGCTCTTCTTCCTTCACATGCGGCTTCGCGCGATCTGGCGTCTCCTGACTCAGCGACAAACGTTTCTTATTCGCGAGAGCCTTTCCGCCCCCATTTCCCGATCCGACATTCAGCTGCGGCTGCCGCGCCACCCCGGGCGGCGTCGGGGATGGCTTTGCCCCCTTATTAACGATGGCCTGCGCCTCGACCCATCCGCAACTTCCGCAAACCGTCATTATTGCTGTCAGTCCCAACATCCGGTTCGCAGCGTGCATCGCGTTATCTCCATTTGGCCGGCAACCACCGGTGAAAAAGAGTGTTGTTCCGGCGGTTTAGAACCAAGTCCCCGGCCGCTACAACCTAATAACGCCATACCCCGTGGGTTCTGTCATGAAATGAAAAGATTTTTGCGGCAACCAGACGAACTAAGCGCGATCTCTGGCAGGGATTCCAGAAGCATTGCTAACTGGAGTTATTATTGCGACAGACGCCCACGGTTCGTCGGCTCAAAGCAGCCATTCTTCGGTTGGGCCTCCCCTCTACATCGAAGGAAGCATTCAATCGGCAGACTACGGCCCCTTCCTTTTTTTCGAGTCCTGCTTCAAGTCTTTGGCGGCTGAAGACGCCTTTGTCACCGGCTCGATCATCGCCTCCGCCTCGTCGAATAACACGGCGTGCGATTCAAAAGTAAGTCCCCATTGCTCGCGGAGCGCCTTGGCTTCGGCCAGGTATCTCTTCGCCGCCTCCTTGTCGCCGAGTTTGTAATTGCTCATCGCTTTGAAAAGTGGGGCCCATTGCGACAACGGATCTGCAGCAAGGTCCAACGTTTGGAGTGCCTCTTTGTAGAGACCGGCGCGATACTGGGCACCGCCCAACTGTTTCAAATTCTCGTTTTCCGGCACCAGGCCAGCAATCCTTTCAACTTTCAGAAGCGTAGCCTGAACCTCGGCCTCCGGCGCATCCGGCTTGTAGATCGATTTTCGGGCCTCTACCTTCTCATCAAAGAGTGCGCTGACGCGTCGTTGCAGTTCGTCGACTGCCGCGACACGTTTTGGCCATTCCAAATTACCGTCGGCCGAGATCGAGTTCTTTAACTCGTCGGCGCTCATCCACTGATGATTCTTGGACTGAGTCGCGAACAGGTCATCAATATAATGCGTCGCCCAGCCTTGAGCTGCAGTCCGTTCCACGATCAATCGGTTCCGCTCTTGTCGTCGGGCCGCGGCATCGCGGGTGTCCCATATCTCCCCGCCGCCATCCTCGAACAAAATAATGAGCCGCGAATCATCCGCCGTAAACTCACACGATGTGATCGCCTGATCCATTCGGAACGTGGCCACTTCACGCCACGAGTGAGTATCCCAAAATCGCAACGTCGAGTCGTCCCCGCCGGTCACCAACCGGCCTCCGGTATGGTCGCGTGCTGATGTTGTCGGCTTACCGTACTGCGCGCAAAGACGTTCGAATACATTCTCCGGCATCCCATTGCGGACCTTCGCGTCACCGTCGCCACCCTTTACGGACGGCCCATCGTTCACACTCTCGTTTTGCGACCGCATCGGGCTCGAAGACGAGCGCGCACTTTCAATTTCCCAGGACAGACTGTCGCCAACTGAAACATTTTCGATCGGAGACGTAAAGGAGTCATTTGCCAGAATCAGTACAGGCGCCTTGTTGCTAGGCTCGAGCAAAACATGCTTTCCGTCCGGGGCAAACTTCGGCGTATACTCGAGGGATGCCTCGCGCAAACACCCAATTAGCTTTCCCGAAGCATCCCACAACCCGAATTCAGTCGCCCCGTCCGGACCTGCCATAGCATTTACAATCAACGAGTCGTCCGGGCTGAATTGTGGATCCGCGTACCCTCCAACGCCCACTCGCATTAAATCGCTCGTCGGCTGACCGGACATATCCCACGCTCGCGCGAATTCAGCGCTCCACGTTAGGATTCGCGTATTGTCGGCACTGAGAATAAACCGGTTGTGGCCTGGGCATGAAACTTCGGTCGTAGAACCGGCCCGTAAATCACGAATCGCGAGTTTGCCGTTCGTACGGTTAAGAAAAATCAACTTTGCGCCATCGCCACTAAACTTGAACGCATCTGAACCCGTTTTTATCTCGCTGTTTGCACTATCAAAACTTGCGGCCTTGTCGCCCCACCGCATCGGATCGCCGATTTTTTTACCATCTTTGTCCCAGAGCGTCCCGGATCTTGTTTCATCAGAGTACGTCAGTACGAATCTACCGTCCGGACTAAACTCGGCGCCCGACCATTTTTCGTCTTTCCCGCCGAGCGTCGCAATCGCGCGTCCGTCCACACCAGTTAAAGTCGCGTCCTGATTTATTAGCGACAATAATCGCGCGTTGTCCGGGCCAAACGACGTAGTAGCACTCGCTTGTTTCTCTGCGTCAAACACTCTTGCAATTTGTTTACTGATTGGTCGTAAGTCCAAGTCAAAGATCTGCACATCAAGTCGCTGAAGCCAAACCGTGATCAATCGCTTTCCGTCTTTTGAAAACCGCGCCTTAAGTTCACTGTGAATCTTGGTCGGCCCCGCCACGCGCTGGCCTTTCAGATTCCACAGGCTTAGCGTACTTTCCTTCACGCCCTTATCGGCACTGGCAATCGTCGATATCAGAGTTCCGTCTGGACTGAAAGTAATGTCCTTCCATCGCTCTCCCGTGTCGATTGGCGGATGAACCGCGCGACCCGACCGGTCCCACAGTCCGATGATTCCATCGGTCGACGCTGTCGCCAGCTGCTGGCCGTCTGTGATCAACTTGGCGTATACGTCTGTCCCAGCCTCCAGCGCCTCGCCAATGGGGTTGCCTACTGCGTCGCGCCATTGCACGGTTCCATCCCGCGCATAGACCACCATTTGTTTACCATCAGGCGTAAACTCCTCGACGCTATAGCCCACGGGCAGCGTTCCCGCAATATTCTCTGCCCGGCGGCCGAGAAACCCCCACTCCCAACCTCGCCGCGATTGTGGACACGCTTCGAGCCGTTCTCGTGCTTCTGCGAGGTTATTACTGGCCAGCGCGGACTGAGCTGCGCTTAGATCCGCGACGTACGCTTCCATCTGGGCTTTTTCCTTTTCCGTCGCAATATCACGCATCATGCGATCAACGGAGTATGCGAGTGCACCTAAAGCTACAGATGGATTCACTGGCGCTTTGGGCGATTTATAGTCTGCCTTATCAAAGTCGAACTCTTCGGTCTCGGCCGAGCCTCGATAAACTCTAAAATCGTCCCTTCCGTCATGTTCCCGCTTGAGAATGAACGTCCACGCTTCGTCACTGTCATCTGGTCCGAAAAACGATTTTGTCAGTGTCTCTCCTTTTTTTTTCGGATCTTCAGGAAACACAACGCCTTTCAGGATATCTATTGACTTCTCGGTTTGAGCTTTGAGTTGATCTCGCTGTTCACTCGCTTCACTTTCGGCATGCTTCGCCCGCACCATTTGTGTCGTCGTGCCAAGAAACCCTAGTCCCAGGGCTGTGGCTAACACCATAGCCACAGCAATTGGCAACCTATGCTTGGCGGTGAATTTTCTTATTCGATAGCCGAGCGACTCCGGCCCCGCCTCCAGCGGTTCTTCAGCGATATATCGTTCCACGTCCGCCGCGAGTGCCGCCGGGCTTTCGTACCGCCGATCTCGTTCCTTCCGCATCGCCATCAGCGGAATCCATTCCAATTCCCCGCCGAGCTCCTTCGTGAGCGTGTCGAGCTGCGACCGCCGCGCCGCGGCGATTTGCGAGCCCGCTTCGCCTAAGGACGACAGCCGCGTGCTCGGCGGCGGTGGCTCCACTTCGCGGATAATCCGCCGAATTTCATGCTCTGCAACGCGCGCATAGTCGAAGGGTTTCGCGCCGGCGAGCAATTCGTACAACAACACGCCGAGCGAATACACGTCGGTTCGCGTATCGATATCGCTCGAACCCGCCGCCTGTTCGGGACTCATCGAGTCATAGGTCCCGAGGACTTCACCGTGGGCGGTGTATAGTGTCGCATCGCTGAGCGACTTGCCGGATAGTGCCTTCGCAACTCCGAAGTCGATCACTTTTACCACGGGTTGCTTCTCATCATCAAAATACGCGAGTACGTTACTCGATTTGATATCGCGATGAATGATCAGCTTCGTATGGGCGTGTGTGATTGCACTGCAGATTTGCAGGAAGAGCTCTAGTCGTTGCCGCACTGTCAGCTTGTTCTCATCGGCAAAATGCGTGACCGGTTTCCCCGGCACGTACTCCATCACGAAGTACGGTCGGCCCGTTTCGTCGTTGCCGGCCGCGTACACTTGCGCGATGTGCGGGTGGTGCATCATCGCCAGTGCTTGCCGCTCGGCTTCGAATCGGGTTACCACCTGCCGCGTATCGAAGCCCGGCCGAATGAGCTTGATCGCTACGGGACGGCGAACGCCTTCACGCTGTTCTGCGCGATACACGTCCCCCATCCCGCCGCCGCCGATCCGCTCAAAGATCCGGTAGGGACCGATTGCTTCCGGCGGCTCGTAAAGCACCGCGCGAGCGCGAGCGACAATCTCCGCTTCGTAATGTTTTGTCGCCGCATCCGTTGCGCCGGTCGATGGTTCGGATGGTTCTGTTGGCTCGGAAGACATACGCGGCGTATCTTCGAAAGTTGGAAGAGAGACTGAACTGACCCGATTTGGACCGTCTAAAATCGAATTGTTTCTATGCGAGTTAAGATGCCACCTCAGTATAGAAACAGCTCTAGTCTTCCATCTCACGCAATTTTTGCAAGGTCTCGCGGAGCTGTTTCGTAATGCGAGTTTTTGCCTGATGGACGTTATTTACATTCGTCCCCAATTCGGAAGCGACCTCACCGGCCGATCGGTCCAGCAAAACGTATTGTTCGAACGCCCGATACGCCAACGTGCCGCCGATCTCCCGGCGGAGCTGGTCGAGTGCGCGGGCTAGCAATTCTTGCTCCCAAACGTCATTCCAAACGTGATCGATCGCCAGGTCATCGGCCCCTATTTCCTCCAACGGTTTGCCCCGATGCCGAAGGTTCTTTCCCGCCCGCCGCTGGGCTGCTCGGACCGTACAAACTTTGAGAAAGCCGCGAAAACGGCCACGCTCCGGGGAATAGCGAAATTCGTCGCTTACGCCGAAGAAACCAAGCATCACGTCTTGAATGATGTCATCGATATCTTGTGCACTTGCGCCCATGGCTTTGCAAAAGCCACCAACAATCGGCGCATACTTAGCTCGAAAATCGCACCAAGCGACCTCGCGTTGGCCTGCCTCTTTCACTCGAATCCGCTCGAAGATTGAAGCGTGAGTCACAAACGACGTTTCTCCTGCGCCGTTATTCATCTTTAAACCCTCGAGAGCTAAGCACCCACCTTAATCAATTAGCGGCGCCGCCAAGGTTTCTGACACGACTCAAGAGTAAGTTGTACCTTTTTATCGTAACCGCGGTCATTTTTCGCGTCGCTGGGCCACTTTCGGCCGCGTGAATTGCGCCGGATTCACATTCGCGCCGGGCTGCTGAACAAATCGATCGGGTCGAGCAAGCCATCGGTCGATAATCAATAGCCGACGATCAAAAACTCCAGTGCGGGAATCCGAGAAATCGTTGATTAGATGACGCAGCCAGGACGGTTCGACGACGGAACTATCTCAAAAAACTGCGATTTGCCGTTTCTCGGCACACATTTCGTGCTCCAGAAAAAGTGTGCCTAAACCGGTCGTTTTATGATTCATCCGACCAGAATGTGAAAGCCGCCACGTTTGAGCACTAGATGAATATGGCGGACTGCGTCTTATAACCGGCCGCACGCCGCCAAACGCTGACCTGCCCTACATGCACGGCCGCATGTCCAGCTAGGATATGAACGACCGCATGGCCCACCGTCGGGAAGGTGGACCTGTGCCGCTCGTCGGGCAGCGCTGTCGACATTCCGGCATCGCCGAGATTCGCGAGCCGATTGGATACGCGTGCCTCCCCGTCGGCCAAGGCAGTGAGCAGGTCTGCCTTCGAAGGATATGCCGATCGATCTGAGATCGGAATGCTGCCAGTTCCAAACCGCGGTTCCCATTCTGCGGGCAGCCAAGTCGGAAGCTCCAACTCGCCGCCGAGCGCTTGGCAACTGTACGTCAGGTGCCCTATGACCCACGCGGGGTGATTAACAACGCCGATCGGTTGGCGCGTGAGATCGGGGTCGGGCACGTCCGCAATCAGCCGCTTTAAGTAGCCAAGCGTCAATCGGTAACTGTTCAGAACCTCGTCGACCATTTACCCATCCCAGGCGAACCTTGTTTGGAGATAACACTCGAATTGTACCGTCGCAGGCACCTTAATTGCCCCACTAAAAGCGTTGGATTGATGATGTGGCACAAAGCGAACTATACCGCCTCTGAGGACCGCTTCAGCAAGGGTTTATAAGTAGCGTTTTCATTTCACTTGATATCAGAAGAGCTCGCTGATCACTTGCTTGCTTGAGTCGACGTACCTGCCACGTTGCTTCTCACCAAAAGGACCGTATGGATATTCGTCGGGAGTCGGTGCACTGACTTCATTGAGGCGAGCTGTGAAGCTCTCCCCCAAGTCGAGATCAGCTCCAACTAGGTTGTCCTCTAAGTATTTGAGCGTCCTTGCTCCAATGATCGGTGCGGTGACACCGGGTCGGTTTGTCACCCAGCTCAGAGCCACCTGACTAGGAGTGACGCCCAATGATTCCGCAATCTCACGCACTAAGTTAAGCGTCGACCAGTTCTGCGCTTTGGACGTGAATTTGCCCATTATTCGGTCGTACATTGGGCCACCGGCGGCGGCACGGCTGTCGCTCGGAGCCTTTTCGCCTTGCTTGTATTTGCCGGTGAGAAAACCACTCGCTAGTGGCGACCAGGGCAGCAAGCCAATCTGATTGTGGAGAGCGGCGGGAACAATCTCGTACTCAATCTCGCGACAGACGAGGCTGTACTGTGGTTGCAGTGTTACGGGTGCTTGCATGCCTAATGCCGCAGCCGTCGAGAGGGTGAGCTGCATCTGCCAGCCTGTGAAGTTTGATAAACCGATGTAGTTGATCTTCCCCGCGTGAACGGCGTCATCGAGAAAGCGAAGCGTCTCTTCGATCGGGGTCAATGAGTCCCACCCGTGCAACTGATAGAGATCAATTTTTTCCAGGCCTAGGCGCAGAAGTGACGCTGTCAGGGCACGGTCCAAGTTGCGACGAGACGACCCGTTTTCGTTGACGTCAGGTCCGGTGCCGAATCGGGCTTTCGTCGCTAGGACGACGCGGCTCGTGACATCGACGGGACGGTCGGCAAACCATCGGCCGAGAAGTCTTTCTGACTCGCCTCCTCCATAGACGTTGGCGGTGTCGACTAAGTTGCCACCGGCTTCGATAAATCTGTCGAGGATTGCAAAGGCTTCGGTGTCATCAGTTTTCGGCCCGAAGTCCATGGCACCAAGCGCGAGGTTGGACACACTTGTGCCAGTATTAGCGAGCTTTCGGTATTTCATAGCGTTGGTTCTCCATTTAGTTATGCCTCAATGATCTTCAAGACTGGAGAAGTCACTGGGTCGATAAAGTGTTATCAAAGAATCTCAAATCAAGAACTTCAAACTGAGTGATCGTATCGAGCCATATGCCTTGCAGGCGTAATCTTGCCATGAATTGTGATGTTGGAGCGAGCAACTTTAATTTCATCCATTTCCTGCTGTGTCGGTTGAACAATTTGTACCGGTGAGACTGTTACTCAGATTTGAGTGACGCCATGTCGATCGAGAATCGGTACTTCACATCCGATTTAGCGAGCCGCTCGTACGCTTCGTTAACTTTTTGAATGGGAATTACTTCGACGTCAGACGTAATGTTGTGCTGACCGCAGAAGCCGAGCATTTCCTGCGTCTCGGCGATGCCACCGATATTCGAGCCCGAGACGCTTCGGCGACCAATGATGAGGGCGAAGGAAGAGAGTGCCAATGGTTTAGATGGTACGCCGACGATGGTTAGGTTTCCGTCGAGGCGGAGGAGGTTTAAGTATTGATTGATGTCGTGATCTACGGCGACAGTATCCAGAATGAAATCGAAGGTGCTCGCATGACTCTTCATTTCGTTGGCGTTTGTAGAAACAACCACCTCATCTGCACCGAGCCGAAGAGCATCCTCTTTTTTCTTTGGCGAAGTCGTGAAAACGACCGTGTGTGCGCCGAAAGCGTGAGCGAACTTCACGCCCATGTGGCCTAATCCACCAAGTCCAATGACGCCAACCTTGTTGCCTTTGGTCACTCCGTGGTGTCGCATCGGGGAGTAAGTTGTAATGCCGGCACAGAGAAGCGGCGCGGTGCCTGCAAGATCGAGATTGTCCGGAACGCTCAGAACAAAATGCTCGTCCACGACGATGCTGTCCGAATAACCGCCGTACGTCATGGGAGCGGTGCCGTGCTTATCCGGCGAATTGAAAGTGAATGTCGCGTTCGGGCAGAAATTCTCAAGACCCGCTTTGCAGTTCGGGCAACTCTGGTCCGAGTCCACCATACAGCCAACGGCGGCTAGATCGCCGGGCTTGAACTTGGTCACCGCTGAGCCAACTTCAGTGACGCGGCCAACGATTTCATGTCCCGGAACGATGGGATAGGTCGTCGGCATAATGTCCTTCCACTCGTTGCGGGCCGCGTGAAGATCGGAATTGCAAATGCCGCAAAAGAGGATTTCAATCTGGACGTCGCGGTCCTTCGGATCGCGTCGTGGAATCGCGACCGACGTCAGGGGAGATGTTGCCGTTGCGGCAGAGAAGGCTTTCGTTTGATACATAAACTGCCCTTTTAATAATTGGAGTGGTTCGGGCATTTCGCCGCACTTCATTCCGTCATTTACAGCGGTCTGGTTAATGGTTGCAAAAGTCCAAGCTTTTCAGACAGCCGAAATCGCTGTTGTTCAGTGAAGTAATATTACGCATGCTTTCGCGTATGGTGGTATGACGATCCTCGCAGATGCTTGCCTAATTCTCTAAGTGGTCTATGTTGGCAGCCAATCAAGTCGGGAAACCTGTATGATTGGGATATGACAAACGAAACGATTACCGAACAGAACGAACGCCCCCGTGCTGGCCAAGCGGAGCTCGCCGAGCGGATTGCACTCGCCTTGCCGCAAGACGGTGCGCTTGAGCCGCAGCCCGGCGTCCATTTCTATCGAAATTCAGTCCCAGGCCAGCGTGTTCACGCTGTGTGTGAACCGGCTTTCTGCGTGATGGCTCAGGGAAGTAAAGTTATCATGCTCGGCGAAGAGAGCTTTCGATATGATCCGGCCCGTTACCTGATCAGCACAATCGAGTTGCCCCTGATCGGCGAAATCGTGGATGCTTCGCGTGAGCGCCCGTACCTGGGCTTTCGCATGACGCTCGATCCCTCGATTGTCACGTCAGTGATGGTTGAATCCGGCTTCGTAAACCCACGCGGCGACGGTAGCGAAAAGGCGCTCGACGTCAGCACACTTGATGCGGAACTTCTCGACGCAATCTTGCGGCTCGTGCGACTCACTGACAAACCGAACGAGTACCGGGTGCTGGGTCCCCTCGTGATACGCGAAATTGTTTACCGTCTGCTGACCGGTGCTCAAGGCGAACGCATGCGGCATCTTGCTACGTTCGGTGGCCATTCGCATCGCATGGTACGAGCGGTCGACGTGATTCGCCAGAATTTTGATAAGCCGCTTAAGATCGAAGACATCGCCAAGAACCTCGCCATGAGTGCGTCAGGATTCCATGCCCACTTCAAAGCTGTAACAGCGATGAGCCCTTTGCAGTTTCAGAAACAACTGCGGCTTCAAGAAGCTCGGCGGCTGATGCTCAACGAGTCCCTCGACGCTGCACAAGCTGGTTATCGCGTCGGCTACGAGGATGCCTCGCATTTCAATCGTGACTACAAGCGGCACTTTGGCGAGCCGCCCATGAGAGATTTAGAGCGACTACGTGAGGTGACTGAAGCAGTGGTAACGACTTAGCGATGTGAGTTTTCAGTAGTCCCGTTCAAATGGTTGCGCTTACTTCACGCAACCATGCGGGACGTTTAATACCTAGGATGAAGAAATGGAAAAGCGTCATCTTGGAAATAGCGGCTTAGAAGTATCGGCACTTGGGCTCGGCTGCATGGGCTTAAGCTTCAGCTACGGCCCTGCCGTTGAAGTCAAGGAAGGGATTAAGCTCATCCGAGCCGCGGTCGACAGCGGAGTGACCTTTTTCGACACCGCTGAAGTCTATGGTCCTTACACCAACGAAGAACTGGTCGGGGAGGCACTTTCGTCTGTCCGCGACCAAGTTGTCATTGCGACGAAGTTCGGCTTCAAGTTCGAAAACGGCAAGCAGGCTGGACTCGATAGCAGCCCACAGAATATTCGAAACGTTGTTGAAGCATCACTTCAGCGGCTTCGGACAGATCGAATAGACCTTCTTTATCAGCACCGCGTTGATCCCAGTGTTCCAATCGAGGAAGTTGCAGGTGCGGTGAGAGAATTGATTCTAGAGGGCAAGGTCAAATACTTCGGCCTATCAGAAGCTGGCGTACAGGTGATCCGTCGCGCACATGCAGTTCAACCGGTAGCAGCAGTTCAAAGTGAGTATTCCCTGTGGTGGAGGGAGCCAGAGGCAGAGATCCTTCCCACTCTTGAGGAACTTGGAATCGGTTTTGTCCCATTCAGTCCACTCGGCAAGGGATTCTTAACAGGAAAGATTGACGAGACGACTGCGTTTGATCCCACAGACTTCCGAAACTCAGTCCCTCGCTTCTCCGAAGAAAACCGTAAGGCGAACCAAGCGTTTGTCGAGCTACTGGGCCGGATCGCAGCACAGATAAAAGCGACTCCCGCTCAGGTAGCGCTCGCGTGGCTTCTCGCTCAGAAGCCTTGGATCGTTCCCATACCTGGCACTACCAAAATACATCGTCTTGAAGAGAACCTCGCTTCCGTCGCTGTGGAGATCACAAAAGACAATCTTCGAGAGATTGAGAGTGCATCGTCAGAGATTGAGGCGCGGGGAGCACGCTATTCCGAAGCCGCTCAGAAAATGATCAATCGATAGCGATAGCAGAATCCCAAAAACGTTCGGTTGATGAGGTGCCCGCCGGGGCCAAAACGGCGCCCGATCTCAATCCGAGAAAACGGATGAGTTTTCGGCAGTATATATAAGTATCAGAAATCGACGATCGTTGAGTTTTGGAACAGGCGAGCTCCGAGGTTAGTCTCGACTCCGAGCCGGCTCGCTTGCCAATTGTGGGGCCGAGTCTTAACGGTCGATTTCCGGCTCTTGTCATGCGTGAATGAGCTCACCGGGTTTGGGCCTATGGTTTATCGCCGATTATTTGAATCGAGTGCCGAGTTTATCCGCCGCACTGACACACCTAATCGCTTGGCAACAGACTCTGGCGAATATCCTTGATCAATCAACTTACCAATCCGCAGGTCAACTTTTGCCTTCTCATCCTTCGTGTTGCTTTCTAGACGGGCTGTTCGCGACTGCTCTGCTCGTCTCGTTTCTTTCTCGCGGTCCAGTTGCCCGCGGCGCTTTTTACGTCGTGAACGATCGGCGTCTTTGCCTTCTGACATCGTTTGGCCTACCTTCGTATGACGCGATTTTTCCCGGCCCGAGACGGCTCCGTGCTACGTTCCCCAACTGATGAGTTTCCGACACTATATATGTATCAGAAATCAGCGGCTCGTTGAGTTTGGTGCGCAAATCAGCGCGCTTTACCGAAGTGCGCTCGAACAGCCGGCACTGCAGCCAAAGATCTGTGTCAGCACGGTCGTTTGTTGGATAGTGTCACGCGTCAACTTGCTGG
>JABDGM010000031.1 GCA_013286045.1 Planctomycetota bacterium | reverse complement strand
ACTCCGCATCGGCGGCGCCGAGCGAAGCGTATCAACCGTTGGGCACGGAGATTCCGCACCAAAGCACCGGCCGGCGATTAGCATTTGCGAAATGGTTGGTCGATCGTAACAACCCGCTAACGGCGCGGGTGGCCATCAACCACATTTGGTTGCGGCATTTCGGAGCGCCGCTCGTCGATAATATGTTCGACTTCGGTTTGAGATCGCCGCCGCCACGCAATGAGCCGCTGCTCGATTGGCTGGCCGTTGAGCTCATGGATCATGGCTGGCAGATGAAGCACATTCATCGGCTGCTGGTGACCTCCAATGCGTATTGCATGTCGTCGAGTTCCGTCGAAGCGACGCCCGTGGACCTCGCGGCGGATCGCGACAACCAGTACCTGTGGCGGATGAATTCACGGCGGCTTGAAGCGGAGGCCGTCCGTGACAGCGTATTCTTTACAGCCGGCACGCTCGATCTCAAGCGGGGTGGGCCAGATATCGCTTACGCCCTGGCCAATGAGACTTCGCGGCGCAGCATTTATTTTCAACACGCTGATGAAAAGATGAACAAGCTGTTGCAAGTGTTCGACAACGCGAGCGTGAACGAATGTTATCGCCGCAACGAAAGCGTCGTGCCGCAGCAAGCCTTGGCGATGGCGAATAGCGATGTGTGCCTCAATCAATCGCGGTTGCTCGCCAAGAAGCTCAGCGCGGGAGAGGGGGCAAGCGAAAGTGCCAATGGTCGCTTCGTACGGCTCGCCTACGAACAGATTCTGGGCCGCGAGCCAACCGTCGTTGAAAGCGACGAGTGCGAAAAGTTTTTGTATTCACAGGCGAAATTGCTTCACGATAGCACTGCGCTAACGTCGCTCGAGAGTGGCGCGAAGGCGACCGTGGCGCCGACGACAGATCCGATTCAACGGGCGCGCGAGAATCTCACGCTCGTCTTATACAATCACAATGATTTCATCACTGTCCGTTAGGATCGCCGCGCATGTCAATGCACAAGTATCGATCGAACGCATGCGGGCGGGTGCCACGCCGAACGTTTCTGGCAGACGTGGGCATGGGATTCACCGGGTTGGCGCTCGGCGCAATGCTCCATCGCGATGGGTTTGCAAGCGGCACGGCAGGCTGGGCTCCGCCGAACGGGCTGCCGCACTTCGCTCCAAAGGCAAAGAGCGTCATTTGGCTGTTCATGATTGGCGGCGTCAGTCATTTGGAGAGTTTCGACCCGAAGCCGGCGCTCAACAAGTACGCCGGCAAATCGATCGGCGAGACGCCGTTTAAATCAGTGCTGGATAAGAAGTTTTTGGACGCGAACGTTCGCACCGCGGTTCCGGATCAGCGCAAGATATTATCGCAGCTGTTCCCGCTGCAAGTCGGCTATCGCAAACGCGGCGAGAGCGGCATCGAAATCAGCGATTGGTGGCCGCACGTGGGAGAGTGCGTCGATGATCTCGCCGTAATCCGGTCAATGTGGACGAACGACATCGATCACGGCGCTCAGCTTCAATTCCACACGGGCCGCAACAAGTTGGATGGTTTCTTTCCGACGATCGGGTCATGGGTTCACTATGGTTTGGGCACGCTGAATGAAAACCTGCCGCAGTTCGTGGTGATGGGCAGCCCAGTGGCCGACTGCTGCGGCGGGCAAGAAGTGCACCACGCGAATTATCTCGGCCCCGAGCACGATGGCGTACCGCTGGTCGCGGATCCAGCGAATCCGCTTTCTTACGGGCGACCCACGGCAGGCGTGTATCGCGAGGAGCAAGCGGCGGAATTCGAAATGCTCGAGCGGCTCGATCGACTGGCGCTCGCCGAGTATCCGGACGATGCAAGAGCGCTCGCTCGCATCAAATCGTACGAGCTGGCTTTCCGCATGCAACGTGCCATTCCGGAGGTGTTCGAGTTTCAACAAGAGACGGCGGCCACGCACAAACTCTATGGGTTCGACAAAGAGTCGACGACGCCATTCGCCAAGCATTGCCTGGGAGCCCGGCGGTTGGTTGAGCGCGGCGTAAGATTCGTGCAAATCTATCACGGTGGGTCGGGCGACGCGGGGCACTGGGATGCCCACGCGAATCTGCGCGGTAATCACGCGATCAATTGCGAGCAGGTCGACAAGCCGATTGCCGGCTTGATCCGCGATCTCAAGCAGCGCGGTATGCTCGATGAAACGCTCGTCGTGTGGGCGACCGAGTTCGGCCGCTCGCCTGGCTCTGAAAAATCGGACGGCCGCGATCACCATCCGTTCGGCTTCTCGGTGTGGATGGCGGGCGGCGGCATCAAAGGGGGCGTGGCGCATGGCGCGACCGATGAGCTGGGATTCTCCGCCGTAGAAAATCGGCACTACGTGACGGACATTCACGCCACCGTGCTCCATCAGCTCGGCCTCGATTCGCGACGGCTGGAAGTGCCGGGTCGCAAGCGGCTCGAAATGGAACATGGCCGCGTCATTCAAGAAATCATCGCCTAACGGCGTTGATTACTGAGCCTGTTCGATCGGTCGCCTTGGCGACTTGCGGCTGCGCTGCTACGAATAGGGCTGCTGCAGGCGAACAGCGAAAGCGATCATGACGTACCAAATCGTTCTTATACCAGGCGACGGCATCGGCCCCGAAGTAACCGCCGCCACGCAGCGCGTGATCGAAGCGACCGGCCTCGGCATCGAGTGGAAAACCCATCTTGCAGGTCAGATCGCGCTCGATAAGCTTGGCAGCCCCCTTCCCGCCGAAACGCTCGATGCGGTGAAGCACGCGCATGCTACGCTCAAGGGCCCTACCGCCACGCCAAGTGGCACCGGGTTTCGCAGCGTGAATGTCGAGCTGCGGCAGAAGCTGCACCTGTTCGCGAACTACCGCCCTGCCCGCTCGTTGCCGGGAGTGCCGTCGCGTTATGAAAACGTCGACGTCATCACGGTGCGAGAAAATACCGAAGGGCTCTACAGCGGTCTTGAGCACGAAGTCGTTCCGGGAGTCGTCGAAAGCTTGCGCGTGGTTACGGAAATGGCATCGGAGCGCATCGCCCGCTTTGCATTCGAGACCGCGCGGCGACAATCGCGCAAACGGGTTACGTGCGTTCACAAGGCGAACATTTTAAAGCTCAGTGATGGTCTGTTCTTACGTACGTGCGGTCGAGTGGCGGAGTCGTTTCCGGATATCGCGTTTGACGATTGCATTATTGATGCCGCGGCGATGAAGCTTGTTATCAACCCGCACGTGTTCGATATCATGGTGATGGAGAACCTCTTTGGCGACATTGTCTCGGACCTCACGGCCGGTTTGGTGGGCGGGCTGGGCTTGGCGCCGAGTGCGAACGTGGGGCAAGGCGTCGCCGTATTCGAGGCCGTGCACGGGTCAGCGCCGGACATCGCCGGCAAAGGATTGGCCAACCCGACGGCGCTCATGCTCAGCGCGGTTTTGATGCTCCGATACCTGAACGAGAAAGACGCCGCTGACCAGATCGAGAATGCGATTCGCGCTGTGTTCGCTCGCGGCGAAGTCCTTACGGGCGATCTGGGCGGAAAGGCCAGTACGCAGCAATTCGTTGATGCAGTGCTCGCAGAAATGGCAAAAGAGTAGCCTGCGGGCGATCTGGGGCTTGGCTCGCCCCCCGATGTTTGTGATCTGCCCGCCTCCCGAATATAATGGTGAGGTTCCGCAAGATCGCGGGAGCGACTAGGCGGGGCGCGCGGAGCCGGAAGATGAGCGATCGGAATCAACGACAGCGCTACCTTTATTGGCAGTTCTTGCCTGCGCTGGCTTTGTCGCTAGGAGTTTCCGCACCGCGAGTTGTTGCCCAAGATGCGGTCGTTGCGACGCCGCAAGCCCAGGCCGTTCAGCTCACGCCGGAGCAGCTGAAAGCGATGAAGCGGCACGGTGGCATGCCCCCGGGTATGCCACCCGGCGTTCCGCCGGAGGCGCAACCGCAGCCACCCAAGCCCGAGGGGGAGAAGAAAGAGGGCGAGGAAGGCGAGAAGAAGAAGGAAGAAGAGTCCAAAGCGGTAAAACGGCCGGAGAAGCCGCCGCGCGTTCCCGATCCGCGCGAGTTCGATGTCAAGCTCGACGACAAAGGCCGCGTGCCGGCGTTCAATTTCATCGGCCAACCCTGGCCGGACGTTTTGCAATGGCTGGCCAACATCTCGAAGTGCAGCCTTGATTGGCAGGAACTGCCGAACGATTATCTCAATCTCACGACGCAACGCCCGTACGCGCTGGATGAAGTCCGCGACCTGATCAATCGCCATCTAAACGCTCGCGGCTACACGGCAATTCAAGCAGGCGAAGTGCTCAGCGTTTTCAAGATCGACAAGATCGACCCCAGCGTCGTGCGACGAGTGAGCGAGGACCAACTCTACGATTTAAAGCCTTACGATTTCGTGAAGGTGTCGTTCGATCTGCCGGCCAGTATGGAGGTCGACAAGGCCAAGGACGATGTGAAACAGGTCGTGAGCCCCGGCGCCAAGATCTTTCCGCTCGTGGCATCCAAACGGTTGCTCGTGATGGACTCGGTCGCGAATCTGCGGACAGTGAGCGAGCTGCTGAATCAGGAGCGAATGGTAGCCGACGGCCGGATCGTGCCGAAAGAGTTTGTTCTCAAGCACGCTCGGCCGCAGCAGGTGATCGAAACGTTGTACGTGATCTTGGGCGTCGACCCGAAGGCCAAGCCCGCGCAAACCGATCCGCAAATGCAGGCCCAGCAGATGCAGATGATGCAGCAGATGCAGCAGCAAGGCGGCGGCAAAGACCTGTCCAAGATGATGGGCAAGAGCGATGCGCCGAAGGTGTATTTAGCGTTCAACCGACAGCGCAATAGCGTGCTGGCGAACGCTCCGCCCGATCAGATGAAGATCATCGAGCAGGCGATTTCGTATTTGGACGTTCCATTCGGCGATTCGGCCGATTCGACGGATTCAAGTTCCGCCGGTAGCGCGCCAAGCACCGGTCGATCGATGAAAAAGTATCCCCTCACGACGCTTGACCCGGATAAGTTCGTCGCCACGCTGGAAGAAATCGGCGGACTTAGCCCGTACGCAGAATTTAAAGTTGATAGCGGCAGTAAAACGCTGTTCGCATTGGCCACCGCGGATGACCACAAAAAAATCGGCAGCCTGATCGACCAGTTCGATGGCACCGGCCGCCACTTTGAAGTCATTCAACTTCGGCGGCGGGCGGCAGACGCGGTTGCCGCCACGATACTGAGCATGATGGGCGGACAAGAGGACGAGGATAAAGACAAAAACAAAAGCCGGCGTTACTGGTCTCCCTGGGACGACTTCGGCGGACGGGATGACGACAAGAAGAAGCCGCAAAAAGGCTTCGGTGTGGATGCGGACGTCGAACACAACCAGCTTTTGGTGTGGGCCAACGATGCGGAACTCGAGCGCGTGCACGATCTATTGATCAAGTTAGGCGAGACGCCGGGATCGCAGCGAAGCTCAAGCCCTGTGCGATTCGTCCAACCGAGTGACCCGAAAGCGACGGCTGCTCTGCTTGATCGTCTCCGATCTGCGTGGCCGACCACGGGCGAGAACCCACTCATCATCAAGACCCCGCCACCGAAGCCTGCGCCTGCGGAAGACGAGGGTAAGGAAAAGCCGGCAGACAGCAAACCGGCGCCCGCCGCTAAGCCTAAAGACGATCGCGCAGCGAACACGATCGGCGGCACGCGCGTTGCCGCTCAATTTGCCGAGTTGCACTCAACTGACAACTCGCAATCAGTCGATGCTTTGACGGAAAAGCGAGTACAAGCTGAACCGGTTAATCCGTCCGCCGATTTGAGCAAGCCAGCGGCCGGTGCGAAAACCAAATCCAGCACTTCGCCGGCGCCCGTCACGATCACCGTTACAGAGGACGGCCGCTTGATGCTCAATTCGAGCGATACCGCCGCGCTCGATCGTATGGAGGATCTACTGGAAGACTTGTCGCCCGAAGAAAAACGGTTCCAAGTGTTTCCGCTCAAATACATTCGCGCTTTGGAAATGTGGTATGACCTCAATGATTATTTTAAGGACGATCTGCAGGGAGACACGGATTCCAGCTTTGATCCCTTTTGGTTTCCTCCGAGAAAAACTTCGAGCAAGAAAACCCAACAGCCGGGCCTATCGAAGCGTCGTAAGCTGATGATCACCTACGATCGTCCAAGCAACACGATCTTGGTTTCTAATGCCTCGGCGAGCCAGCTGGCGGATGTCGCGGCGCTCATCAAGGAGTTCGATAAACCAGCGCCGGTTGATTCAGTAGAAATTCGTCAAACGGCTGCGATCAAGGTTCAGTATTCCAAGCCGTCGGTTATCGCTGCGGCCGTCAAGGAAGTCTATCGCGATCTGCTAAGCTCGAAAGACAAAGAGTTCGATCGTGGTAAGCAGGGCGGCGAACGCTCGAGCGCGGAGCGTATGACGGTTATCAACTATGGCGGTTCGTCCGATTCGAGCAGCGGCGATCGGCCTTCGCCGATGAAGGTCGGGTTCGACGGCGCGCTCTCGCTGGGCGCCGATGACGTCTCCGGCGTGCTGATTGTCTCGGCCCAGAAAGGCATCTTTAACGACATCGTGCGCATGGTCCGCGAGCTAGACGAACAAGCGTCGCCGCAGACGACGGTGCAGGTGCACCACGTAAGCGGAAACGTATCGGCCGAAGCGCTACAGAAGGCGATCGACAAGGCAGTCGGAAAGGCGTGGCTCGGAAATCGGCCGGAACAGGTAACGCAGCAGACCGGCCCCGACAACGAGCAGAAGAGCGACAACGATCGCAATCGCAATGAGAAACGCCGCGATAAGGGCGGCAAGAACGATTAGGCCTTCGTGCCGACGTTAGCGCCGATTATCCACGGGCGGCAAAAACACCGGCAAGCCACGAGCGAAGCGGTCATTATTCTGCGGCGACGGGCTTTGCGCTTCCTGTACTGCCGCGGCCCGTGTCAAGTCGCTACGCAACTGCGTGATCTCCGACTGCAAAGCGGCGACCTCCTGCGAGTGTTGGTGTTGAGCCTCCAACGTCGCCAGCCGTAATTCCAGGCTGTTCAATCGATCGACGAACCGACGCTCCAGTTCCGTCATCGATTGCTCAGCCTGCCGCACCTGCGCGACGAGCGCATCGCCGTCTTTCGCCGTGAATTGCGACCGGTCGCTATTTTTTGCGGTAGCTACGAAATTTTCCACCAACTTCCGCAGTCCATCCTGACGTTGATCGACGACTTCAAACTGATGTTTGACGTCTACTATCTTCTCATCGAGGCTCACTAAGTTCGCCGTGTGGCGAAATGTAGTCTGACCGATCCACAGAATAAGCGCAACAAGCGCAGCAGTAATCAAACCGCCTGCAAGACGATTAAGCGTGCTCGAAAGATCTTCGTTGGTAGCCATACTCAGCGATGCGAAGCATTGATCGAAGTGTGCGCAAAAGCGGACCTTCTTCGATTGGATCGACCGGAGTAACCCGCAAACTTCAGCAGCTCAAGTGCTAGCGGCTTTCAGATGCGTGCTGAGCGCTAGCAGTGCCGCTCACCTGGCGGGCACGGCTGGCAGGCTTCTTCGTCCCAGCCTTCGAGTTCGAGCGTCGAATGATGCACGTGAAATCGCGATCCCAATTGCGACTTAATTTCGAGCTTAATAGCAGGCCAGCGGCCAAGATCGGGATCCTTCACCACGACATGCGCTTCCAGTGCCCGCTCATGTTCATCCAATTCCCAAAGATGCAGATGATGAACTTCTGCCACGCCATTCACCCCTTGCATCGCGGCGAGCAATTCTTCCGTGTCGATGTCTGCCGGAGCGCCTTCCATAAGAATGTGAATCGCCCGGCGCATATCGGGAACGCTTTGCCACAAAACGTACAACGAGACGAGAATCGTCATCGCGGCATCGATCCACGCCGTTCCAAACCAAAGAATGGCGACACCGGCGAGCACCACGCCGAGCGACGACAATGAATCCGCAAGATTATGCAAATACGCAGCCCGCACATTCATATTGCCCCGCGACCCGGCGTGCAGCAATGCTGCCGTCGCAGTGTTTACGAACAGAGCCAACCCGGCGGTTACGACCATCGTCCGGCCGTTTACGGTGTGTTCGCTCATCAGCTGAACCGCTGCTTCGCAAAGTAAATACAGACTCGTAATCGCGAGAATCGTCAGATTAATGAGGGCGCCGATTATTTCAGCTCGTCGATAACCGAACGTACGGCGCGTGTCCGAGGGAAGCCGCCCTATTTTCCTGGCAATGAGCGCAATCACGAACGAGCCGCAATCGCCAAAGTTGTGCACTCCATCCGCAATAAGCGCCAAGCTTCCAGAGAAAACGCCGGCGACAACTTCTATTATCGTAAGCAGCAGATTCAGCATAAGGCTGAACACGAGCCGCTTATCGCTCATCGATTCATCAACATGTACGTGATCGTGCGGCATAGCTGGTCGAAAGTGGCAGTAGCGAAGTGGTTCGAGCCCAGCTAAGTGTCACGCGAAGCCCAATCGGAGACAAGTGCGCCTGCAAAGATGCCGTCAGTGAGATGCGCGCAAACAGCTTACCGGCGGCCCGTTTTCTGAACGTCGACCGGACGATAAACGCCGTGATGCGCTTTAGCAATGGACGTTAGATTCTGCTCGCCATCGAGCGACGTGATCCCCAGCCCAATGGTGTGAACCACGAAATCACCCGGGTACGGCGCGGTCAGGTGGGTCATCACATCCAGCCGCACGGCGTCGCTGTATTTCAGATCGCCATCCCACAGCAGATACACGGCTTGGGGCCGAAGGGCGGCAGCCATATCCATCGCCTTGATTAATTCGCGATTGTGCCCGGACGCCAAGATCGCCTTCGGCAGCCATTCTCGCAGCCGATTCTTGTTTTGCGTCGTGGCCGGAATCAGTTGAGGTTCGGGCTGCGGAAAGAACATTGGAATGTTCATGGCGATTCCACCACCAAACATGAAATGTTAGTGAGATGATTAAGTTGTTCAAAAGACCAAGCACACCAGTTCGACGATGCCCTGCGACGCCGGCAGGAAACGTCAATAATAAGGATATCCGGTTTGTGGGCTGATCCCCTACACAGTCGCCGACGAGTAACGGTTTTGTGTTTCCCACCGTTACTCGTCGGTCGGCGGCCGGTTTGAAAGGAAACACAATGGAAAGATTCACCGACCGATTTAAGGAACGGCATCAGAGCGATTCAGAGCAGGAAGTCGAGACGCGGCCAGCGAGGCCCAAAGACTACATCGCTCCATTTAGGCAGCTTCTCAGCCGAGCATTAAGGGACGGAATGCTCGAACTTCTGATAGTGCTCTATGTTCGTGTATCTGGCCCGAAGCAACGGCGAGACGGCAACCTCGTTCACCAATTAGCTAATCTCCGTGAGCGAATAATGCAACTTGCCGATCATTACGGAATCAAGGTGACGATTGTGGCCGAGTTCCATGAAGACGTTTCAGGATGGAAACTTTGGAAAAGCGGCAGGCCGGAATTAGTCAAAGCTGCAAAGGTGGCGAAAAAGACAGGAGCGAAAATTGTAGCTCTGCACACGTCGCGATTAGTCCGCAATAATCGTCACACCAAGGGCACGGCTCCAACCATCGACGACTTCGAGAAGCTAACAGGACTCGTTGGATACGTCCCGTTGGCAACCATACGTTATCCCGACTACCAGGAAGATCGCGGTGGAGATACGAGTCGCGGCAAACGCTACAAGGATCGTTCGCCTGGCTACAAGAAACGACGCCGAGGCAAAGTACGTCGTGAATTACTGAATTTGATGGATTCAGGCCTGGGTAATCGAGCGATCGCTAGGAAGCTAAATCTGCCAGAGCCGACCGTGCGACGGTGGCGGAAAAGGTATGGCAGATAGGGTGCGTCATTTTTTTATGGTTCGGATGCCTGAAACATGCAGTTCACGCAGGAAAACATGTAGGTTTTGTCATTTTCACCAGATGGACCGACGTTACCCCATTTCCAACACTGTTCACCACCCCATTATCACCGCTCCACATCATCAAACACGCGGCATTAAGAACTGAGGTCAGACAGGCTTCAAACCCCAGGTGGGGGAGTTAGAATAGGCCTTGGCGGGTTTTCCATTAGCGAATCGCTTTCGCTTTCTCTGTGTAAAAAAGGGTCACCTCGTGGCTATCGAGATGCTGTGTGAGCAGTGTGGGAAACCACTCAAGCTCAAAGATTCAATGGCTGGCACTCAAGGTCTTTGCCCTTACTGCAATGCTCAGGTTGAAGTACCAAATCTAAAAGCAACTGAACATGTTAGCGAAATTCCAGAAAGTCTTTTTACTCGGAATCAGCAGGCGTCTACGAATGGTGCCACGGTAACACCAGAATTTACTCCACGAACCCTCTCGTTTGAGTGCCCGCATTGCCACGTTCATCTTTCTGTTCCGGCATCTCAGGCGGGGGCAGCTGCAGCGTGCCCTACATGCCAAGGAAGGTTTCAAATTCCTTTGCCATCGGTAATTCCGATTTCAGCAGGTGCGAATAGTGCGGTTCCTAGCAACCGGGAGTACCAAGAGTTTGTCGGCAAACGGATTGCCGCTGGCATATGTGGACTGCTTGTCGGTGGGCTTGGAGTACACAAGTTCATGACGAACCGGAGTGGCACAGGAACCATAATGCTGTGCAGCTATCTCGGCGGAATCCTGTTTTGTTTTATTGTCCTGCCGATCTTCGCCACGATTGCCATGCACGTTATTGGATTTGCCGAAGGGATCATTTATCTAACGAAGTCCGATCAGGACTTCTACCAGACATACGCTGTCGAAAAGAAACAGTGGTTTTAAAGGCAGCATTCTTTCTGTGTTAGATCACAGTCTTCTTTACTTCTTCGAGGGCAATCGCGGTGTCGATCGAAGTTCGGTGTGCAAATTGTCAAAAGATAATGAAAGTGAAGGATTCGCTTGCGGGTACTCGGGGAGGTTGTCCCTACTGTGGAGGTGAGATCAACGTACCTGCGTCAGCGATTCCAGTCTCAATTGCGGCCGTTGACAGGCTATCCGCTCCGCAGTTCATTCCAACTCCCACAGCTACTCCGATGCAGGCGGTAGCTCCTGTTGCTCCGCCACCACTCCCCACCCATCAAACCGGCGAGCAAACGGTCTACTCCGATCGAGACGTGACTGTAACCACTGCCCGCGTGATCTGCGGTGGAACGACCTACGCCTTGAGGAATATCACCTCGGTGAAGATGGCACACACTCCTGCAAATACTAATGCAGCTGCTGCGATTATGTCTCTGGGTGCGATAATGCTTTCTTTTGGCGTTTCGTTATTACGCGGGAATCTTGGTGGCACATTTTTGTTCCTAATAATCGGCATCCCTCTTCTTGTCGTAGGTTGGCGACAGCGGAAGCAAGCCAAGCCTGACTACCATCTTGCGATGGCCAGCTCGTCAGGTGAGGTACAAGCCTTCACCTCGAAAGATCGCGAGCAGGTCACGAGCATCGTTGCTGCGGTGAACGAGGCGATAGTTCGGTACAGATAGCAATTGCCACTTCGACACTTTTGGGGAGCGATTTAGTGGGCAAAGACGGAAAACCACGCAGTTCATTCGCCACAGGTTTTGGAGTAGCGTTCGGCTGTTTGATTGCGATTGCAGTTTTTGTTGGCGGGTCATTCTTGCTCACTATTGGATCGTGCGTAGGGCTGTTCACCGCCGCAGCGGTTAGTCATCAAACGGCACACACAACGACGCCACCACCGACGGATACCAGCCCTCCAGTTGTAGAAGCGTCTACGAAGGTTGATCTACCACAATCGCCAAAGAGTGATGCTGCCACCGCCCCACCTGCCGCACCAAGTGGAAATGCGGTCTTCGAGGTGGTAAGTGAGCTGAGCCCCAAAAAGACGTCCCATCTTGAAACTGTTTTCGTTGAAAACGGGACGAAGGCGGAGATTGCCACACATGTACTAGGGACGGTAGCGGACGGCAGATGGGAAGAAATCTTCTACTTCGACAATAGGGCCAAGACTCCGCACCTTGTTAAAGGATCTGTTGACCTCATTCCAGACTCTGCTTGGCCCTATTTGGTTGCGACTTATAACTACAACCCTTCCAATTCAAGTGAGCGGTTGCTTTTCCGTAAAGGTTTCCCAGCTGGCGAAACGCCGTCCGGGCAGGCTGCTCGGCTAGTTAAATCAAGTCTGACACTCGCGAATTGGGATGATAATGAGCCCGACACTCCGAAACCTCAAAAGGAAAAATCGAGCAAGTCGCTCGATCCGATAGAGGAGTGGCGAAGTCAGCCTGACCCAGTCACGACGCCGAAAACAGACAAGCCGCCAGAGAAAGTCGAGGACTTCCGAACTTGGGCGAGTGCGGACGGACGGTTCTCTACCGAAGCCACGATTGTGAGCGTTGCAAACGGCACCGTGACTCTAAAAAAACGTGATGGCAAAACATCGAAGGTGCCGCAGGAGAAACTTTCCGAAGCGGACCAAGAGTTCGTGAAGAAGTGGATCCGTGACAGAAGATGAGTGTTGCGGCCACGCTTATGCTAAAAGCTTGACGGGCGAGCACCCACCGCAAGTTGGTGCTGAATATCGCGGAGCTTGTCGTTGGAGTAGAGATCCCAGTAGAAGAGATTTACCCCTCGGCTTTTGAGTGCTTGCACTAGCTCTTCGTGCGTAGCTTTTTCATCTGAAGAAAGGCCGTCGGTAGCCCACTTTAGTCGAATGCCAGAGTTGATTGGCGAGCGAGGTTTCGACTCTTGAACACTCGATTTGTCGTATTCTGCGTCGCCCGAATCCTGCCCGTCGTCTGTCGAAGACGCCAGTCCCTGATTTGCTAGAACGCCGCTGGCACGTCTACCGCCGTAGCCGTATGGAGGTGTGACTTTTGTTCCAGCTTTGCCAGTGTAGGGATTAAAGTTTCCCTTCGTGCTCCAGTTGTTGTAGAAGTCGCCGTCTGGATGCGACCGCATGTGTGATGCGACGTAAGTTCCATTCTTATTGGTGTAGCCGTGTACGCTAACGTCGCCACTGGAATGATGGCCGCTGCTCCCGTGGCCGCTACTCCCGCCCTTCGCCTCCGCGTAGGCAGCGATCACTAACGCTAAAGCGACCGACCAACCTGAGATTAATTTTCTATGAAAGGAGGGTGACATAGTGACAGACAGTGTAACCATCTGGGGGGTGCGGTGTCAACCAAATGGGAACTGTCAGTAAGCTACGTCTCACATAGTGTTCAAATAAACAAGTGGTCGAAAAATGAGCAGTATTCGGAACTTTTCCTAAAGTTTTCGCGACATCAGATGCCGTAAGGACTTAAGGCGACCCAAGGACGGCATCTAGCGGCGTTATAAAGGCGATGGAGGGCTGGGGCAAAAGTCTCGTGTCGATAATTGCGTAGGGGGATCACTTACCAAAAGGAGACGATTAGATGCCTGTCGCTAGAACGAGATCAGCAAAAAAAAGCTCAACAAGACGTACACGGAAGACCGCAACCAAAGCGGAAAAAGAAGTGGATCGGCTGCAAGTTTTGGTTCGGCAATTGCCTAGGCCGCTGTTCGATAAGATTCGCTCAACACCGGAAGCGTGGAGGGAAGTGGGACCGAAGGGATTGTGGGATCATGTCAAGTCAGAGTTTCCACAGCTTGATGACGATGCAGCAAACAGGATGTGTTACGCCTTATCCTGGCTCACTAGTGTTGTTGGGCTTCGTGTACTCATTGAATTTGACGATGCGGCGGAACACTTCGGCGAGGACGTGACCGATAGCTTACTCGAACCAATTTTCGAGGTGATCCATCAACGGCGGAACGAGCTTGAGGAGATTCAAGCAGATTTTGAGTCAGAAACGGAGGTAGAGTGAACATGACTCACCACTTCAGTTACCAACTCGAGAAGCTCAACCAGGCAAGGCGTGCCTTAATGCTTCCCTTGGTCGCCGATGAGGCAGAGCACTTCGCGTTGGCATTCGATGCGTGCTGGTTAGGCCTCGGCAGAGATAGAGACGTTCGCAAAGAACTCACCGAGCAAGACCCTAAAAGGTGGATTGATCTCATGCTCAAAACGATAGATACGGATGGTATGAAAGATCCAGATCAGAAAGGCACGTACTTTCTCAAAGCAACTCGAATGACCACTGAGGAGAAGAGAGAGTTTTGTGATGCAGTGGACAATCTTGCAAACTGGTTCGCCAGAAAGAGGAGCAATACTAGCTAGTAGCATGGAGGATCGGACTGGATGGTGCTCACGGAAGAGCACCGCCAATCCTACCTAAAACACCAGCTAGACATGTACCCAGATGCGTCTCGAATACATATCCACTACCACAACGAAACCTAGCCGTTAAAAGGTCAGGAAAGGTTCGCAAAAAACACAACCAAATCCACTAACAACAGCAGTGCAGCACAGGCCCCACCTCGTCGTCCTAGCTTAAATCCTAGAAGGAATTACAACTTTCACCCCATATCGCACCAATACGCCCACGTAGACATCCAAGTTATCAAAACACCGTCAGTCGTACGCCTAACTAACCTGTACTAACCCTTGTCTCGTCTACGCAGGTTTCAGTCATTCATGACTAACACGAACTACGTTCCAGTTCGTATCTAAGGCGTACAGCGTTCGAGTGCAGCATTGCACCACGCTATCGAAAGGCGTACAGGTTCAACGCCTTCATACGCATCTCATCGCTCGTGGCGGCGTCAATTATGACGGTGCGGAGTTGTGCCTCGTTTTTGGGCGTTGAACTTCGAAGGTCAGCAACGCTGCCGTGCGGGAAATTCTTCTAAATTTTGTCGTGCGTTTCAATTGACACCACGTTAGGTGTCGATATGATAAACGTGTGAGAAGTGTACGTTTGTACACTACCCGATTCACCACGTTTAGGAGAGTGACAATGGCTACCGCAACGAAGACCAAACGTCAAGCGAAGCTCGCCACCCCGTCGAAGGCACCAGCGAAGCGAAGCAAGCCGGAGCCGGCACCAGTGGTCGAGATTCCCGCCAACGAACGCAAACGACTCCAAGGACATGCCATTCAGGAATTGATAAATGGCGGTGGACTAAGTATCGCTTCCATGGCCGTGCGATTGGCTCAGACGCATCCACAGCTAAGTATCGACGTCAACCGTATCACAGAGCACGTTCACTACGAACGCGACAAGCGAGGCCGTGCTGCCATCGACAAGAAAGGGGTGGTCACGCTGGTAGGTAAGCCACCCCGCACACGCAAGAGCTAGGACGCAACGTAAATCGGTACTCATTGCCCCGTAGCCGGCAGGATCGGCACGGGGCAGTTTTCGTTTTGGGATAAGGACTTAGTCATGACACCGTGCGAGATCATCCTTTCGCTGGTCGGTGCTTTGAGTGACCGCGAGATGAAGCTGCTGCAAGAGCGGCTTGGAAGTGCACCGTGCGAACGCATCGGCCACAAGTACAAGGCGGTGGGTCAAGTGACGTATTGGTTCACACCACCACAAGTGAAGCTGGTATGTACCCAGTGTGGAGCAGAGAGGCTGGTATGAAGTACCCCGTTGAACCAGTAACCATCGAATACGACGCACGAGGCAAGCGTGTGACTAGGACGTTCACGGACCACTACGAGGCGAGACGCTTCTACGCTGCCAAATACAAGGCAGGCAAACGACCGAAAGTGAGGCGTGCCTGAATAACGGGCATGGAGTGCCGAGTTAGCAGCAGAGTGACAGACCAGCACTCACTAGGGGACCTATTAGGAGGTGACTGGAAAATCTCGAAGGTGCGAACTCAAAATTTTCATCAGATACGAAACTAAAAGGAATTCCATGAGCAAGACTGCTATTTACGTTCGAGTATCGACATTAGATCAAGAAACTGGGCTAGCAAGTCAGAAAAGAGCGATTCAACGATGGTTGACTGGCCACAGTATCAAAAACGCTCAGTGGTTCGATGATCGAATCTCGGGCACGAAGGATAAGCGTCCAGGACTAGAAAAATTGCATCGTGCAATTTTTAACGGTGAGTGCAAAACGGTAGTTGTGTGGTCACTGTCACGGTTGACCAGAAAAGGTGCCTATGAAGGCCTTACGATGCTCGCGAAATGGTTGGAAAAAGGTGTTCGCGTGGTCGCCATCGCTGAGCAGTTCGACTTTTACGGTCCTCAAGGAGAGTTAATCGCTGCGTTGTTGTTCGCACTCGCCAAGATGCAACGCGATGAACTTTCCAATTCCACTAAACGGGGTCTGGCCGCTGCCAAGGCCCGTGGAGTGAAGCTAGGACGGCGACCAGGGAAGTGGACAGCGGAAGTCCGATCACTGCGTGACTCAGGATTGCCTGTGTCCGAGATTGCTCGCAGATTCGGAAGGACGCCACAAGCGGTTTACAACGTTTTGAAGGGTGTCACCCCGACATACGTTCCAGCCAATCAAAAAGCCCGCTAACTATAGCCATTTATAGTTGTAGACAAATGTACATCTAACGGGTATCATGTCGGTATTCCCAAAGCCGTGGAACCGACCATGAAAACCAAGAAACCAAAACCGAGACTGTATAGCGACCGCAAGGTTCGGATGCCAAAGCCTATCGCCAAACGGCGGGACAAAGGTTTCTCTCTGAGGATGATTGATGAGGCCGATTCAAGATTCAGGGCCGTGAAAGAGATGCGAAGGCGACTCCAACGACTCAAACGTGAGGCAGGTGTCGATACGGCCGCGAGGGAATGGCTGGCGGCGAGAGCGGTTTTTCTTCTGGCTTACCTAGAGTCTCAAGAGGTCGCTTCGCTTGAGGGGGAAGAAATCAACTGGCAACGCTACTTGATGACCACGCGATCCCTAACAGACTTACTCAACAAACTTGGACTCGACCGCGAGGCACGAAGCACCGAACGGTTGCAAGACATCATTATCTCAGAACGAAAAGGACAACAGTTACTTGGACATCATCCAAGCCATTAAGCATCCAAAGGTCTTCGAACCCTTTATGGGAGACGATTTAAGCTCGTGGAAAAGTTGGCTCGTGGCGTTACGAGTCTTGTATGGCCTACCTGTTCAGTCCAAGTTCGGTCGCAACCTAATCAAGCAGTGCACCGGCCGCGATCCAGATAAGCTGCCCAAAGCAGGGTTTCAGACTGCACTTTTCTTGACAGGCCGAAGAAGTGGGAAAAGTCGTATCGCTGCTGTGATAGGTGCTTATGCGGCAACACTCGCAGGAGCAGAGTCCCGACTTCAAAAAGGTGAACAAGGCATCGTTCCTGTCATATCACCATCTAAGCGGCAGTCTGATGTTGTCAAAAAATACTTGCGGGCGATCTTCGATACTCCCGTGTTGCGAAAAGAGATTACATCCGACCGCAAAGATTCAGGCTTCACGCTAAAGAGTGGCAATCAAGTAGAAACACTTTCGGCCGACTGGCGGAAGTGTCGCGGGATGACGTTACTCGCGTGCGTGCTAGATGAAATCTGCTTCTTCGCGACGGAACAGGAAACTCGCGTCCGATCTGATACGGAAGTAGTGCGAGCTATTCAACCGGCATTGGCGACGACGCAAGGGAGACTAATTGCCATCTCGTCGCCTTATGCGAAACGCGGCTGGACCTACAACCAGTACAAAAAACACTTCGGCAACAACAAGTCGCCAGTCCTGGTCTGGAATGCTCCAAGTCGCGTGATGAATCCGACGTTGCCGCAGGCTGTGGTAGACGCCGCGATGGCCGAAGACATGGCCGCGGCAAAGTCAGAGTACTTAGCGGAATTTCGAGACGACATTTCGGCCTTTCTTAGCATCGAGGTCATTGAAAACCTCGTTGTGAAAGATCGAAGAGAAAACACTCCCAATTCAGACCTCAGATATTACGCCTTCGCCGATCTGAGCGGGGGTCGCAACGACTCTGCTGCCCTTGCAGTCGCTCATCGCGTAAAGCGGAAGGTAATTCTCGACGCCTTGAAGGTCTGGCGTGCCCCACACAATCCGCACGCCGTCATCGCCAACATGGCAGACGTGTTACGGCACTGGGGACTCAATCGCGTGATCGGTGACAACTACGCAGGTGAGTTCGCTGCGAGTGCGTTTCAGAGCAATGGCATCCAGTATCGGAAGTGTGAAAAGAATAAATCTCAGCTCTATGCGGAGCTATTGCCCGTACTGTGTGCGGGAGAGATCGAACTGTTGGACGACGAGCTACTCGTCAAACAACTCGCCGGTTTGGAACGGCGAGTTCGGAGTGGTGGCAAAGACATCATAGATCATCCGTTGCATGGCCATGACGATGCAGCGAATGCCCTCGCTGGAGTCGCGGTGACTGCCGCTCGCCCTATCAAAATCGTTGGAGCAGGTGGCTACTAAATAAGGAGAGACGATATGAGGAATCGAATTGAAGAAGAAAACCCGTCGGAGCCTCTCTACAGCACGAGGCCGGCGATTCAAAAGTTTTTCCAGAAGCATAATCCTCACGTGCAACTGAAACGCAACGGGGAGATTCTGTTTCACGATGGAGCAGTCCTAGAGTACTCGTTCGAGTCATTTGGACGGATGACCCCTCCGCCGACAGACAAGTACGAACGGCGAAAGGCGATCTGCAAGTATTGGAGAGCTGTAGCGAAACAGGCTGAAGATGCTTTTAACAATCTGCAGCAGAGCCTTTTAGGTTACAGCGATGGTCAAGTCCAGGAAGAAACGGACGAGGCGATTGAGACGTTAAAAGAACTGCGAGCCGCAGCGAACAAGGCTCGCAGTGAGTTGCGAAGTGCGGAGAAACGAAGGGACGATGCCACGCCAGCCTGGATCGTTGCTAAGAGGCGGGATGACGACCGAGACAAGCAACAGCGGGAAAAATTCAGGCACCGCGTAAGTTCTGTGAAACTGTGACCTGTTCAATGGAGGAACGAATTATGTTGACCATTCAAAGAGCACCCGATCCGAGTTGTTGTACCGACCCGAAAATACTTTGCTCCAACTGCAAAGCGAAGGCCCGCCGACGATCAGGCAAGCGACGACGACGATCTACTGCGAACCAACGTCCTCTTGACCTACCGGATAACGTGTTCGCCCCACTGGAAGATGTTGCCAGTCCATCGGACGAGCCTTCGGATCGAGAGATTCAGATTCAATACGATGAGAGAGACGAAGCACCGCTTGATCTTCCAGAGTTGGACTTCTCTCGTCGTCGCTAGACACACTCTCCGAGAGCCGTCGGTGCGGTGGGTGGCTTTCCTTGGCTCCCCGCATCGGCGGTTTCTCCGTCTCCGGTTGATCGGTTCAACATTTGTCGCGTTTGTCGGGGTGCAATGGACGCATCGGGGCCGGTGGGGCTGTTGTGACACCCCAAGCCGTCAATCGCTCGCCAGCGGGGCGAGGAGAAGCCGTAGCGGGGGCGTCGATCCGGGCCGGTGCCCGGGTGGTCGCGTTCGGCGATTCAAAAGTGGGTGAACGGTCTAGCTGAAAAGTTGTTAAGCATGAATTTTTTTGGCCGTTAAAATCACCCGTGGCGGCAACGCGGTTGCAACGCGGGCCATTCAGTCCTGACCGGCTTGGCTGCCGCCCTTTTTCTTTCGCTGCGGTCAGGGAAAGGTCAGGTCTCTGTGGCGACTGCTAACGCCAAACGTAAGTCGAAAAAAGTCACTTTGAATGAGGTCGACGAGAACACCTGGTTGTTGATCTCGTATCGCCGTTTCTCTAGTGAAAGACAGAAACACGGTCGCAGCGAAGATCGGCAGAAGGAAGCCTTCGAGCTGTTTGTCGCAAAGATCAAGCGAGAGTTTCCGAGTCGATCATATCTGACACACTCGCTGCCAATGGATAGAGGCATGAGTGCGTTCTACGGCGAGCACCGAAAGCGTGGGCACTTAGGGAAATTTGTCGAAGCGATTGAATCCGGCGAAATCAGCGTTATTCCAGGACGCACCATACTTTTTGTTGAGGAAGTGAAGCGTCTTAGTCGCGAAGGTGCCAAGGAAGCTTTGCAGCATACGATCTTTAAGGTCTTCGATGCCGGCATAACACTTCGGTTCGAGTCAGGCGTAGAGTTTAACAATGAAAAGAATGCCAGTGCTCCAGGTTGGTTAGGTGTCTTAACTACGCTGCTCGATGTTGCCCATAAAGATTCAAGCGACAAAAAGGACTGGCTCACCGACGTTTGGGACAACAGACGCAAAAGAGCCAGGGCTACCGGCGAGCTAGTTGTTGGTACTGTACCATCCTGGTTGGAGATCGTAGGCCGGGAACGGAACGGTGACAAAGTAATCGACTTCGGACGGTGTGAGGTGAATCCGCAAGCCGCAAAGGCAGTAGTAAAGATGTTCAAGTGGGCTGCGGAGGGGCTCGGCTACAACCTAATTACTCAACGGTTGAATAGAGAAGCGAAGACAAAAGATGGATGGATTCCAACCAAAAGAAAAAATCAGTCGAAGGATCATTGGAACCGGCGTTACGTTCAACTCATTCTTCGCAATCGTGCAGTCATTGGTGAGTATCAACCGCATCGGCGGCTCGGCGGCAAATACAGTAAGCGTGTTCCAGATGGACAACCAATTCTCAATTTTTATCCGAACATCCTAAAAAACCATCCTGGGCTGTTTGATTTGGTACAGCAGAAGATCGCGTCGAAGCGAGGAATCTCTCAGCCTGGTCCAAAGGCCAAGAATCCCAACGTCCTGAGCAGAATGGTTAAGTGTGGTTACTGCGGAGGACCCATGCACTGTGGGCCAAGAGGCCGTGGGAACCATCACTATTTATATTGTGCTGATAACGTAACAAGTGGCGACTCGCGGAAATGCCCTTCGCTACCGTATCAGATTTGCGAAGATGCCTTGCTGGATCAATTACGCCGATTGAGGCCAGAGAGTGTTTTGCCTAAGAAAGACAAGAAGCAGAAGTTGTGCGATAAGTTGCGACGACAGGAACATGAAATAACTGCCAACATTGTCGGAATAGAGAAACAGATTGAGAACTTCTACGATCAGATCGGGCGAACCAAAGATGCCGAGTCACGCGATGACTATGAAAAGCTGATAGTCAAATTGAGAAGCGAAAAGCGAGTGGCTAAACAGCAACAAGTTGATCTCCGGTATCGGAGACAAGAAGCTGAGCGAGACGCAAACAGTGTTGAAGAGTGGAAATCGGGACTTGATGATTTAAGGGCTTCGTTGCGTGACGGGAACCAAAGCACGCGGGAAAGGCTCAGGGAGCACCTCGGTCAATTTGTAGACCGCATCGAGATATTCGCTAAGGGATACCCGGACAATTTCCTGAACGACGGCGAGGACAACTTGCTCGATTACTTCAGCGACGCGAGATTTGAGTCTGAATGCCAGGGTGTTAAATCGGCGAAGCTAACGCAACGAGAGAAGCGAGTAGAGGCCGACTTCGAAGACTGGTCGCTGTCGCAATTGAAGTCCAGAAAAGCAAGGTTCTTACGTGTGCATTTTCGCCAACAGGACACGATTGACGAGAAGGGAAGATTGCGGCACGTTGTCCACTATATGGACGTTACCCCAGAAGGTAGCATTGGCGGATCGAGCGATGCGATTAAGCAACTACGAGAGCAGTTCGAAGTCGCTAGAACTAAGAGAAAACCACGATGATGGTGGATTCAACATGAACATTGGGTACGGCTGGTCGCTTACGAAAATCACGTAAAACGATTGTCGCGGCGTCAATCCTTCGACCGTCTTCACAAGCTCAGAAATGGCCATCTCGAATCGGCCGTTCTTCATGCTGCTGGAATTGTCGACCACAAACACGAAACGATCGCCTTTCGTTTGCGTTCCAAAGAAGAGCGCTGACCCCGACGGACCACCGCTGCGCGATCCTCCTCCGCCACCACCTTTCTTTTGGCCGTTGCCCGATCCCGATGGTTTACCGGTTCCCTTCGCGCTATTTCCACCCTCGCCAACCGGCATGGTACCGTCATCCGATTGCGGCGGGCCGATTAGCCCAGCTTCGCCCTCATTGGGAGGGCCGACGGCGGCCGACTCGAAATCCACCGGCACGACTTCATTCACAAGCGGGCCTGGCGGCGCGGCCTGCAACGGCTCAGCGGTCGCGTCGGGAATTCCAACGTTGGTATCCAACGCAGCAAGCTGACCTAAGTCGAAGTTCTCTGAATGCTCGGCCGGCTTTTCGCCCAAATCGAGAATCGTAGTCGTAAACGCCGGTTCGCTATGAACGACCGCCGCCACCGAAATCGAAACGATTGCGAGTAGTACGGCGCCATGCAGCACCAGGCTTGCAACAACCGGCTGCGATGCGACCTTGAAAACTGGCGCCGTGTCTTTACGCGGCTTGGCGCCCGCCAATGAATTTTCGTCCGGCTCATCGAACTGCGGTTCACCTAACTTGTCGGAAATGGATTCCGGAAACGAATTAAATTCGCGTGCGACGACCGGCTCGGCCGATGGAACGAATTTAGGATGCTCTTCGAATGCAGCGGCTTCGCTGAGAGCCTGGGATGGTTCGATCGTTATGAATGGTGAATCATTTGGTTCGAACGTCTCCGCTGGCCGTTTTTCTGTTTCGGGCAGCGGAGCACTTGCTGCGGTCGCGTGCGGGTCGCGGCTCTTGACCGCTTCCAGCGCTACTTCCAGTCGCGTTAGATCCGTGCGAACTCGGTAGGTATCCATCTCGAGTTGACGGATATTGCGCCGCGCTGATTCCAGCGTCTCTTCGAGCGGATCGGATTCAGAGGGAACAGATGACATCGACGTAGCCCGAATATAGCGGTGCGAACGTACGTTGAGCCGTGCTCCATCACGTGCATTGCCTCTCTGTCCGGCTCCAATATACCCACTCGCGAAGGGGGTAGTGAAGCAGAGGGCGCCAAGATTTTGGCGATCTAACCGGCGACATTCGCCAAAGTTAAGCTTTGCCGGCTGACGGCTGCATTGCCACGTTCAAAGCACGGTCGATTCGTGCCAGGCAACGCTCGCGGCCAAGAATCGCCAGGGTCTCGAACAATCCGAACCCAACGGCCTTGCCCGTGATTGCCACACGCACGGCATGCACGATATCGCCGATTTTGAGGCCATTCGCTTCAACGAATTCATGGGTTGCCGCCTCCAAGCGATCGGCCGCAAACGGCTCAATCGCCGCCAGCATTTCGCGATACTTTTTCAGCAGCGGTAGCGCTTCGACAGGCTTTCGCAATCGTTTATCGAGCGCCGCTTCGTCGTACTGCAGCGCATCGTCGGCGACGAAAAAGTCATCAAAGTCCAAAATATCGCCGGCAACTTTCAGGCGATCACCGGCCGCTTCCAGAATCCGTGTCACGTAAGGCGCCGTATCGCACGGCGGCGGCTCACTTACGAGCTTCGCACGTTGCAAAAACGGCACGGCTTTCGCCACTCGCTGTTTAATCGGCAACCGTTGCATCGCCCGAGTTTCAAACGCCACGAGCTTCTCGCAATCAAAACTGGCGGGCGCCTTATTGACACGCTCCAGCGAAAAATGCTTTAGCATATCTTCGCGCGAGAAATCTTCTGTCTTGTCATCGAGCGACCAGCCTAGCAGCAACAAATAATTCAGCAGCGCGTGCGGCAAGTACCCGACTTGCTCATAAAAATCGACGATCACTGGATTGAACGTTTCAGCGCTCACGGCCATTCCCAATCGCCGCGCAATCGACTGCCCGTGCTCCATCAGCTGGGCGAAATCGCGGTTCTTCAAATACTTATCCAGCTTCCGCTTGCTCAGCTTGGTCTTGCTACCCGGCTCGGCGACGTAAGGCAGATGCGCGAATACTGGTACTTCATAGCCCAGTCGCTCGAACATGAACACCTGGCGGGCCGTGTTCGAAAGATGCTCTTCCGCTCGCACCACATGCGTGATCTGCATATCGTGGTCGTCGACCACGGTTGCCAAATGATACAAGCACGTGCCATCAGCGCGCTGAATGACGTGGTCTTGCTCGCTCGCCCAATCGATCCGCACTTCGCCGCGAATAATGTCGTTAAGAACGAACTGCCCCTCGCGCGGCATGAGCAGTCGCACTACCCCTGCTCGCCCTTCCGCTTCGAGTCGCTTCACGTCAGCGTCGGTTTCCGCTCGCCACTTTCGGCTGTATACAAACGGCTTGCCAGCTTTTTGCGATTCCTCGCGCTCGGCTTGCAACTCTTCGGTCGTCGCGAAATCGCGATACGCGGCTCCGGCAGCCAATAACTTTTGGACCGCCGCCTGGTATTTTTCCAATCGCTGCGATTGGAAATACGGCCCATACGGCCCCCCTATTTCCGGCCCTTCATCCCAATCGAGTCCGACCCACTTCAAGCCGTGCAGAATCGGGGCGAGCGCTTCGTCCACGTTCCGCTGCGCGTCCGTGTCATCGATCCGCAGAATGAACTGCCCGCCCTGCCCTTTCGCGAACAGCCAGGCAAAGAGCGCCGTTCGCACGCCGCCAATGTGAAGGTAACCGGTCGGACTCGGCGCAAATCGCGTGCGGACAGTCATCGTGGAAGAATCTAGGATGGTGGATGTTGGACTACGAGACGGCTTGAATTAGCCCTCCAGTATCCGGCATCTGCTAAGCCGCATCCAGCCCACGCCGTCAAAGCCGCTACGCGGCGCGCCCGTCCGTCTTCAACTTCCGTAGTTTTTTCCGATCCGCTTTGCTCAACTTGCGGCCACCGTCAGCCGAGTCATCCTCATCGTCCTCGTCGCTATCGTAGCGATGATCGCGCACGGGACGGCTGCCGTCCACCCAGCGACTCGAGTCGGCAGGTGTTTTCGCCGGCTGAATGCTGGACCGCGAATACCCGCCGGCGGAGAGAACACTCGGCGTTGCTTTTACGGCTGGCAAATCCGTCGAGAGACGCGCTGCGGTTTTGCTGGCCGACTTTTCAACTTTCTTGGCGACTGTCCGGCGCGGGATGGCGATCAAGCCTTGTGCATCGAGCACCACAAACCGTGCGTACGACGCCACCGAGGCAAGTACGAACCAATGACCGGCCAAGAGTGCCGTGCCGGCCGTCAGAGAACGAATCTGCAAATCAGCAATCGGCGCCAGCCCTAAATAGGCGGCAACGGCAACCGCATAGCTCAAAAGTCCGGCGGACAGCAGCGCGGCGCCGAACCGGCACTCACGCATGTCGAACAAGCCGCGAATCAAAATCCAAGCGATCGGCAAACCCGGGACGAGCAACCACCACACCGCCCCATCGCGTAATGCCGACCAGCCGGTCAGATGGGTCGCGACATCAGCAAATGTCTGGTGCAGCCCCGTAACGCTATTGGCGCTCATGGCGAGGCACGCGATCGAGGCGCCGAGCCACACTCGATACCGACCGCGGAAATCGTCAATGCGATGCCGGCGAATCGCGTAAATGATCAAGCTTGCAGCGCTCGCAATCAGAAGTACGACCGCCGAAACCCACGACGCCAGACTGCCCGGAGCCGTCAAACCCAGCGCGTCGACGCTCCGCACGCAGCAAGCTTGCCCGATCGCAGCTGCAAAATAATCTAGTGCAGCCAGCCCGCTCGTGGCGCCGAGCCCCGCTACCAAAAGTGTGATGATTGTTCGATACCGTCGCGGAACAAAGTCCGTAACCTGCGGATGGTTTTCCACACCCGCGGCATCGCTATAGCGTGGCGCGTCGTCCGACAGACCGTCGTCCGAAACGGCACGCAAAGCCGCTTGTTTGTTGGATGCCGCGAGTACTTCATCCTTGAGCACTCGGCGTCGTCGATCGCGTCCGGGGAAGTTGACCATTGTGCTTCCAGTGTCGTTCTGGCTTAAACCGCCGCGAATCCCTGCGGTCGGCTCTCAAATCACCACCGATCTCGGCGAAAAATACGCCCTGCGTATCGCCGACAATCGAGCGCCAAGCTCTACATCCGGTATGAGGCGCATAATCCCTTTCGGCATTCCAATGCTTGCAACTGGTTCCTTGCGACCGGGCGACCGGTTATTCCACTTGCAACGATTCTGCCGCTGCATCGCGTCAATGATGTCACATAATTCCGGCTGCTTGCGATAATCGACGGCGGCATTCACCCTTTCGCGCAAGCGAGTCTTGAAATGCCCGAAAATACGCGAAAAGTCCGCTTCGCCCGCGCCATAACCTAGGCTTGATTGGATGTTATTTCGGGTTCCCACCGCGGCCGTCGTCGAGCCGTTCGGTGCCGGTGTATCCTCAGCCAGCATGGCTTCGTTTAGAGAAGCTCGATCAATATGGCCGACTTTATCGAATCAACCACGCTGCTGAATATTCCCGAGTTGGGATACGCCCCCCCGGAGGTGCCGGTCCTTGCTCCGGCCCGGCAGGTTTCCGAAATCTCGGTGCTACTGAACTCGCTGGACGAAGCTGCGGCCGAAAGCGGCCAATCGCTGGCTGCTACCCGCAAGAGCTCCCACGAAGAAAAGTTGATTCAAGCGCGGCTCGGCATGGCGAGCGGCCTGTACACCGCTCTCCGTGCAAAACATCCGCAATCCGCTTCCCACTCGCTTCGCGTCGCCCTGGGCTGCAGCTCTTGGGCTGCGATCTTGCAACTCGACGACGAGACACGCGACCTGCTCGAGGTCGCCGCGCTTCTTCACGACGTCGGCAAAATCGGCGTGCCGGAAAAAATCCTGCTTAAGCCGGGACGCCTGACTCCCGAGGAATCGGTCCTCATGTCTCGGCACGCGGCGCACACGATGGAAGTGCTCGCCAGCAGCGGCGCCCCGCAAAGTCTGCTCGAAATCGTTCAATACAGCCGGTCCTGGTTCAACGGCGAAGGACGTAATCAAGATCGCCAAGGCCAAGACTTGCCGCTCGCCTCTCGAATGCTCTCGATCATCGATGCGTTCGATTCGATGACCACCGATCAGCTTTACCGCCCTGCCCGGTCGCGCGAACGGGCGCTCGCCGAGTTGTTCGAGTTCGCCGGAAACCAGTTTGATCCCGATCTGGTTCGCCAGCTCCAAGCCGTGTTTTCGCACGATCAGAATCTGCTGACCGACAAGTTGGCCCGCCGCTGGTTGCACCGCCTTCCGAAAGAGGGCAACGTGTTGCCATGGGCCATGGTGCCCGCAGAGCACACCGCACAACTCGCGTCGACCGAACAGCTCATGTTCGACGCCACTAACTCGCTCTTCGAAAAGAAGCTCGTCGACAACATGCACGACGGTGTCATCTTCGTCGACAGCCAGTGCATGATTCTCCTGTGGAACACGGGCGTCGAACGACTCACCGGTGTTAGCAGCGCCGCCGCTTGCGGTCGCACATTGCTCCCGAATCTCATGGACATGTGCAACAACCGCGAACAACGACTCACGAATGAAGAGTGTCCAGTCGCCCATGCCATTTCGACCGGCGTCCAATGGTTGGGCCGCGTCAGTATCATGGGCCGGCAAGGGCACCACGTAGCGGTCGATCTTCATGCGATTCCGGTCCGCAGTGTCGATGGCGCAATCCACGGCGCGACCGTGTTGCTACACGATGTTTCATCCGAAACGTCACTCGAAGAGAAATGCCAGGCCCTGCACGCCCAGGTCGCCAAAGACCCAATGACGCAGGTCGCCAATCGTGCCGAGTTCGATCGCATGCTCAACAACTTCGTGGCCGCACACCAAGAATCGAACTTGCCGTGCAGCCTCATCATGAGCGACCTCGATCACTTCAAGTCGATTAACGATACACACGGTCATCAAGCCGGCGACGCGGCAATTATCACGTTCGCATCGTTGCTGAAAACCATGTGCCGCTCCGGCGACCTGGTGGCTCGTTACGGTGGCGAGGAATTCGCAATCCTCTGCGCCGACTGCACAAACGCCGCTGCCGCCCGCAAAGCCGAATCGATCCGCAAAGCGCTTTCGGAAGTGAAGCAGCAAGTGTTGGGCAACGCCGCGATCACCGCCAGCTTCGGCGTCACCGAATTACAAACGGGCGATACGCCGGAAACGATGCTGCGGCGCGCTGATCGCGCGCTGCTGCAGGCCAAAGACCAGGGACGCAACCAAGTCGTCCAATTGGGAGACGGAATGATGGAAGAAAAAGTAAAGCGTTCCTGGTGGCCGTTCCAGTCGCTGCGCGGCTCCGCGCTGGTCGAGGCAAATTTGGTGACCATGGTGCCGATCGAAGTGGCCATCCAGAAGCTACGCGGATTTATCGCGGATCAGGACGCAAAAATCGTCAAAACAAATGAGAATGAACTTCAGCTTGTGGTAACCGGCGCCAATCGACGCGCGTCCGATCGCCCAGTGACATTCCAAATCCATCTGAAGCTATCTCAGCAACGCTCTGAACGGACGAATACGCAGGGCTTCGCTGCCGGCGCTTATGCCGAAACACGCGTGCAGGTAGTGATCCACCCGCGTCGCGATCGTGATCGCCGCCGCGAGGCCACAATGGACAAAGCCCGCCGCCTTCTCGGCAGCCTGAAGTCTTACCTGATGGCACGCGAAGCCGACGAAGTGCCAACCGCCGCCGAACCGGTTGCTACGGCTGAGTAATGAAGTCGCAATAGCGTGAAGACGGACATACCATGCGAAGCGAACTAAGCGAACAGCGGCTAGTAGCTGGCGCCAAAAGAATGCGCCGGGTTGCAGACCAAAATACTGCTCCGGCAGTGCCAGACAGTTCGCGTGATCGCAACGCGCTCGACACCGCCTTCGAAAACTTCACTCGAATTGACGTCGGTTCGACTCCCGGCTCGAGCTCGCACACGCCAACTGCTTCGAACGCCACCACCACGACGAAGGCGATCATCGCCGATATCGCGGCGCAACTCGACGCCCTCGATCGCCAACGCCAAAGACTGTCGGACCTCCTTCGAAACGTCTCCATTTAGCGGGCTCGCTCGCGCGCGTACTCGCCCACCACACCGCCTCGCTTGATCCCGCTGGCCAATTGTCAAAGCGCCCCCCGAGCGTTATCCTGCGGTTATTCAAACCGGACCGCTCCAGGAGACGCACTCATGGCCTACACACTTCCGCCACTACCATATCCAAATAACGCGCTGGAACCTCACATCGACGCCAAGACGATGGAGATTCATCACGACAAGCACCATAACGCATACGTCACGAACCTCAATGCCGCACTCGAAGGCAAAAACCTTCCCGAACAAAGCATCGAGGACCTCTGCCGCAACATCGAAAAAGTGCCCGAAGATATTCGCGCTGCCGTCCGCAACAACGGCGGCGGCCACGCCAATCACTCGATGTTCTGGACCATCATGAGCCCTAAAGGCGGTGGCAAACCAACGGGCGATCTTGCGAAAGCGATCGATGCCGAGTTGGGTGGCTTCGACAAATTCAAAGAAGCGTTCAGCAAAGCTGCCACCACTCGCTTCGGCAGCGGCTGGGCCTGGCTAAGCGTCGACAAGGCTGGCAAGCTCAGCGTTGAAAGCACTCCCAATCAGGACAACACCTACATGACCGGCAAGACGCCGATCCTCGGCCTCGACGTCTGGGAGCACGCCTACTACCTCAACTACCAGAATCGCCGCCCCGACTACATCGCGGCCTTCTACAACGTGATCGATTGGAACGCCGTCGACGCCCGCTACAAAGCCGCCAAAGGCTAGTCGGCAGCGTTTTGGTTTCGGTTCGTTACAGTTCAGCAGCCCCCGGCTCCCGCTGGGGGTTTTCTATGCGCGCACGCCTACTCTGCTAGCGCTCCCAGCATTGCTGTCTCCGTTTGCATTCGCTGCACACACCGACTGACATTGACCGCGCGCATTGCCATCCTATAATCCGCGCCCGCGATTCCGTAAACGATACAAGCTTGCAATGCCGAAAAGTCTTACAGCCGCGTCACCTTTTCGATCCCGCAATTCTTTGACGCCGCGACCTCTTCTCTCACGACGTCCCAGGCACTCATCGCCATGAAACGAACCGTGCTCCGAACGATCTCATTCACAGCGGCCATCGTCGCCGTGGCGGGCTGTCAATCGGCCCCAAAGTTCGCGTGGTTTAAGCAAGACAAAGCCGCCGAGAATTCCGCCGTCGCAGCGACTGGAAAACCTCCCGCGTTGCCTTCCGCTCAATCTTCGCCGCAAGCCGTCGCGATGGCCGGCAGTACGCCCACGACGACTGGTTTAGCCGCTACGACGCCTGTACCTGGGGCAATTGCCTCAGCTGCCATGCCGCCCAGCACCGCCGCAACTGCTCCTGCGGTGAGTATTCCCGTCACCTCGCCGACTTCCGTAGCAAGTACATCGCCACCAGCCTACCCAGCCGATAGCTCGCTGGCCGACAAACTCGTTTCGACGCCGAACTCGAAGGCGCCTTATACGTCTCTCGCGCCGGGCGCTACGTCGCTCGCCGCTGCTCCGGGCACACCGCCGATGGTGACCGCCGGCCCATACGATCCGAGCGCTTACAAACCTGCGGCCTCAACCGCCGCCGCAGACCCGCTCAGCACATTAGACGCCGACCGATACGCAACGACGTCCCCCGCCGCCGTTCCCAGCCCGGCTGCTGTTGTGCCGCCGGCGAGCACTTCGCAAGCGCTGGCCAGTGACCCGTCCGATCGCTACGGCACGCCGAACACTTCGACGACCCCAATGGGCTCGCCGGGGCAGACACCGCTAACAGATCCAGCCTCCCTTGCGTCGGACCGCTACGCGAATCCTTCGCTGCCGACGCTCGCTAGTAAGACCGCGCCAGCCGCCGCGAGTAATGTGATGCCTTCAACGCCGTCGCCCGCTGTTAAGCTTGCGGCTGCCCCAGGGCAGTATCGACCTGGTGGGACTTCGACTTACGGTGCTGTGAACGCGTCGGCGACGTCTCCGGTGGAGATTGCCAGCCGACCTGCGCCGCCAACGGCGACACCACCGGCTGGACCGACCGACGGTAGCCAGCCTTGGATGCCGGGCTCAACTTCGGCGGTGCCCGCTACGCGGCCTTACTAGGCCCGCGCGGTTTACCAGCCCATTACCATGTTCGACTCGACAGCCTTGCGGGCTTGTTCCAAGTCGGATCCAGTCTCGTGCATGTAAAGCCGAATCGCGTGTATCTTGTCGCCTTCGGCCTTGGACAAACAATCGCGTGCGGTGGTGCACGGATTCATCTTGCCGGCGATGCCTAGCGCGCTCTTCGAAATGACCCACGTATCGCGCGGCCGCTTGGTGAGCCGCATGACGTGCTCCTGAGGGTAGGCATCCCCGACGACGGCGGAGGCGGCATCGCCGTCCTCGGCCCAAGTGATCACGATGTGGTTCTCGGTCTCGACTTCAAACAGGGGCATGTTCCACTCCTTTCCAGACAAGCTGGTCGCAACACCACGCCGCGCTGGCGGCGTGGCCCGGCGCCTGAGTTCTCACTCCTATGATGGTAAGGAACCCAGCGGCCGATCGTCAACGTGCTTGGGAACATGACCGGATAAGCGGTTACACCTGTTGGGGGTAGGCAGATCGTTCGCTGGTTAAATCCACCGTGCTGAGCGGGAGAATATCTGGTTCGGCGACGTCGACTGGGACAATCGCCGGGGAGGACACGTCCTCGCGGATGTGGCCGCCGGCGTGGACGAAGAGCCGGTTGGTGCCGGCCGCCTTGGCGCTGTAGAGGGCCGAGTCGGCGCGGGCCAGCAAGCCGCGAGCGTCATCGCCGTCTTGCACTTCGGTAAGGCCGCAGCAAACGCTGGTGGTTAGTTCTTCGAACGCGCGGCGGCGAAGACGGTTGGCGAAAACGCGAGCGCCGGCGAGCGAGGTTTGCGGCATCACGACGACGAACTCGTCATCGCCGTAGCGGGTGACGAAATCGGTGTCTCGCATGCAGGTGCGGATCGCGCTGGCGAGCTTGGGCAGCAGCGGCAGGATCTGAGCCTTCGAGCGGCCTTCGCCACCGCGGTCCAAACTTACGAGCGCCACGGCGAACGCTTGGTTTCCCTTGTATGCGCCGCTCAGCAGGATGCGGAGTTGTTGTTCTAGTGCGCGGCCATTGCCAACGCCGGTGAGTGGGTCGGTTCGGCCCTGAGTGAATGTTTCGAGGGCTTCTGATTGCTGGCGGATTTGATCGTAGGCGTTTGAGAGTTGATGAGTGAGCTGCATGGTGGGGCCGAGCATGGCTTCGGCCTCGTGGCAGAGTTGCTCCCAGGCTTTGTCGGTGCCGTTGCCTTGGGCTTGCCGCAATTGGCGTTTGAATGTGGAGAGCTGCGAGTGGTGAGTCACGAGCTCCTGTCGTAGTCCGGTGGCGATTGTTTCCAGTTGCCAGGCGATTCGGGCGGCGCGATCGAGCTCTTGTTGGCGGCGCTGGTCGACTTGGGCCGCTTGCTGTGTGCTAGTTCGGTTGCCGAACAGGTAGCCGATGAGTGCAATGGCACTGAGGCCCGCGGTAACCGGCAGGCCGATGACGACGGAATTCAAAACGGCAAGCGGGAGCATGCCGGCGAGTTGTGCAACATGGGGTTCCATCGAAGTGCGTTCCTCGCGTGGTGACGACGTTAGATCCGTCGCGAATTGAAACCGAGCAGACTCACGAAGCCGGCGGCGCAGACGACGATGAGCGTGACCATCCACTCTTCGCGGCTGAGTCCGTTGAACCAATCCCAGGTGTTGTTCGGCGCCTCGGAGATGCGGCACCACATATCGATGAAGAACGATCCCATAGTCGGTCCCTTTTACGGCGATTGAGCCACACAAATGTACGCCACGGGCGCGGGAGCCGAACGATTGGACTGTCGATTTGGTGGAGATGTGCGGGATTGCAGGCGTAAGACGGTTTTGCCGGTCGTAGCAGCGGGACGGACCGGAAATCGCGTCTTCGCCGCGGCGAATTTTCGATCGGAGAGACGGGGTCACGTGGTGGGCGGGCCGCTTGTCGGTGATTTGGGCGTTTGGTATAGTTTTGGGTCTGCGGCGAGGGCGGCGAAATGACGCTGAACTCGCTGCGAAAAACGAGGCGCGGTAGCTCAATTGGTTAGAGTCCTGGACTGTCGATCCAGTGGTTGCGGGTTCGAGTCCCGTCCGCGTCGCTTCAAAGGCTGGTATTCTTGCCGGCAAAAGATTTTCTGAGACCCCTCGCGGTGGCGAGGGGTTTTTTGTTGCGCTATTGGGGATTATTGTTGCGGGCGCTCGAGTCGATTTTTTAATACAAAATTCGGGCATACAGTCCGGGTGACGCGCGAACTCATACTGCAAAAGACGGGGTTTCTCGAACTCGGAGGGGACGGAACGCATTGAATATTGAGAATTTGAAGTGTCGGTTGTTGCGGCACGAATTCTAAAAGGGGCTCACTTAATTCTGTTTCAAAAAAACCGAGGCTAGCGCCCCGCGGCTGATTGGGCTACCGAGGAGGCACCTGAACTCTTGCGAATTCACCCGCGCGCAGCGGCGAACGATTGCGGCTGGCGATTGTCGCCGCTTTCGCGGGCTATAGGGAACGGATGTTCAGTTATTGCGCGCAGAGCGTAGCACAGGGCGCGGCACAAAATCAACAAAAAACTAGTAAAGATATTTCAATGCTGCGAAATGAGGGCCGGCTGATGTAGATTGATGGACGGCCTTTTGGGCTAGGAAGGGGGTGGCTCTCTGGCTGGTAAGACTAAAGCTCGAGTTCGACGAAAACAGCAGACTGGGCTGCGCACTGCGGTGGACCCGCCCGGCACGGGGGAATTGGCGTCGGTGCCGTTCGTCACGACTCTGGTTTTCTTTTCTGGTTGCGCCGCGCTCATTTTTCAAATCGCGTGGATGCGCGAGATGCGGCTAGTGTTTGGCGCAACGACGGCTGCGGTTGCCGCCGTGTTGGCGATCTTCATGGCGGGCCTTGGCGTGGGCAGCGCCATTTTGGGCGGGCGCGCGGATCGGGACGAGCTACCACTTCGTATGTACGGCGCGCTAGAGGTTGGAATCGCGCTAAGCGCGGCGGTGAGCCCGTGGATGATCACCGTTGCGAGATGGCTATATATCGGCATGGGCGGGCTGGAATCGCTTGGGTTTTTCTGGGCGACGATTGTACGATTGGCATTAACTGCGATTGTTCTGGCGGTTCCGTCGTTTTTGATGGGTGGTACGCTGCCTGCCGCGGTGCGAGCTGTGACTTTGCCAGCGGACACGAATCGCCGGCGTGTGGGGCTTCTATACGGTGCGAATACGTTGGGGGCGGTATTCGGGGCTGGGGTCGCGACGTTGTTCGCTTTGGAAAGCCTTGGGACGCGGGCGACGTTGTGGCTCGGTTGCGCGATGGGACTTGCGGTGGGCGCGACTGCGATTGCGTCGTCCCGTAAAATGCGGCCGATTGTGGCGAGCGACGACGCGAATAAGGGAGCGGATCGAGTCACGGAATCGCCGGTGCATAAGGGAGTTAAATTATTGCCGGCGCCGCCATGGATTATTTATGCGACGGCCGGGGTGCTGGGATTTGCGTTTTTTGCGCTGGAACTGGTGTGGTATCGCATGCTCGCTCCCATCTTGGGAGGCACAACGTACACATTCGGATTCATTTTATGCATTGCGTTGCTTGGCATCGGGCTGGGAGGTGTTGCGTATAACTATTTAGCTATTCGCTTGCGACCAACGTTGGCGGGTTTAGCGATTACCTGCGGATGCGAGGCGTTATTTACCATTCTCCCGTTTGCGCTCGGAGACCGGCTTGCGTTACTCGCTGCGCGGTTGAATCAAGGGGCGGGGGATTTCGTCGCGCTCGTTTTGGGTTGGGCGCTTGTGCTGAGCATTGTCGTTTTGCCATCAGCGTTCATTAGTGGCATTCAATTTCCGTTGCTTACTGGGTTGCTCGGGAGTGGGCGGCGAACTGTGAGTAATCATTTGGGTCGCGCCTACGCTTGGAACACCTCGGGGGCGATCCTCGGATCTTTGGTGGGCGGATTCGGCGCGCTGCCATTCTTTAGCGCGCCGGGACTGTGGAAATTGATCGCTGGGCTGCTAGTTGTTCACTCGGTCGCGGTGCTAATCGCAAGCGGGCGCGCCCATTGGCTTGCGGCTGGACTGGTTTCGGCGCTAGCCGTGAGTACGTTCGCATGTATGTTCGCCGAGGGTCCAACGGCCGCGTGGCGCGACGGCGGGGTTGGGGGCGGCCGAGCATTTTTTTCGTTCGAAGATTCGAACTCTATACAGCAGTGGTTGAACGGGGTGCGGCGCGTCGTTGTTTGGGGGCAGGATGGCGTGGAGTGCGGCATTGGGATTGGGTGCCACAACGGACTGTCGTTTATCGTCAACGGCAAGACAGATGGGAATGCGTTGTTAGATGCGGCGACCCAGATGGGAGTTGCGGCGCTCGGAGCGGCGCTTCCCAAGGATCCGAAAACGGCACTGGTAATCGGCCTGGGAACTGGTGAAACCGCGGGTTGGTTGGCGGAATTGCGCGGAATCGAAAAGGTGACGGTCGTTGAATTGGAACCGGCCATCGATGAAATGGCGCGCCGTTGCCGTGAACTCAACTGCGACGTTTTGCATCATCCGCGCGTGAGGCGAGTCTATGACGACGGGCGAGAATATTTATTTACGACACGTGAGAAGTTTGATGTCATTGTATCGGAACCTTCGAACCCGTATCGCGCGGGTGTGGCGACGCTCTATACGACTGAGTTTTATCGCGCGATTGGTCAGCGGTTAAACCAGGGCGGCGTGTTCTTGCAGTGGCTGCAGGGGTATGAAGTCGATAATGAGACCGTGCTGACCGTGCTCAAGACGGCGCGGTCGGAGTTTCGTCATGTGGAAGTCTGGCGGACGCTTAGCACCGATCTGCAATTGGTGTGCTCGAACGAACCGCTGGACTACACGGCGGCAGAACTTCGTGAGCGGATTGGGTCCGGACGGTTGAAGGAATTGCTTCAGAGGGCGTGGAATGTTGATGACTTGAACGGATTCATGGCGCATTTTGTCGGGAGTAGTGCTTGGGTGGACTCGATCGCGCAGATTCCGTTTCTGCAATTCAATACGGACGATCGTACGATATTGGAATTCCGCTTTGCCAAGACCGTTGGGCGAAGTACGCCATTTTCGCTGGAGAATTTGCAGGAGCAGTTAAGCACCGCGAATTCTGACCGACCGGAGATTGGGGAGGAATTGGATTGGAACGCGATCGAGCTACGGCGGCAAGTGGATAACGTGCTTCTGAATGGGCAGTTATCGGCGTCGATGCTTCCAGACAAGGACGATCAGAAGCTTATCGCGGCGCTCGAGTTTTGGCACAGTGGCGATTTTGCGCGTGCGATTGAGCGTTGGCCAGCAAAGTATCGCGAGCCGAGCGACTCGATCTTGCGGCTTCTGCTTGCGAAAGCCTACGCGGAAATGGGGCGGGCAGAAAGCGAGTCGCTTCTACCGGCGGTTGAAGCGCGACATCCGTTGGACGCCGCCGCCATTCGGGCGATTTACCATTGGCGACGCGGCAACGAAGAGCAGACGTTGGTTGCGCTGACTTCGTTCTTCACTCAATTAAAAGACAGTCCTTGGCTCGTTCCATCGATTTGCGATGATGTGGCGGATATTGCCGTGGAGGTATCCGAGAAAGATGGTAAGGCAGCGAAGCAATGCTATGAACTATTGTCGAGGCCGTTCGCGTCATTTTGTTTTGAGGAACAACGGCGACGCGGGCGCGTTTTGATCGCGGCCGACTTGGGGAATGAAGAATTGGTCGAATCCCTCGCGGACGTTGAACCCAACGTCTTTTGGGCGGCGGATGTGCTCAAGCCGCGGGCGGCGGCGTATGCGGCCGTGAATCATCCGCTGGCCGGGCGAGCGCAGCGTGAGTGGGGGAGATTTCAATCGCAAGAGAAAGGGTTGCGGCGCGAGTGACGGGGCGATACGAGATAGCAAAGCGTGGCGATGAAAATGGGGAGGTGCTTCCGCGGCGCCTGCCATCGTGCCGCTCATGCGACCAGCACCGGATTGCGGGTAAATCGCGATCGTCTGCAGATCTGCTCGTAGATCAAATCAGGACTTTCGGTTGCTTCCAAGGGGCAAACCGTAATACTCGATAAGCTGCTTGGTAAGCGTTTCGAGTTCGGACGGACGAAGCGCAGTGTTAAAGATTATGATTTCCGCCAAGTCGCCGTGAAAATACCATTGGTCGAATATGCCATGCTTACCGATGACCTTCCGCGATGTAATTGCGATGCTGGTGGGCGCTGAGGATTCGGCGGCGACTGTTCCGTCAACGTATAGCGCAGCCCGATTCGCGCTGTTGTCGTAAACGTAGGCGGCGACACTCGGTTTCAAAGATCCCAACGTCTTTGACGTGACGACGCCGGCGCTCACATCGCCGCCGCGAGAATCGCGCCCCACGAAGGCCTTTGCGCTAATCGATAGCGGCGGACCGTTCCAGCTATCGATCTTTTCTCCGAGTTGCAGCACGCCAGGGCCGTTAACATCTGGAAGAAATCGACTTGGCGGACCGTTGTAGTTGATGATTTGGCCGCCGATTTGCGATGACGTTATCGGTTCGGCGTACTGAAAGACCGCGACAATCGTTTGGTCGTTTGTGGTAGGTATTGGAATGCTGGTCATATACGCCTGGAGGCCATCAAAGCGAATTGCGGGGTGGCCGTTCAGGCCCTGATCGACATACAGGGGCCGCATTTTAGGATCGGGCTGGAAGGCGTCTTCCGAGATGCGATTCGGACCAACTGCGAGGTCTTGCCAGGCGACGACGCGGTTCTCCTTATCGCGCAGTACCCCGTGAGCGGCCCGAAGCCAAAGAGCGAGTTTCCGGTCGACGGCCAAGCGTTGAATGTCGTCGTTCAGCCAAAGCGGCTGCACTTCAAGCGAGAATTTTGCTTCGTTGGCGGCAAGCCGCTGAGCCTGTCGCTTTGCGCCGGGAAACAGAACGGCCTGCTTCTCCTTGAGCCGGATATCTTTTCCGACAACTAAGCCCGAATCATCGAGTTCCCGCGAGATTACCTCGCCTTGGAAAACGTGAACTTCGGATTTGCCATCGTCGCCCACCGAGTAGCCGAACCTGGTACCAAGGTCGATCACTTCGGACGCGGGACCGCGGATCGTGAATCCGGCAGCGCGGTGCGGCACTTCGGCGGAGACGCTGCCCGTTTGCAATCGGCACAGCATCGAATTCTCGACCTGTAAGCGGCACGGTCCTTTGACGACTACTTCGGCGCCGCTCTCGAACACAAGTTGCGCCAGGCCAGACGTAATGTCGATCATCGTGCCGGTTGGGATTTCTTCGCCGACTCGGAAATGCTTCGCGCCATCCGCCCAAACGCAATCGGACAACCGACCAAGCATAGCCGGCGATTCTTTCGCGGCGGCCCGTCGCGGAGCGGCTGAACCGATATGCCGCGAATTTGGACCAAAACTCTTGTTCGCGATCCAAAGCGCCGAGGACGCGGCGAAAAAAATGGAGGCCGCGGCGAAGACGAGTGCAGCAATAAATGAGCGGCGATTGCGCGGACTCGATTCCGCATTCGCTTTGAGCGATATCGACCCCACCGAATTCAAAGGCGCAGCTGCAAAGACATCGCGCATCGTGGCAAGTTGCGCTGCTTCGTGGAGCTGAGCTTCCCCCAGAAACCAATTGGAGACAGATCGGCAGTTAGCGTCTGATTCGCCCATCCAATCGGACAAGACTTTATGCCCGGGCTCATCGATTGTGCCATCGACGTAGTCTTCAAGTAATTCGGCGATGTTGTGCGGTATGCTCATTAAACACTTTCAACCGCCCGGCTGACACACTGTTCAAGAAGCTTGCGAACTCGAAACAAACTGCCCTTGGTTGCGGTGACCGATTTGCCGAGGACTTCGGCCATTTTTTCGATACTAAATCCGCTCGAATAGCGCAGTTCAATTAACCGCCGCCGGCGGTCGTCCAACCGGCTGATGCAGCGATGCAGTGCTTCGCGGCGTGGGTCGATCGAAACTTCAGCGGCAGCGGCGAAGTGTCGCTCCATGCTGGCCATCAGTTCATTACTAAACGTCACTCGATTGCGATGGTATCGGCGAAAGTACATCAGCATGTGGTTTCGCGTAATGCCGAGAGCCCAGGCAATGAACGGACGGGAGGGATCGTAACTGCCGTAGTTCTGAGCAACGCTGATCGCGACTTCCTGCAGCAGGTCCTCGGCGTCGTGAAACGAGCCGATCCCCGCTAGCAGTTGTGCGAAGACGGCGGTCCGGGCGCGCTCCCAATTAATGGCCAGCTGCGCCCGCTGGTGGGAATCGGCGTCCGAATTTCGCTCCTGCGGCGGTTGTTGCACGGTGATGCAGCGGCCCTGTGACATTTAAAAGTCAACCGTCCTTATTGCTATTAAGCTGTTTGCCGTAACGGTTTGCAAGTTACGGAGAATTTGAAAAAGAAATTGGCAAAATGGAGTTTTTTTGCGTAACCCTCGCGCCGCGACGGCAAATAGTAGGTCGACCGAGTATTTAGCGAAACGACTGCACGATCTTGGAATGAGGGTTGCAAAGTATTTTCTGAAAATTGAACCTCCGCCGCCATAAACAATTTGGTGAGCAAGAACTTACGGATTAATGCCAAAGTATTTCACACAGCGACGACCGGGGACGCGCGCTCATGTGCCTACTCGTGCTTTCACGCTCGTCGAATTGTTAGTCGTAATTGCGATTATTGGCATTCTGATCGCGCTTCTGCTGCCGGCGATTCAGGCAGCACGGGAAGCGTCGCGGCGGTCTTCTTGCGCGAACAAGATTCGACAGCTTGCCATCGCCGTTCACAATTATGAATCGGCGCAGAAACAGCTTCCAGCGGGCGATGACATGCCCGCGAGCATCGCCAATCCCACGGGTAACGATGGCCTCGCGTTTTACATACAGATTCTGCCGTACATCGAGGAATCAAGCCTCAAGGACCTGTATGACGAGAGCATTCAACCGCGCAAGCAGCTGGCGAAGGTGTTTTCGTCGCCTGAGCCCACGATGCAGTGCCCGACCGATACTCCGATCCAGGTGCCATATGCCCAGGGGTTCACGCCGGCGGATCCGGTGACGAAACTCGGGAGCGGCGACACGGCCCAAGATTATAAGGGCAACTACGGTATCAATTGGGGCACGGGGTACTGGTATCAAAGCCGTACTTCGCCAGCCGCTTCGTCCCTCGTGTGGGATTTCAGCACGCAGAGCAAACGACCAGGACAGCCGGGCCCTTTCGAAAGCACTGTAACGGTTAACAATCGACCGGTTGGCAAGCACGTCAAGCTCCAGCAGATCGTGGACGGAACTTCGAAGACGGTATTGTTCATGGAAATGATCCAAGCTCCGACCAGCGGACCGCCGGATACTGAAATCGATCGACGGGCACGGCTATGGATTCCGGCCGCTTCGACGTATCAGATCTCGACCCTGTTGGTGCCGAATAGTGGTCCGTGCCCCTCGGGGCTTTCGATCGATGACAAACTCGGCTGTGGAAAAGACAAAGGCTTTTGTCTCGATCGCCCGCCAGGCAATCCGCCATGTTACGAGCCGAGCCGCGATACGTTGTCGGATTACACGCTCGCATCGCGGAGCAGGCACCCCGGCGGGGTGAGCGTCTCGCTGTGTGATTCTTCGGTTCGCTTTGTTCTTAACGATATCGATGTGCAAATCTGGCGGAGCTATGGAAGTCGCGCTGGCGAAGAGAGCGGCGGTGCGCTGTAATTCGGACATGGCCGCGAGCGGAACAAGTAACGCAATTACCATTACTGTTGAAAAGCATCTGAGAAAACGCATGACACGACATATCAAACTCTTCGCTACTTTAATCGTTGTTCTTGTGGTCTCATCCTCGGCCCAGGCGCAGAAGGTTATTTTTTGGCAGGGCGGGCCTGGAGTGCTAACCGATTCGAATTACAGCGACGGAACGAATCCGAATATCGGGCCGGGGTCCACCGACTACTTGAACATTGGCAACGGAGGCGTTGTTACGTTTAGCAGCTCTGCGGGTTTTGGCCGGCTGCGCGTAGGGCACAACCAGGCACCCGGCGGGCAGGGAGCGGGTACGCTTACGGTCAGCGGTGCCGGAAATCTACTTGAACTAACGTTAGGCGCTGCGGCGCCTAACGGTGGGATTTGGGTCGGGAATACCAACGATGGCTTGGTCAACGTTCAAGACGGCGCCGAGTTGAAATCGAGCCGGCTCGTCGTTGTCGGGGCGGGAGATAGTGGTACCGCCACGGGCACGATGAACATAAAAACCGGCGGCATTCTTACAGTTTCGGACGGGAATCTTAGCATCGGCGATCGTGCGGCCAACGGCGAAAACGGCGAAGCCGGCGTCGTTAATCTCTCGGACGCCGCGTCGAGTATCGCTATCAAAGGGGCTGGGGCCGACATGGCGATCGGATCGCGCGCTCGCCCTGGAACCTACAACCAAACCGACGGGACGGTCACGATCAATGACACGGTCGATCTCGCGCCGCAAACCGGCAGCAGCGTCGGCTCGACGTTTTCCATTTCGGGCGGGACTCTTACGACTGGGGTTGGTACTAGTGCGACGGCTGGTAACTTTTTTATGGGCCGAGGTGCGTCCGTAGGCGCGACGGTGAATATTTCTGGGACGGCAATACTTAACGTCGGTAATCGCTTCCTGATGGGGGGCACTGATGCTGCGACGACGCCGACGGCGATCGCGTCAGGCGTCGTCGTGAATCAATCGGGCGGGACGCTCAACACCGATCTCGACCTTCGTGTGGCGGATGCGTTCATCTCGCCAACGAGCGACGCTACTTACAACTTTAGCGGCGGCGTCATTAACAGCACGACCGGCGGGCTGGTTGGGCGGCAAGGCACTGGGAAGTTCATCCAAACCGGTGGTACGGCCAACTTTAATGGCACGGTGTCGATCGGCAACCGGGAAACGGTCACCACGACGACCGCCAACGGGCTCTACAAGATCAGCGCCGGCGCTTTGAACATCACGGGGACGGCGCCGACTCCACCGGCGACTCAACAGGTCGCGCTGAACATCGCCCCGAACGGCACCGGCGAATTCCGCGTGGTTGGGGATGATGCGACGATTGCTCTTACAGGCGATCTGATCGTCAATTCGACTGCGAACGGCACGGGGAAGCTGGCGTTCGAATTGGAAGGTGGTGATCTCTTGTCGCAGATCAGCGTGACGGGTAACGCGACGTTCAACGCCAGCTCGATCTTGGCGTTCGATACGACGAATGCTTCGCCCACGCAGGCATCTTACAACTTGCTGACAGCCGCCAGTATCACCAATAGTGGCCTCGTTTTCAGCGGGCCTTCTGGCTGGACGTATCAGATTGTCGCCGGTGGCAATGGGCAGATTCTGCAGGCGGTTCAAGGCGGACCCGTCGGCGTGGATGGTGATTACAACAACAACGGCGTTGTCGATGCGGCCGACTACGTGCTGTGGCGTAATGGGGGGCCGTTGCAAAATGAAGTCGATAATCCTGGTACCGTGAGTGACGGCGACTACACCGCATGGCGGGCGCGGTTTGGAAAAACCACCAACGGCGCCGGTTCAGGAACTCAGGTCGCCGCAGTGCCGGAGCCTGTCAGTTTTCTTCTGTGGGTTAGCGCGGCTGTGGCAATGGCGACCGTTCGGCGTCGGGGTGCATAAGTCGCTTTCAATGGTTCTATTCTCGTCCGTCGATTGATGTTTCATCTTGTGAGGTAACGCTAATGGGGTGGTTGAAACCTGGTGGATTACTGGCGTTGGGAGCCGCGTTGCTGTGCGGCACGGCCCACGACGCCGCGGCAAGCTCGATTTATGTGAGCGATGCCAATGGAAACGTGTGGCAATACAACGGCACGAGCCAGATTGCTCTGCAAACACAGACAAACAATGCCGGCGTCCTTGTGCGAGATGCATCGGTCGCCGGCGCCGATTACAAGGACGATCAGGACGTCACGGCCGACTTGAGCACAGGAATCGTATATCGAATCAATTCCAATGGAGACATCATTTCGTATGTCGACGTACCCTCCTATTTGGCGAATACTAGTCCGCTAACGGTTGGCACGGGAATCTACGGCGGCGCGAAGAAAATCAACGGGCTTTCCTACGATGGCGGTACGGGCGGTTTTTATGCGGTGCCGGCAACAGGATCGACCAACGCGGGCGACATCATTCGGTTCACTAACCTGGCGGCATTTTTGGCTGGCACGCCAGATGGCACGCCGCTGACGACCGCCAACTACACCGGCAACGTGTTGAACTTTTACGATCCGGACGTCACGAACGGCACATCCGTCGGGCCTACGCCGACGCCGCATGCAGTTGCTGCTCATTACTACCAGGTGGCCGGCAACGGGCGGCTCGAGGGATTTTCCAGCTTGACGGAATACAACCAGAACTCGAACAACCGCATTGAAATCACGGGGATAAACGCTTTTGGCGGAACGACGCCGACCTATCAGGCGCGCGGGGCTTTTGCCGTGCCGGTGCCCGAGCCGACCGCCCTCGTGCTCATGCTCGGTGCGATTTGCGGAGCGTTCACAATTCAGCGGCGTTAACGAGGCCGTGGAGTAATACGCCCCGGATGGCGCGGCCGCCGGGGCGTTTTTTTGTGTTTTTGGTAAACGGAAATTGAAACAGGAAGAAGCAAAGAAGGCATCCTCGAGAATCATGTTTACGGGTCCCTTCGTTGTCCGATCGCTGAGTCGCAGAGCTCTGTTTGCGATCATGGGCGTTTTCATTCTTGCCCGCGCGACTTTGAACGCGCAACAGCCGAATATCCTGATCGTGAATATCGACGACATGGGTTGGGGCGATTTCCACTCTTACGGCAGCGCCTACTCGCAAACGCCGAATATAGATGCGCTCGCCGCCCAGGGGACTCGCTTCACGCAGTTTTACAACGCGGCGCCGATCTGTTCGCCATCGCGGGCGGGGCTGATTACCGGTCAGTATGCGGCGCGCTCCGGCATCAATTCGTTTCTCGAGGGCACGGCATCGAACTTGGCTCGAGACAATGTGAACAGCTTGTCACTCAGCGCACCGTCAATGGTCCGCACATTTCACGATGCCGGCTATGAGACGGGCCACTTCGGCAAATGGCACATGGGTGGTGGCCGCGATGTTGGATATGCCGTGGGAACGACTGCTGGGACGAATGCGACCGCGCCGCGCGTTGTGGAATACGGTTACGATCAGGCCTGGACGCAGATGGAAGGTCTCGGCAATCGGATCGTCAACGTGGTGAACTACGGCGGCGACGCGAACGGAGTGACGACGCGCCCAAGCGGCTACTACAACGACTTGAATCAGAAGAGCGATGCGCGCGGCACTGGCGGTGGTCAGGATCAGATCGTCTATCTCGAACGCCAATTCAACGCCGACTTTATGGCGAACCGGACGATCGACTTTATTGACAGTTCGCATGCCGCCAACCCGAACAAGCCGTTTTTCGTCAATTACTGGCCTGATGAAGTGCACACTGTAAACGATCCGCCGGCCGTCTACAAAGCCAAGTACGATGCGCTCTACCCAAACTTGCCGGCAGACCAACGGAACTATCTTGCAAGTTTGGAGCATGTCGA
>JABDGM010000030.1:43818-44645 GCA_013286045.1 Planctomycetota bacterium | reverse complement strand
GCGAAGGTTCGGTAGCGCTCCGTGTTCGCTGTGGCTAAATTCCGGGCCGAGTTAGATCGAGGTTGGCGAACCGCGAATGCCGGGCGAGTGAGGGTCACAGACCCTTGCAAAACGCGGTTGGCAGCCTGATTTCGGTGCATTCCAATGTACCGCTGGATTTATCGTTTGTCAATATGTATTTATCGTTATTCGTGGTTCCGCGAGGGCGACAAGTTCCAATGTTGATTCCCATTGGCTGGTAGTGGCGGGATACTCACGGGAGTGATAGAACGCGACCCGCGCAAATTCTTGGAGTCTGATATGGATCGAACCCTGACGGCTTTGGCTGTCGCGAGTGTGGGGCCGCTTGTTTTGTTGCTCGGAACGGTTGGGTTGGCCGCGGGGCAGGGAGCGGGGCGAGTTACTGCGATCGATATATTGCTTGAGCCGGACGGTGCGATGGTCCAGCATGCCGAGGCGGCCAATGAGCGACTGCGGAAGGATTTCCCGGAAGGCTTCGCGCTGGATGAGACGCATCGGCCGCACATTTCGTGTTTGCAGCGGTACGTGAAGACGGACGATCTCGAGAAGGTGTACGCGGCGGTCCGCAAAGTGCTCGCCGGCGAGCGGCCGGCTAGTTGGAAGCTGAAGGCGTACAAGTACTACTATATGCCTTGGAAGGAGATCGGGCTGGCGGGGATCGTGGTTGAGCCGACGGACGACCTGATTCGGTACCAACAGAAACTGATGGAGGCCGTGGGGCCGTTCACGGTGAGGACGGGTACCGCGGCGGCGTTCGTCACGACGAAGGAAGACCCGGAGATCAACGAACCGACGATCGACTACGT
>JABDGM010000030.1:3431-43808 GCA_013286045.1 Planctomycetota bacterium | reverse complement strand
ACCGGGAAGAAGTTCAACCCGCACGTGACGATCGGGCTCGCGCGACAGGATTATTTGAAGGCGATGGTGGAAGAGAAGTTCGAAACGTTTACGTTCTCGCCGCAGGGGGTGTCGATTTACCATCTTGGCAACTTCGGGACGGCCCGGGAGAAGCTCAAGAGTTGGGAACTGCAGCCGTGATGACGTAAGATGGGTTCGGTCGCTGCGGCGACCGAACCCACTGTATTGTTCGGCGTAGGAATGATGGGTTGTCGAATACGAGCACCTCATTCTACTTGCTTGCTGTTTTACTCGAAGCTTTCGCCGGGCGTGCCACGCGTCCCATGAATAGAATGCTGCCTGTTTCGGTGTCACGAATAAGAAACACAAACGGGTGATCGGCACGAAACACCGGTGGCGGCTCGGGTTTTTTGGGATGCGCCTCTGCCATAACCTTTCCAATAACGCCTGTGGCTGCAGCTGCCTCGGTTCCTTCCTCGTTCACATCGACGTACGCTTTGTGCACGACCGCCGAGAGGCTCAAGTCTTTCTTCCCGTCCATCCCAGAGAAGTCGGCCCCAGGCTCAAATGCGGCGATCATTCCCATCGACTTGAGCGTGTCGCCGAGGCTGAGCTCGGAAGTCAGCTTGAATTTTGGCAAGTACACCTCGACGGATTTCCTGCTGAGCGAGGAAGTCCATTTTTCCAAATTGGGTTCGGACAACTCCCCTTCGAGTGACTCGAGACCATCGACTTCGTTTGGCAACAGAACGAGCATCGAAAGTTTGTTGCCGCCGTAGGAGAGGTCCAGCATCTGCAGGTCGTCGTTCGTCCCGTATCCGAAGACGCGCGTTTGCGTCATCGTCGGGACGTCGGGTTTCGTATCGGCCGATACGGTAAACGGAAGGTTCTTTGTGGACTTCTTTCCAAATGGCGAGCCCCACTTGCCTTTAAAGTAGATGGCATTGGTCAGCACGAGCCGCGTTTGCGGCGAGAGGATGCCGGGCTGAAGCAAGTCCTCGATCTTGCCTTTCGTTTCATCTGATACCCAAGCGTTGATCTCCTGGCGTGCGGCCTCCGTCTTGTTTTTGAAATCGACTTGACCAAGTTCTGCTCCGTATTGATTCTTGGTGAGCTGCAGGTAAGCCGGCAAGAATTTGTATCCGGATTGACCCCACAGCCGATTGGCGGTGCGGAGTTCTGTGTCTTTGTCATTGGCGCTTAGCTGCTGCCGAAGTTCCGAGAATGCCTGCTGGAGCTGGTTCTGCGGGAGATCGAAGTGCAACACCGCGGCCATTTGCTTTGCGGTGTCGGCCTTCGCCCCGCCGTAGGTCATCGCAAGGGCCGTCGAAATGCTATTCGGCGAGAAGAAGAGATTTCCTTTTTTGGTCTGCAGCCGGTGGTACAGGTCGAACGCAAACTGATTGTTGCCGTTCGCAATGGCCTTCATATCCGGGCTCGCGTCTTTATGCTCATTCGCTGCGTGACCGAGGCAGTCGGTGCCGTGACCGCAAATCGGAATGAGCAAAAAAGCAGCCAACAGAAGGAACCGCACTCGCATGATCGGATCTCCCATGCATAAGAAGTTGGGAAAGGTTCGGGCCAAGCTGCGAACGGCCCCCCGCCGGGCATGGCAATCAAAAAGGCGCAATCAATGATGGCGTTTTCGGCGCGTGGTTCAAGGGCCTCGCGGAAAACGCCCCGGGGGAGCGGGCTTTGTCCCGGGGAGTGTGCGGCCGGTTGTTACAATGAACGCTCTTTGAACCGGCCTCAACGCCCTGGTCAACCAGCACATGCGGCAAGCTCTCGTGACGCAGATGAAGAACATTAGCGTCGCGGGGTTATTGCTGTGGTTGCTCTGCGCGGCGTCGGTTGACGCAATTCCCTCGCCAAACAATGTCGTGATGTACGAGGTCAACCTGCGGGCATTCAGCGAGGCGGGCGACTTGGCGGGGGTTACGGCCGGTTTAGATCGGATTCAGTCGCTAGGCGCGAATACGCTCTGGCTGATGCCGATCCAGCCGATCGGCCAGGAGCGAAGTGTTGGGCAGCTGGGGTCGCCTTATTCCGTGCGCGACTATGGCGCTGTGAGTAGCGAGTACGGCTCGCTCGACGATCTGAAAACGCTGGTGAGCGCGGCTCACAGTCGAGGCATGTCGGTGCTAATGGATTGGGTCGCGAACGACACGGCTTGGGACGATCCATGGATTACGGCTCACCCCGATTGGTACACGCACAACGCGCAAGGCCAGATCATCTCGCCACCAGGCACAAACTGGCAGGACGTAGCCGACCTCGATTACTCGAACACCGCCATGCGGTCGGCTATGATCGGCCAAATGCAGTATTGGGTTACCAACGCGGGGATCGATGGGTACCGAGCCGACGCGGCCGACTACGTGCCGTTTGATTTTTGGCAGCAGGCGATTCCCGCAGTGCGAGGAGTTTCTCAGCGCCCTTTGCTCATGCTTGCCGAGGGGGCGCGCGGCGATCACTACACCGCCGGCTTCGACCTTACGTTCGGCTGGGATTTCTATAACACGGTTCAGTCGGTGTTTAATTCGGCAACGCCAGCGACCGCGCTGGGCGTGTCGCACACGACCACGTATGCACACGTGCCCGCGGGCAAGAGCATTCTTCAATTCACCACGAATCACGACGAGAGCGCATTCAATGCCACGCCTGTGCAACTCTTCGGTGGGCTGGATGCTTCGCTGGCGGCTTACGCGGTGACTGTCGCGTACGGCGGCACGCCCCTGGTGTACGACGGTCAAGAGATCGGCTGGTCACAGAATGTGCCGTTCTTTTCAAAGTCGCCCCTCGACTGGGCAACTGGTCAGGACACGGCGGCGTGGTACACGCAGTTGCTCGAGATTCGCAAGAGTCATGAAGCGCTTCGTAGCGGCACTGTTACCGACATGAGTAGTAGCGACGTGGCGATGTTAATGCGCCAGGAGGGGAGCGATGAGGTGCTGGTGCTCATCAATACGCGCGATCACGCAGGCCAAGTCCAGGTGCCCGCGGGATGGCAGGGAAGTTGGTTCGATCAGTTTAGCGGCGATGTCGAATTGTTGACCGCGACTCGCACGCTCAGTGCTTACCAAGTATTGATTCTTTCTGCGGCTCCGCTCTTGGCTGGGGACTACAACCACGATGGCACTGTCGACGCAGCGGACTACATTGTGTGGCGAAACGGGCTGGGCACTTTGTACACGCAAGCGGACTACGACGCATGGCGGGTTCACTTCGGCCAATCAGTTATCGGCGGTATCGGTGCCTCCGCGAGTGTGGCTGTGCCCGAGCCGGCAACTGTGCTGATGCTTATGATCGGAATCAGCGTGACGATCTGCCGCCGATGTTCAAAGAAGTCGTAGACGCGTTGCTGGAAGAACAAGTGACGGGGCATTGAACCCACCTTAAAAGGAGTGCGATATGGTCGGTGTATTTGTCACGTTTCGCTATGGCGATGAATTCGATGAGGGGACCGTGCGGATGATCGCGGAGACTGCACGCGCAAGATTTGAGGGAATGCCCGGGTTGCGTTCCAAGGCGTTTACGGTCAATTCTGTAAAGCGCGAGGCCATCAACTTCTACATTTGGGATTCGGAGGAGGCAGCCAAAAGCTTTTTCACCGATGCGCTGCTAGAACGCGTCACAGGTCTTTATGGCGTGCGGCCCGAGGTTGAGTTTGTGCAGATCGCGGCGCTCGTGGAGAATGCTCGGGCATGAGCAATCAATTTCGAACGGCGGTCGCTGGTTTGGCACGGGTTGCGCTGTTCGTCGGACTGTTGATCTTTGTGCCGGCCTGGTCGCTCGACTATTGGGAGGCGTGGCTGTATCTGCTGCTCTTCTCCGGGAGCATGGGGCTGATAAGGTGGTACTTACACACGCATGATCCGGCGCTGGCCGCACGGAGGAAGATCATTGGCCCGAAGCTCGAAACGGAAAAAAGCCAGCAGATTATTCAATCGATCGGTGGGGCGCTGATCTGCGCGATCTTCATCGTGTCGGGAATTGAGCACCGGGTGCACGGCTCGGCGGTTTCGCCGGCAGTTGTGCTCGCGGCGGATGGGCTGGTGCTTGTCGCCATGGTAATCGTGTTCTGCACGTTTCGAGAGAACAGCTTTGCGGGCGGCACGGTACGAATCGAAGCCGAGCAGCCGGTTATTTCCTCGGGGCCGTACGGTTGGGTGCGGCATCCGATGTACTTTGGGTGCGTGATTGGTTTCTTGGCGACGCCGGTCGCGCTCGGGTCGCTGTGGGGACTACTTCCGGCGGCGCTTAAGTGTGCGACGCTCGCCGTCAGATTGTTGTATGAGGAGGATTACCTGAAGCGGAATCTGGCGGGGTACGAAGCGTATTGCAAGCAGGTGCGATGTCGGTTGGTTCCGCTTTTGTGGTGAGGGAAATAGAGGGAGATGATAAAGGGAAGACGGCGTCAGGTCGCGACCGTCGCGTTCCCGGAGTTGGAAATCGCACGTAACTTATCCTGACGATAGCGAAAGATTTTCAGCAAGTCGCGGCGGACGAAGAACGTGTTGATTAGTGGGCCGCCGTAAACTTCGTAGTCGACAATATCGCGACAGAGGGTGCCGCCCGCGACTTCTTCAAACTGGTGCTCATGATGCCAGCGGCGGTAGGGGCCACGCGTTTGTTCGTCGACGAATCGGAAGGGCGGTTCCCAGACGCTGATTACGCTTTGCCAGCGGATCGGAATCCCGTGGAGGCGAAGGCGATAGTCGATGAGCGCGCCGCGCGCGATTTGGATCGGCGCCGGCGTAAGCACGGAGAAATGGAGCCAGCCGGGCGTGAGCGTTTCAAGTTGGAAGGCGTCCGCGAAGAACTCGAAAAGGCGCTCTCGCGATTGGGGCAGAAATTGCGAGGCGGCCAGTCGATAACCGCGGCTGGATGGGTGCGGACCGATTGTGATTGAGTCCGCACTCTGGCTTTTGGTACGTTCCATCCAACCGAACGTAGGCTACTTCGCGCGTTTTTTCCAGGCGTGGTGCCGGCTTGACGAATGTCAGTCGCCAATTGGCGTGCAAACTTCGATGAGATGGCCGTCGATATCGCGAACGTAGGCGACGGTCTGCCCCCAGGGCATGGTGGCGGGTTCTTTCACCGAAGTTGCGCCGGCTTCGATGGCACGCGAGAAGAGTGCGCCCACGTCAGAAGTCGCCAGGGCGACTTCAACGCCGAGCGGCGGGTTGTTGGGGGACGCGAACGTGACTTCCTGGTTCAGTTGTGCCTTCGCCATTTCGAGGCTGGCGAACGCCAGGCAGGCGGCCCCGGTTTCCAACTCACCGTAGGCTTTGTCGTTGTCATCGTTAAAAAAACGTCGGGAAAGGCCGAAGGCTTGTTCGTAGAAGGTGAGGCTGGCTGCGACGTCTTTTACAAACAGGATGGCGTAACCCAGCTTAACGGATGGCGTGCTCATTTGTGTTTTTAACCAGCGGGAAACAGTGGCGGCTGACAGCGCGAGGTTGGCGAGGTAACCAATCGCGGGTTTGGACTATCCTAGCGCATCGATGTGTTCTTCGCCGGCGGCGATTGAGATATGTGATAGGCCGCTATAATACCGCGCGTGCCGGAGTTCGCAATCATTTGCGGCGACAGGGTTCGGCAAGGCGAAGAGGGAGCGTGGAATGGGGAAAGCCCACGCTCTTCGGCGCGTAGCTCTTTACGGAAGCGGAGTGATCGATGAACTGGATTGCATGGGCTCTATTGTCTGCGGTGTTCGCAGCCTTGACCGCAATTTTTGCGAAGATTGGCATCACCGGAATTGATTCCAATCTGGCGACGGCGGTTCGCACGACCGTCATTATCGTATTCACTTGGGCGATGGCGGCGTCGTTTGCCAACCTGGCGGAGCTCGGAACGTATTCGCGCCGCACGTGGGCGTTTTTGATTCTCTCGGGACTGGCAACGGGGGCATCGTGGCTGTGTTACTTTCGTGCGTTGCAACTTGGCGAGGCTTCTCGCGTGGCGCCGCTGGATAAGCTGAGCGTGGTATTCGTCGTTGTTTTTGCCGCGCTGTTTCTGCAAGAGAAAATCACGTGGCATCAGGTGATCGGAGGGGCAATGATCGCCGGCGGAGCAGTGATCTTGGCGCGATATTGAGCGGATGCCGAGGGCTGACGAATTGCCGTGGTGAGGAATCTTTGAACCAGAGCGGTTCGCCTGGTGGCTTGCCGCTTATGGCCGACCCACCATAAAACTGAGTCAGACGGCTCGACGACAGATCGACAGAGGAGAGACGATATGGGGAAGCCAGCCAAGAACACGATTTGTATCTGGTACGACGGGGGTGCAGAAGAAGCGGCGCGGTTTTATGCCAAGACATTTCCTGATTCTTCGGTCGGCGCGGTGCATCGCGCGCCGGGAGACTTTCATTCGGGGAAGCAAGGCGACGTGTTGACAGTCGAGTTTACCGTGATGGGGATTCCGTGCTTGGGGCTCAATGGCGGGCCGACGTTCAAGCATAGCGAAGCGTTCTCGTTTCAGGTGGCCACGGTGGACCAGGCCGAGACGGACCGATATTGGAACGCGATCGTCGGCAACGGCGGGCAAGAGAGCATGTGCGGTTGGTGCAAGGATAAGTGGGGGTTGTCGTGGCAGATTTCGCCACTCGCGCTTACACAAGCGGTCGGCGGTCCGGATCCGGTGGTCGCCAAGCGGGCGTTTGAAGCGATGATGACGATGAAGAAGATCGACATCGCTGCAATCGAGGCGGCCTGCAGGGGCTGAGTGCGGAGCACAATAGACAAGGCCCGCCGGCGCTCGCGCACCGACGGGCCTTTTTCGTCCCCCCAGGGGCGTATTCAACTCAAATCATGGGCAACGGAAATCCATAAGGCTCACGGCTGCGCGCCGGCGTTCGCGAGGACCAACGACGTGCGGGCTTTGGGTTGGCTCGTCGTTTCGCTCGGTCCGCCGGCGATGTTCGCAGTTTTTGCGGCGACCGAGTCGCCGGGGTAAAGGTCCCACAGGCCATCGGTTGGGTTGACCGCAACGACTAACTGAGCGTCTGGCGAGGTGATGCATTTGCAACCGTCGACCCCGGCGTCGCCGCGATTGAATCGGACAACGATCGGGTAGTTGCTGTTGATGACTTGGGTGTTGCCGGCCGTGATTTTCTTCTGATGATTGTCGGCGACGAAGTTGAAATCATCGGTACCGCGAGAATTGTCGACGGTGACGGAGAACGATTCCTGTTGCAAATCCCAGCCGTTGTCGGTGGCGACGGAGGCATAAGTACCGGCGTCGAGTTGATAGGAAGCCTCGCCGGCGCCGGTGCCGCGGCTGAAGCGGATCGTATGCGAGTTGCCATCGTTGATTTCCTGAGTGTAATCCGGGTCAAGCGATGAGCTGGGTTGCGAATCGATAACAAAATTCACGCTGTCGGAGTTTCCGACAGGGTTGCGAAGGAGGATGCCCCTCGTCGTTGGTTTGCAAGTGTCGCTGTTTACGTCGGCGACCGCGTCGCCGGCGCCGAGCGGCAAACCGAGCAGGCTCGCGGCGTCGGAGCTGACGACTCGAGCACAACCTTGGCCGCCGGTGCCGGCCATGAATGATCCGGTGGGCATCAGCACGATCATGTAGGTCGGCAACGAGGGCAGGACGATGACCGAAGCGGGACCAATTGGGAGATTGCAGGCGTACGGAGCCTTCCAACCGTTGTCGGCTCCGAGGCCGATGGCTTGGGCCAACAGGTTATTGGCGTCGAGCAAACCGGGAACGAGCTTCGCGAACTGATTGGCTTTGGCCTTGTTGGTTGGTCCGCCGGCCTCTTTGACGCAGGCGACAAGGTTCGCAATCCAATTCGGAGGTAGCGGCTTGCCTTGCTCGACGGCATTCTTCGCCACTTCAATTGCATCGTGAATGTTGGCGTCGCTCGGGAGCTGCTCTTCCAGTTGTTGGAGCGTAGAGATGGCTTCCGTCTCGACGCTCTGCTGAGCGTCTGTAACGACTTTTTCGGAGTAGGGAGAGATACGCGAAGCGCCGGGCTTCTTATTGCTTGCGAGCTGAGCAGGTTTGACAGCTTGGGACTTTTTGGCTTGCTGCTTTTTCGGTTTTGGCAGCGAGGCATTGTTGGCTGCGGCGGCTTGCTGTGTGCCGTTGGCCGCGTTGCCTTGCATTTGGTCCGAGTTCACAGGTAGATTTAAGGTGGGATCCACCTGGGGGGCGTAACCATCCATCGGGTCTGCTACCGGTACCGGATAGTAGGCAACGTAGCCCGGGTCATAGTAGTACCCACCATAGTATCCGCCGTGATGGTGCCAGTTGTGGTTGTAGAATTCATTGTGGTGATGGCCGTAGTCGTGTGAGTGATTCCATGCGGAGGCTGAAGAGTGCGGTTGGGCTGGTTGGGCTTGCATAGGAGTGTGAGGCGTTGCATGGACCGTTCCACCACCGCCACCGCCGCCACCCATTATTTTCATTCCCCCACCGAAATGACCGCCGCCGCCACCTCCACCGCCTCCATGAGCTTGTAGAGTTGCCGCGTAAACGAACAGCAAACAAACAAGTACCGCGACTGCGATCGCAATCGAACGCATTTTCATAAACTACCCCCAGACGAGTTTTGAGTTGTGCCCTGTGCGACTTATCGCCAACCGTTTCGTCCATTCCGCGATGCCCCTAGAGAGGGGCGGGAATGCCTCCACTTGGAAATCCACAGCGGAGCCAATAGCCCTTCACGATTTGAAAAGTTTTTTTGGCGGGCTCAACGAGCTAGCGTTGATTAAAGAATGAGTAGCGCTGAGAGCGTAACCCAAGCCAACCTGTTCTGAAGGAATTCATGGAAGACGATGCCCAGCTTAGCCTCTGGATTCGCCAGCTAAAAGAAGGCGATAGCACGGCCGCCCAGCGCTTGTGGGATCGTTATCATCACCGCCTGGTCGGTTTAGCGCGGAAGAAACTGCGCGATGCGCCGCGGAGTGCGATGGATGAAGAAGATGTGGCGCAAAACGCATTTGTATCGTTTTGCGATAGTGCGCAGGCTGGCATGTTCCCGGATATTAGCGATGAGAACAATCTGTGGCCGTTGCTGGTGATCATTACGGCTCGCAAGGCCGCCACGCAACGGCTCCACGAGCGGCGAGCTAAACGAGGCGGTGGCCGAGTGAGAAGTGAGGCAAGCTGTGACGGCGATTCCGAATTCTCACGAACCGCCACGACTGAGCCCGCACCGGAAGAAATCGCAGTGTTCTCAGCCGAGCTGGAACGCTTTATGGATCGGCTGGAAGATCCGATTCATCGCGTGATGCTGCTGTGGAAGCTCGAAGAGCGCACGAACCAGGAAATCGCGCGGCATTTGGATTGCTCTTTGAGCGGTGTGGAGCGAAAACTGCGAGAGATTCGCCGGCTGCTCGAAATCGACTTGGCCGATGGCAAATCGCAGGCGCGAAGGGACCTCAAATAGTACGGGGCTGCTCGACTCGGCGAATTCTGACCGAATAAAGCAGCCCCGCGGAGCTATGCAGATTGTTGGCTCGAGCCGTTAAGTGCTCGAGGAAATGTCGGTGCCTTGCAGCGTTTGCCATTTCTGGCCCATCCACGTGACCGCTTTTTGACCGAGCGTTGCACAGGCGACCATGACCATCGCGGCTATAGCGATAATCATTACGACCTGCAGGGCTTCGAGGCCTTGTTCATCTTGGTGGAACTTGCGGACCATTGCATTCAGTTTGGTGGACATTTTATAGCTCCCTAGAAAAAAGTGTCTGACGAATTCGGGTTGGTTGTAGGCGGGTTAGTTAGCGTCGCACAAAGGTCATGATGCCGTTTTTGCCATCGACGACCATCTGGCGATCATTCACTTCGAGCACTTTTCCGATCTGTACGTCGGTTTGAGTGCCGACCAGTTTCAGGAATTGGTTGTCGAATGCGATCTTATGCCGGGTGGTAATGGGCTGACCTTCGTCGTTCGGGATGGTCAGCTTTGCAGTGCCGGCGTCGTTCAGTTGCAGTTCTGCCGTGTAGAGGTCTCCGTCTCCGTGCGTTCCGATCACAGTCCAGGTGCCGAAGATACTCGCGGTTGCCTGATCTTTGAGCTTATCTTCGAGCCAGGCAAGCTGCTGGTCTAATGAGCCGGTCGACTTCGTTGTTGTTGTTTCAGTTGTCGTTGCTTCGTTTGAGTCACGCACGTCATTTTGCGTGAGCGTGAGCTTTTTCTGCGTGAGCTTTTGAGGCGAGCTTTCGCCGAGCTTCTTTTGGCTAGGTAGCGGCGTGTTGACCTTCGGATGCCGATTGGGCGGGGCGGGCAATGACGGAATGTCGTAGGAAGCCAAGGGAGACTCGGCAAAAGCACTCGACGCGACGAGAAGCATCCAAATCGCGGCCAATCGCATCGCTGGTTTCCAAATAGTCTTCATCGCGGTTTCCTTGCGAAATTCCTTGCCGGGCCAATCCCCGTGTAATAGGAAATCAACAACGGGCCGCGGAGGCCTTCAAAAAAGTCGTTAATTCCGCGCCAGGCAATTCACCACGCGAATTTGCGGGGTTTTGTGGTCGTAAAGAGGGCGGACAGGGCTCTGAAGAAAGCCTGAAGCGGTCCGGCTAATTCCTGCTGACGTTGCTGGCAGCTGCCAGTAGAATTCGCCGCCGCATTGGCGAGCAATTGTCTAGGAGCGTCGCGAAGGATCGTGGCGGATGGATCATGGAAGCGTTTTTCAGCCGCCAAGCCAAGGCCGTCTCGGGCTTGATGCAAGGAGTTTCGTTCGCGTTCTGGCGCGGCGGGGCTCAGTTGATCCCCAGTCGCGGCGGGGTTGCCGTAATTCTGTGCGCGCTCGTTGCGCTTGCGGCTGGCGGCAGCCCGAGTCGCGGCGGTTTTGACACCGTGATTAACGTGCCGCCAGACTTGCCAGATGCTTCCACAATTCGTTCGAACACCCAAGTGAATGTGGCCGACGGCGGAAACGTCGGCGCGGATGTACAGCTAGGAAGTCCGAGCTTTGTTGCCTTTCCGAATGTGCCATCGACACCGAGCAGTCACATCGAACTGAATGTTTACGGCGGAACGGTTGGTGACGTGCTTCGCGCCGGGTCTTTGCTGGGAACCGATTCGGATATCGTCGTGAATTTATACGGCGGTTCGATTGGTGGCCTGTTTCACGCGGACGGCGGGACGACGGTCAATATTTTTGGCGGCTCGATCGGCGATGACTTCAGTGCCGGGCACTGGGCGCCGCTGTTTGGGCCCGCGACCGTCGGGAACCCCGTGGTTGTGAACATGTCCGGCGGTTCGATCGGCGCACTCGCCGGCGTCGGCGGGACGCTGAACTTGAGTGGCGGGAATATCGGGCAGAGCTTTTTCGGCGCGCAGACGTTAAATATGTCGGGCGGCGTGATCGACAGTTGGGTGCACGTCGAGAACACCGAAGTTGCAAACATATCGGGCGGACAGATTAACTACGATCTCGGCGTTGCCGGCGTGGCGAACGTATCTGGCGGGACGATCGGCACAGCGGTTGGCGTCGGTGCCGGCGGAGTGCTTAATTTTTCGGGCGGCACGGCCGGCAACTCAATCCACGCCGACGCTGGAAGTCAGCTGAACATCTCGGGCGGAGATTTTCGATTGGATGGCGCGCCGATCGCCGGATTGCAGAATGTCGGCAGCTCGTTGCCATTCAACATACCGGCCGGTAGCCTTTTGACCGGCACGCTTGCGGACGGCACACCGATCGCGCTCACAGGATTTAACACCGTTGAAGTGGGCGACGTGATCGCCGACGGTGCGCTGACGCTGCACACGACGGCGATTCCCACCGCAGCGCCCATAACGTTTCATTGCCGGGTGGTACTGTACCTCGCGGTCTGCGCGCGGGGCAATCGCTGGTCGTGGCGAACGGGGGCACGATCGGAAACGGATTCAATGCCAGTTGGGGCAGCACGGTCACGATTACGGGCGGAGTAGTGGGCGAAAACTTTGAAGCCGTCGGCGCGGTGGTCAATATGTCCGGCGGTAGCATGTCAGATCTCTCGAACGCGTTCATGGGCTCGCTGTTCAACATTTCGGGCGGCTCGATTGGCAGCAATTTTACGGCCGCGCGCGGCAGCGTGGTGAATGTGACCGGCGGGACGATTGGCGAATTATTCGAAGTGCAAGCAGGCGCGGCGGCTAATTTATCCGGCGGCGCAATCGACAGAGATTTTCAGGTGCGCTCAGGTGGGCAGCTGAGAATCTCTGGCGGAGAATTTCGGCTCAACGGCGCGCCCATCAGCGGTTTGAACGGAGTAGGCACTAGTCGAGCGATCGATATCCCTAGTGGTACCGTGTTGAGTGGCACGTTCAGCGACGGAACACCGTTCGCGTTTTCGGATCAAGACTACAACTTCTTCGCGGCGGGCACGCTGACGTTAAGTACGACGACGCTTCCGTCGGCGGGGCCAGCGATGTTTCAAGTTCCCCACGACCCCACACCCAAGGGCTTGCGGTCGGGGCAATCGCTTATCGTGGAGAACGGCGGCCATGTAGGAGATCACTTCAATGCGGCTTGGGGAAGTGCGGTCACAATTAACGGCGGCGAAGTCGGATCCGAATTTCAAGCGCTCGGGTCGTTTGTGAACATTACGGGTGGCAACGTCGGGCCAGGTTTTTCTGCGCTCTACGGCACCGCGGTGAACATTACGGGAGGAACCGTTGGGAGCATTCACGCAGAACGAGGAAGCGTCGTCAACTTGAGTGGCGGATCGGTGCCGGGAACAAGTCTTATTGACACGGGTAGTGTGGTGAATGTGTCTGGTGGCTGCATAGGACCGAATGTGTACCTGTTCCCGGGGGCCGCGCTTAATCTCTCCGGCGGATCGATTGGTGACAATCTTTATATGGCGGGCGGAACGGTGAACATGACCGGCGGCGCGATGGGAAAAACGATTAACGCTTCGCCGGATAGCGTGATCAATCTTTCGGGCGGCACGATTGGGCACGATCTCTACAGCGGCGGCCGCTTCGTCGTCGTGGGAACTGATTTTAGGATCGATGGGACGCCGGTCAGCTTCGACTACATCGGCGAGCCGAAGGCAATCAATCTTGCAGGAAGCGTTCTGAGCGGTACGCTGCAAGATGGAACTCCGTTTTCGTTTTCTGGGCAGCTGGGCGACATTTTTGATTCGTTGAACGTCGAGCTTTCGTACGGGACGCCGCCAGTGGGGCCGGCGGTGATTCAGATTCCCACGCAATCGGCGCCCGCTGGTATTCGTGCTGGCCAAACATTGGTGCTCGGCAACGGCGGCACGATTGGCGATAGGTTTCGAATGGGATGGGGCAGCACACTCACCGTGACGGGTGGGAAAATTGGCGACAATTTGGAAGCAGTGGGCGCCCAGGTGACTGTCGCCGGAGGGGCGATTGGCAACAACTTCGCGGCGCTATACGGCAGCACGGTCAACGTTAGCGCCGGAAAAGTTGGCGACCACTTCACTGTTGGTGCAGGCGCCACCGTGAATGTGACTGGTGGAATGGTGAGTGGGTTGCTCGCCGAGTCGGGTAGCATCGTCAACATTTCCGGCGGCGTTTCAGGAACTGATTCGTTCGGCCGCGGGATCCTGGATTCGTTCGGCGCCGCGCCGGGAAGCGAAATCCATTTCTTTGGCACTGGTTTTGAACTCGATGGAGTTCCGATCGCGAACCTGGTCGCCGGGGAAATGATTACCATTGCGGATCGGCTGACGACTTTGAGCGGAATTCTCGCAGACGGTTCGCCGTTTCGATATTTTCTCGAGGACGGGGACTTTGACCGCGGCGAAGAAGCGATTAGCTTGCACGCAATCATTACGGTGACATCCGTTTTGTATGGCGATTACAACGGCGATGGGGTCGTCGATATGGCCGACTACGTGGCGATTCGCGCCGGTCTGGGAACTAAATACACGGCGGCCGATTGGGATACGTGGCGGAGTCACTTCGGCGAGACGGCGCGGTTTCCGGCCACGGGTATCGACAGTGCGTCGGTGCCAGAACCTCGCTCAGAAGTGCTTTTCACCATTACCGCTGCTGTGTGCGCGCTGTTCAGGTCCTCGCGCCGAAAGCCGGCACTGCGTCGCTGAAGAGCGACGATCATGGCACCGGTTTCTGTTTCTCGATATACGCCGCGATGATTGGCCGCGGGATGATGTGATATCCGTTGTTGGGCACGAGCGTGGCCACGGCATTGGTTGGCACGAGCGAAATGGTGTAGCCGTCTACCGAGGTAAGCTCCAGGCAATCATCGATATCGAACAGGTCGTCGGTGTGGACGGTCTTCTTGCCGACCAACAGCTCCGCTTTCGCGCGGCTTTTCACATCGCGCTCAGATGAAGCCACCACCATGGCGTTGGCGTGGAGTTCGGCGAATTCGCCATCCATGTATGCGCCGAGATTTACGAAGTACAACTTTTTGTCAGAGGGCTCGGCGCTCTGGGTGAGCACGACGCGGTGGCCGTCGACGACCGACAGCTCCATCCATGAATCGATATGGAGGCCATCAGGGGAACCAAACCACAGATCGAGTAACCGCTCGTAGGTTTCCTCGATGGCCGAACCGACGGTGAATACGACGTCGTGCAGCTCGGTGTTACACTTCGGCGCGCGGCCGCCCAAATATACGGCGAACAATTTCAGGCTGACGGGTTCGGAGGGCGTGGCGGTTGGCATGTTGGGCAGCGGTTTAATCAGACGAGAGGTAATCGCTATGAACTCTGAGATAGAGATTAGCGTCGTAAGCGGCGAGCGCCGAGTTATTGGTAATTTGGGTTAAATCGGCAGCAGTTGTTTGGTGAAAGTCTACCGGGGGGCAGTCGATTTTCTCCGCAGGGGGTTTTTTTGTTGCAAATCCAATTGGCGCGCGTCACAATTCCGCCAAGGCAAGGTGGACGCGCTCACAGAGTGCGTGCCGTCGTGGCGTCTAAGGCAATGCTGCCGTACCGGGTCTGTTCCCCGCTTGTTGAAGGAGATGCTAATGAACGGTTTGCGTATTTTTGGTCGCGCGCGTAGTCGCGCTGTACCTGCTTTTCTTACCGCTGCTTTGGCGGTGTTGGCTGGGAGGCCAGCGGTCCTGGCACTTGATACCGAAGTTCAAGGACTCGTCTATCACGCACAGGTAACGAGCTATTACTGCGGTTCGGCGACCGTCGAGATGATGCTCGACAATAACCCGGTGCGGCAGAACAACGCGTTCCTCAACTACATTCTCAACCCGGCGAATGCGCCGGACCCGGCACCGGCTTCGTTCGTGAATGTGATTCCGGGGCAGGACGCTACGTTCGGCACGATTCCGTTCAATGGCGTCAATAACGCTGGCAAAAGTATTCATCCGACATTCGCACCAGTAGTTATCCCGGGACTTAATGGCGGCAATCCGGTGAGCGCGGTCACGTACGGGCCGCAGCTTGCGATTTACGATTTTGCCCACGGAGCAGGAACGTTCGTACCGATTGCTGGACCGAACGCGGGCAGCACGCTGTCGTACTTCAATCCGTTTCAACCGTGGGGATCGGGATCGGGCATCAATGGGCAACAATACGAACTGAATGTGTTCGACAACTCGAACGTCGGCGGCACTGGCAGTCATGCGTTTACGGCGTACAACCTGGCCTCGCGCAACGCGGCGAGCCGCACGATCGCAAATGCAATTGGCGATTACGGTGTGCCCGCGGGCGGCGTGTTTTACAACGGGGCCCACGCCATGGCAGTTACGGGTGTGCGTACCGATGCGCAGCCCGGACGGGGCCTCGCCTACACGATCAAGGGCTTTTACCTAGCTGATCCGTGGCACGGTTACGCCGCCAAAAAAGGGTTGGTGGGGAAACAGCTCGGGTTGGGCGAACATGAGTACGTCACGAATGTTCCTGAACTGGGTGTCGCACTCCCTAAATGGCAAGACATCTTCACGGCGTCGGGCGGTGAGCCCGGTGAAGGGGCTTACGCTTCGGGAGTTGGCTATAAGTTTGTCGTCGAGCCTCAAGGACCGGAATTGCCGGATGATGGCACCTTCGATAGCACGCCGTTGCCAGCTCCGCCGCTGTTGACTGATTTAAACGCGACGACCGCGCTTACGACGGCCCAATCGATCCTCGCAACTGACCCTGACCTATCGACAAAGTATGGCCTGTCGGGCGGCGGGTTCGACGGCAGCAACATGACGCTGCTAGATCCGGCCACTGAAAATGACTGGTTCATACCGTATGAGCGCGGAGGAGTTTACACAGGTGCTTTCTTGCTCAGCGCGCATTACGGCATTCTGGAGGAAGCCAACTGGGATGACTTGGGAGATCTTCCGACAAGTCTTGCGGATCTTGAGCAAGAATATCAGGGCATCGAAGATGGTTATCATCCTGATGATAATCCGGTGAGCATTCCCGAGGCGAGCACGCTGGCGCTGGCAGCCATCGGCTCGGTTATCTTGAGCGGAAAGCGGCGGCGGAGCGTGTAGTTAGGCTTAAGCGTGGGATGGGTTCGGTCGCCGCGGGCGACGCACCCATCTCACTTCTGAGTCAAACGCCGCCTGATTATTTGCGCACTTCGTAGCACGCGATGACGTCACCTTCGCGGACGTAGAGCTTGCCGTCGAGGATGACTGGGTGAGACCAGCTGGGGCGGTCGCCACTGCCGGGCACAGTGAAGTGGCTTATTTCTTCGTGGGCCTTGGGGGAAGCGTTCACTAGCGCCATCGTGCCGTCGGCGTAATGAACATACAAATGGTCGTCTGCGGCCACGATCGATGCCGAGTCTTTGCCCGCGCCGCGCGACTTCCATTCCACTTTGCCCGTCATCAGCTCGGCGCACCAGACGATGCCGCGGTCTTCGGAATCTCCGTACAGGTAATCGCCAACGAGCACGACTCCGCCGTGCTTGTTGCTCAACTCGGGTTTAAGTGGGTACACGGTTTCGATTTTGATATCGCCATCGGCGCCCGGAACCTGTTTCAGCAAAGCACCGCCGCGATTATAGCCGGCGTCGAAGAACACGAGGTCGTCTCGGACGATGGGCGTGGGAATGACGGCGGTGGTTTTATCGATGTCGAACGTCCATAGCAGCTTGCCATCTTTCGCGCGAACGCCCATGGCGCCACTGCCAGTTTCTTGCACGTACACGCGCGTGTCGCCGACATTCGCGATCACGATCGACGAGTGGCCGGCGCCACGGTCCTCGGGGCGCGCGGCAGACCAACGCTTCTCGCCGGTCGCCTTATCGAGTGCGACCATCGTGTTCGTCGGGCCGCCGGGCGTGCAGACGACCTGGTCGCCATCGACGAGCACCGATTCGCTGTATCCCCATTGATCGGCTTTCTTGCCGTCGAAATCCTTTTTCAGATCATGTCGCCACAGCTCTTCGCCGGTGGTTTTACAGCAAATTAGCATGCCGAGCGGAGTGATGACGTAAACTCGATCGCCGTCGACGGTCGGCGTGCTGCGTGAGCTTTGCCAATTAGGTTGGCCTTCGTGGTAGGCCGGGCCGGTTTTTGTTTTCCACAGGGGTTTGCCGTCGGCCTGGTTGAAGCAGGCGAGATACTCGTCTTGATCTTCGGCGGTGGAAGGCGCGTCGCCGAGCGTGTAGATTTTGCCATCGACAATCGCGAGGCTTGAATAGCCGCGGCCCGCGCCGGCTGTTTTCCAAACAAGCTTCGGGCCTCCTTCGGGCCATTCGGTGAGCAGGCCTTTGTCTGGCGACACGCCGGTTCGCTGCGGCCCACGAAATGTTGGCCAACTATCGGCGCCGCGAGCGATCACGGCGAGAAGTAACACACACGCGCACGACGTGACAAATTGCAACGCACGGCAAGACATTCAAAATCTCCGATTTTATGACCCGTTGGTTGGCCCACGAGCGAACCTCAAGGATATGTTCGGCTGCACGAGTGGACAACCGGGCATGCGGCGCGGCGTTGCAAGATGGGCCCCAGGATGGGTTTTCTTGCAAATCAAAAACCCATCAATTGCGGGACACCACGCGATGGATTTTCCGTCGCGGCGAGCGCGCCCGTGCTACGGTGGTCGCGATTACTAGCAGCCCAAAACTGATCGGTTCGGGTACCGCGGCAGCGGCGAGGGAGGCGCTTGCAGGACTTGAGTGGCCGAAGTTGGCGCGCCAGGTGTCGAAGTCACCGGTGTCGATGACGCCGTTCGCGTTGCCGTCGGTGGCGAGCGAGGTGCCTGTTTGGGCGTGGCGCGACATTTTGCCCAAACTGCGATGATCATTCGCTTGGATCGAATAAGATTGCTCCAGTTGCGCGTGCCTGTTCGCGAAGGGGTGGGTCGAGAATCGCCTCGCGCAGGTCGACGAGGTAGAAGTCGACGCCCGCGGCTTTAACGCCTCGCAAGTCGGCGCCGCGCAAGTTTGCTTTGCGAACTTCCTCGGGCCGTTTGAATGTGAGGTCCTCGAGGTCGTCTGTGTAGAAGCCCGTTTTGCTTCCTTCGCAGGCGTACGGGCTGTTGACGAGTCCGCTCCGCGATGAACCCATGTGAAAGGACGCCCCGCTCAGGTCGGCGTTATAAAGGGCGGCTTCTTCCCAGTCGATTTCTGCCAGCCCAGCGCCACTTAAAATCGCGCCGCGGAAATTCGCTGCAGGGAAGGTAGATCCCGTTAAGTGAGAGTTACTCAGGTTCGCATTTTCGAACTGGGCGTGTCCCAGGTACACATCTTCGAGCTGGGCATGGCTCAAATCTGCATTTTCAAAACACGCTCCATTAAGGCAGGCGGTTCGCAAATCCGCGCCGGTAAGATTCGCCCTTGTAAAATCGGCGGCGCCTAAATCCGCGTTGTGTAGAGTCGTTCTTGCCAGCTTCGTTTGGGAGAAATTTGCGCCGTAGGCTAAGGCGCCGGTGAGGATTGCGCCCTCGAAATCGGAAGCCACGAATGAGGCTTGGGATAGATTGGCATCTGTAAAGTCGGCGGTGGCGAGCGCTGCAGCGCTGACTTTCGCACCGGTTAAATCGGCGCCGGCAAACGACGCGCGGACCGCACCAACGCGAATCATATTTGCGTCGCGGAGGTTCGCGCTGGCGAATTGAGCTCCGGCCAAACAGGCTGACTCCAGATTTGCACCGCGCAACGTGGCATACGAGAAATCACTGTCTTCGAGGTTGGCGCGAAATAAATTAACGCCGTTCCACGCGGCAGAGCGAAATACGCCATTCGCGAATTGCCAGGGCTCGGACGGGTGTTCCGGCCTCCACGCTGGTTCGGCGACAAGCATGATGCTGGCGGCCATGGCGTGGGCTGCTTTGGCACGACGCAGCGCAAGCGATTTGCGGAGCTGCGTGATTGCCTCGAGGTTCGCACCACATTGCCAGCCGAGGATTTCGATCAGGTCGAGCGGAAGGCGTTTCTCCAAATACGTGAAATTCCCGTGCTGCATGAGGCCGAGAATGCGTGAAGCGGCCAGCGGAAGCTGGACTTCTTGGTGGCGCAATAATTTTAAGATGGCTGCCGAGCAGCCGACCTTGGCAAGTTTATCGCCCGCTTTAACGATCGAATCGACACCGCCAGTAAGCGACGCGTGGCAAAACTCAGTCGCCGCCATCTCTTGCTTCGGGCCCTTTAAAAGTTGCTGCACGTGGACCACGAGCGCGTCGCTGATGTCGTGCAATTCGTAGGCGGTTGCGAATTCGTTCAAGACAATTGCCGCGAGTTGCGGGCTCCACCCGCGGTTTGCAGCCGAGCCCAGCCGCGCCATCACCGAACGGCAGTCGTCGTGGTGGACCGCGAGCAAGTATTCGATCAGCTCGTCGGCGCTCCAAGGCTGCAAGACGAATTCAATACCAGTTCCGAGGTTGCGAGAAGTGGCAGCGACGACGAGACCTGGCCCGTTGCACGATTGCAATTCGCCGGGAGCAGGTTCATCTAAAAAGTAGACGTCGTCACGGTGGGACAGCAGCGCGGCGAGATGCGCGAGCGCGGTGGTCTTTCCGCTTCCAGGTCCGCCGGAAATTGCGATGATTCCGGTTGAGGACTCTTCCGCATATTCAACGACAATGTCGTCGAGCAAGTGGATGTCGCTCGTGCGACTGACTCGCACCCGCGGACGTACGGCGGCGAATGCTGGGATGGCAACGGCCATAACACGTGCCTCCTGCGTAGTGGCTGGAAAGGGCCATCCATTTTAACGCGCTCATACGCCGCTGAGGATAGATTATGAAAGTTAATAGAATGACGCTGCCGAGCCGCCTTCAGTACCAGTTTTGGCGGTTCCGTTCCAATCGACCGTGGCGTTATCAAGGACGAGCGGCGGGCCGTTCGCGGCGTCGATCTGGCAGTTTTCGAACGTGATGTCTTTCGCGTCCTGAACCAAGAAGCCGCGATTGGACTGAATCTTCGCGTTGGTGAATTTAATGTTGTATGGCATTTGCTCGGGAATGCCGAGAATGCGACCGGCGAGCGGGGAGCGCGTGACGGTTAGGTTGGTGATGCGAATGTCGTGGAAGTTGGGGATGGCCTTAGTTTGGCCAGGCTCGGCTTCACGCGGGCCAACGTCGGTCGGCGTGTTGGCGTTGCCATTATAGCGCATGTTGATGTCGAACGGCCGGCGCACGTTTTTCATTGTGATATCAGAGTAAGAAATGTCGTGCACTTCGCCGCCGCGGCCGCGGTAGGATTTGATGCGCAGGCCGTTGTCGGTGCCGTTGAATGAGCAGCGGCGAACGATCACGTGGCTAAGTCCCTTGTCCGTCGGGCTGCCGATCGAGATGCCGTGGCCGTGCAGGCAAGTGAGGTCCTCGATCAGCACGTCATGCGAGCCGCTTTGAAGGGCGACGTTGTCGTCGCCGCTGTCGATTTCGCACTTTCGAATGACGACACGCTCGCCGCCGACGTTGATCGCGTCGGTGTTCGGGGCGTCGCTGGGGGCGACGATGCGGATGTTTTCGATCATGACATCTTTACTGTTCCGCGGCACGAGATGAAAGCTCGGAGAATTTGTGATCGTGACGCCATCAACGTGCAATCGCTCGATTCCTGTGAGCGCAACCAAGACGGGCCGGGGCACGAACCGGCGACCGGGCGGATAGCGGCGGGCCGCTTTGTCAGACCAAGTCCAAAACACCGCGCCGGAGCCATCGATCGTCCCGCCGCCTGTAATTGCGACGTCCGTCAGCTTGGAACCGGTGATGAGGGCGGGGATCTTTTCGCGTCCGACGCCAGGATCGCCGCCTTTCGATTTTTCGCTGCTTCCTTTCTCGCCGCTCGCCGTTTGATCGGCATTCGCGGGCGGCGGTTCATTTGGGTCGGGGATGCCGTAATCAGCGAACTTTTCGGAGGCCTTAATGGTGGCGCCCGCTTCGAGGTGCAAGTCCATGTGGCTTGTTAGCTCGAACGAGGTGGTTCGGTACGTGCCGGCGGGTACGATCAGATGCCCGCCGCCCGCATTTTCGATCGCCGCGACGGCTTTTTGGAACGCCTCGGTATTCATCGATTTGGAGTCGCTCTTCGCGCCGAAATCGGTGAGGTTGAATTTGGCCTCGGGGATCGTCGGCAGCGCAGCATTGATTTCCGCTTCCTCAGCACACGTTGCATTTACGCCGAGAGGGGCAGTTATTAGCAGCAAGGCGAGGGCGATGGTTTTCATGCCATTCATTGAAGGCTGGCTAGCAGCACTCGGCAAGTCGCGAAATGCGAAGCTATTAGGCGATTTTGCGGAGTCGATTGCCGCGAATTTGGCCGACTATCGACATTTAGGCGATGGTCGAAATTTGGTACCCTTCGCGGCTCGATTTTCCGGCGGCAGAACCGAGTTTTGCTGACAACGGCTCGAACATTGCACTCGCTTCGCGATTGGTCCGATGTCCTTTAACCCGCTCGCTCCAGTTATCGATTACCAATCGATGTTGAACCGGATTTTCTGGTTCACCACGGTTTCCGCACTGGTAGCCGCATGGATGTTGCGGATGAACAATGCGGCCCTCGACGCGTGGCTGCGGCAGATTGATTTCAACGTGGAATTTGGCGGAAGCAAAACGCTGCCGATGCCGGGTGGGTATTTGTTTCCAGCACTGGCGGTGGGAATTCTCACGCGGATTTTTCGCCTGCATGCGCGAATCTCCGATTGGCTTGGGATTCGCGAAACCTTTGATATTCATGTGATCATCGCTGAGTTTGCGTCGCAGCTCGGAATTGACTTTGACGCACTGACTCACGAGCAACTGGTCGAACGCCGTCACACGATCATGCGGCAGGCGTTTTACCCGTACGTGAGTGGTTCGCAGCCGCAGATCGACTCGAAACTAGTCGAGCAGGCGCTCGATTCCTGGTCTTGGTTTTGGGTCGGGATCGAAGCGACAGTCGTATTTGTGTTCGCGGGTCTGGGACTCGTATCGAGCGGCACTTATGAAATTGGACTGCAAACGTTTGGCGGGGCACTCATCTTCGCTGCCGTTGGCTTGCCGGCAATGCGTAACCAATGCCGCCGATACGCTATCGCGCAGGTGCGGGCGATCTTAGATCAGCCGGCGAGAGCAGCGGCGGTGCGCAGCTCGTTCGCCGAATTCAGCGCGCAACGCCTTGGCTCAAGGCGAGCCGCATAACTGCGGCTGCTAACACATTCGCGCGGGTCCGACGTGCGCGACGTTCGGCTTTAGCGCAACTTGCGCTTCGGGCGAGTTCCGATTGCTGCGAGGATTCCCACCGCAACCAACGTCGCCGTTCCCGGCTCGGGCACGTGGGCGAGCCAAATAGAGTAGTCACCAGCATCGACGACTTGATTGTTGTTTCCGTCGGCGGCCAAGTTGACGATCGAACCGCGCGTGCTGTGCCAAACCGTCCAATCGGCGCCGTCGACATGGCCATCGTGGTTGTAGTCGCCGGGAATGAGGTGAACCAAGAGGGCGTTTAGCTGTGCGGTGGTGCCCGCAAATACGTCGCGATCCACGCTGACCGACGTGCCCGGAACTTGACTCGCCTCCGCGATGGAATCTGCACCATCGCTCCATTGCCAGAATGTCCAGAGCGGCCAGGAGGGCGTGTTGGCTTGAGTCGGCGGCGAGGTTGTGCCGGTGCCTTTCCAAACGGCCTCCCAAAGTTTGTGCTCACCTGCCACGGTAGCATTGAAATATGTGTTGGCAGCCGACTGGCTGGTGTAAATCATGGGACGCACTCCGATGGCATTCTGCACCGAATCGGAGAAGAGTTGTATCCAGTTAGAAACGAATGCCTTGTTTAGCGCCGTCGTGCCGAAGCTTGGAAATGTTTCGACGTCGGCAACCGGTGGCAGATAACTTCCGGAGGTGTAGTACGGGCGGATGGATTGGATAAAATCCGCCGCCTCGCTCGTTGCGTCGAGGTAAGGGTCGGATCCAACCGGAAAGGGATTGCCGTTGTAGCTTGTGAACGCGACGCCGTCCTTGCTTTCCAGGCGCGTGAAATGGTACGGACCAACGAGGACGCCGGCGTTGTGCGCGCCGGTCATGTTCGTCGTGAATCGCGAGTCGATGAAGTTGACGCCTTCCGTCGCTTTGACGAACGCGAATTGGTAACCGGCGTTCTTAACGGTGGTCCAGTTGACGGCGCCATCGCCGGTGTAGACATCGAAGCCGTTGATGAAAGTGACCGCCTGTACGCCGGACACTGAACCGAAGATCGTGGCAACAACTATGAATACGGACAGCAATATGCTCTTGGCTCGATGCGCTATGTTGTAAACGTCGTGTGGCATTCACTTACTCAAAAGGTAGGGAGGAATTAGCGATCGCGCGCGGGGACGCAGGTTTTCGTTCGCGATCTGAGGGAAAAACCAAACACAAAGGTGAGGAACAGCAAAACGGCGGTCGTTGGCTCGGGCACGGCGCCGTTTGTTAATTCGCCGCTGCCGGCGCCGGAGCCGGCGCTTTGGCCAAAGCGTTGGCGCCAATAGGTGTAGTCGCTCGCGTTGACGACGCCGTCGTTGTTGCCGTCTGCCGCTAGGAGGACGGTGGAACCGGCGGAGTTGCGCCACACGAGATAGTCTTTGATGTCCACGACACCGTCGTGATTGTAATCACCCGCCAATAGCTTCACTGCCATTGCGGCCAGCTGCGCACTTGTGCCGGAGAACACATCGCGATCGACATTGGTGGTGGTGCCGGGCACCGGGTTGCCCATCGCAGTCGAATCGGTTCCGTCGCTCCATTGCCAGAACGACCAGGCGGGCCAGTTCGGTGTGTTCGATTGCACGGGCGGCGAGGTCGTGCCAGTGCCCTTATACCAGGCAATCCAAAACGGTTGCTGCCCGGCCACGGCGGACGTGAAGTTCGCGTTCGCACTCGATTCGCTGACGTACAATATCGGCCGCACGCCAAGTGCGTTGAAGACCGTATCTGAAAATAACTGCGCCCAGTTGGAAACGAATTGCGTTTTCAGGCTCTGGGTCAGATTCGGCATGAACGCCTGCTCGATATCTGAAACGGGGGGCAAATAGTGCGTCGTGCCAGTTTGTAGGTAGTACGGCTTGATCTTTGTGATGAAATCCACCGCTTCCAAGGTGGCATCGGTGTAAGCGTCGCGATTGACTTGCGCAGAGGCCGTGGGCGAGAACGCGCCGCCGGTGTAGTTATCAAACTTCACGGTCCCCGCGGGACTTAGACTTTCAGTGTGTGCGAAGTGATACGGCCCAATATAAACGCCCGCCGCATTCGCGTTGGACATATTCGCCGCGAACTGAGCATCGGCCGAGTTGACACCCTCATCGCATTTGACAAATGCGAAGGCGTATCCGCCGTTCTTTACGCTTGTCCAATTGACAGACCCATCGCCCGAGTAAACGTCCAGGCCGTTGATGAAAGTTACACCCAGCGCTGATTGCGCTCCCATGGGCACGACGAACGCGCACAGCATTGCGAGCATTCGCAGATTCGCGAGATTGTGTCGAACTTCGGTTGGGCGGCAGATTAGCATCGGTGTCTTCACAAATTCAAATTAAGTAGCGTCGAGTGGGCACCTGTACCAGTAGTACACCCACCACGACAAGCAGCAGTGAGGACGGCTCCGGAACGGACGCGGCGTCGCCCAGGCTCGTTCCATTCGAGGTAACATTCATCCCGAAATGGGCACGCCACGTAGCAAGGTCGGCGCTGTTCACGACACTGTCGCCGTTGGCATCGGCGGCGAGATCTGTGCCCGTCTGGCCAGCCGCATTGCGCCAGGCGACGTAGTCGGCGCTGTCGACGATTCCGTCATGATTGAAATCTCCTTGCGAAGTTTGCGCAGCTGCGAGAATGCCCGCGGCGTCGCCCGTCCACAGGTTGCTGACGGTGAAGTTGGTAACTGAAGTACTGGTGAATTGCAGGCCGGTGATAATTGGATTGAACGACTCCGTACTGTGGGCCGTCAGCATCCATTGGAACGTAGGATCAGTGAAATCGGCCACAGACGAGCCCGTGGGGAAAAGCGAAGCCTGCATTGTGTTAGCGTCGGAGCCATTGCCGGAAATCTTGCCGACAAAGAGAAACACACTGTTGGGTGCAAATCCGCTGGAGGTAACGTTCTCCCCAGTTGCGTCACCAACGCTATCGATGCTGAATTGTTGCTGCTGGCCGCGAATCGCGAAGTCGAAGAGCGTCGAACCAGAGCTGTTTTGGAAGTTGAGCGCCAGCTTGCGATTGCTAGAGAGTAACTGTGTGGTAGATAGCGAACTCGCGTTTTCGCGAACTAAGAAGGTAAAATAAGTATCGGTGTTTTGACCGAGATCAATGCTCGTCGTAAGGTCAGCCTTCATGTTGCGTTGGGCCGAATTGATATTTGCCGTGACTTCGGCGGTGCTCTGATTTCGAATCGTTACGGAATAATTGCTGTGCTTAGCGGCTCCGGCCCCCGTGCCGCTCCAGGCGAGGTAGTTCGCTCCATGCTGTGTGTAGTTGCCCGTTTCGAATAGCGCATTTGAAAGGTCGCGGCCAGCTTTCCAGCGGCCGTTGATGCCCGCGGATCCGGAGAAATTTTCGAAAGTGCCGCTGTAGGCGAGGCGGTCGGGAAGGGCAACGCCGAGCGCCGTGTAACGGCTGGCGAGCCAATCGGCATCGGCTTGGTTCACGAAGCCGTTGCCGTCGTGATCCCCTTTTTCCCAATTGCCGGCGAGATAGAAGGCGTCGAATTGTGCGTCGGTCGCCATGCCGGTGTTGGTGGTTGTCGTGCCCATGTTGTTGGCCAGCGTTGTCGCGTCGGTGACATTGACCTTGCCGTCCAAATTCAGGTCGGGAATGTTGCGCTGGACCATGGCGTAGTGCTGCATCACGCGATCGAGGCCGAGCGCGTTCGTGGCGTCGTAGTGGAGCGTCCACGAGAACATACCCTGCATGTTGCGGCTGAGCGCGACTTGCGTTTTTTGACGGACTTGCAGCCGGCTTTCAAAAGTCCACGTGCCGGTCGTGCCGTTGATTGTGCCGGTGTAGGAGCCGGCGTCGTACGGCAAGTTCGGGCTCGCGGCTGCGATCGAGCTCATGCCAATTGTGCTAGCGCCTTCGGTATAGGTGCCGATGCCAATTGCCGTTTGGGCGTCGGTGAAAGCCTTGGCCGTGCCCTGCTGCGTGAGCGCGTCGTGTTGCGTGGCGAACGTGCTGTTCTGCGACGCCGTGTACAAATAGCCCATGATGAAGAGCTGGTCGTAAACACGAGCGTCGAACAGTGTGGTGGCGTCCCAATTGGTATCTGGGAAGCCATAGTCGCACACCGAGACTTCCATACCGAGCGGATGGATCGCGGTGCCTAGTTCCCGAGCCAGCTGCGTGTAATTCCCCCACAAGGCTGCGGTGCTGGGGCGCTCCCAATCGAAGTTGAAGCCCTTAATGGCGGGCAAGGTGGGCGTGGCTTGCATCACGGTCTTGAGCTGCGAAACGAAATTGGCGCGGGCAGTCGGGCTGTTGACGAGCGCCGTCCAGGTGGCGTCGGTCGATAGCCCGCCGTTCACCTCGAACATGCTCAGCTCCATGTTGAATCCATACTGGGCCGACTGAGACCGGATCGTATTGAGCTGCGTTTGATACGAGGATGCAGCGTAGGCGAGGTTGCCGTTCGAATCGGTGCGGAGGCCGCCGAAGTAGATCACGTCCGAGACGTGCGAGTACATGCCGCTCGTGCCGAAGCTGTTGATTTGAGTTTGCGTGGCCCAATAGGGAATGTACGCCCAAACGCGGAAGTCGGCGGCGTCCCAGGCGGAGATCGATGACTGCTGTGCGCGAGTGACCGTCGGCGCGAGGAGTGCGAGTGCCATGCCGCAAAGCAAGGCGTTCGTTAAAGCAAGTCGACGATTTGAATCGCTATAGCGCATGACGATTGTGGGTATTTACTTTTGCTGGCGACTTCGGGAGACAAAACCGATCGCAGTGAGTGCGAAAACTGCCAGCCCAGCGGATGCGGGCTCGGGCACGGCAGCGGCCCAAATGGAGAGGTCTTTGGCATCGACTCTCGCGTCACCATTCGCGTCGGCTCCCGTGTATAGCGGAACGATGTTTCCGTTGTTCGATTTCCAGTAGTTGTAGTCGGCGGCGTCAACTTTTCCATCGCGGTTGAAGTCGCCCGGCTTTGAATTGTCCTTGCCGAGACGCAGCGCCAAAAGCTGAGCGACCGTGCCATCGTAAACATCGCGGTCAACGTTTCCGCTGATGCCGGGAACGGGCATCGACTGCGCGATGGCATCCTGGTTATCGCTCCATTGCCAAAAGTCGTACTTGCCCCACAGCGGTGTATTGGAGGCGGTTGGTGGCGACGTGGTGCCCGTGCCCTTCCACTGCGCCACCCACAGCATGTGAGCACTTGCTACGCTGGATGTGTAATACGAATTCGCTTTCGAGAGGCTGGTGTAAATGATTGGCCGCACGCCGAGCGAATTGTAGATGGTATTTGAGAACTGCTGCACCCAAGCCGAAGTCGCGGTTTGCAGCTGCGCGGTGGAAAGGCCCGTTGGGAAACTCTCGACGTCGGCAACTGGCGGAAAGTACTGGCCCGCTTGGTAGAGCGGTTTGATCGTCGCCAGGAAATGGTTAGCGTCGGGGATGGCGTCGGTCGCGGTCGTGCCGACGTCGCAAAAATGGTAGAAGCCGATCGGGATGCCGGCTGCCGTGGCGTTGGCACGATTCGTGGCGAAGGTAGGATCAACGTACGTCGTGTCTTCGGTGGCTTTCATGAACGCGAATTGATAGCCGGCATTCTTTACGGAAGTCCAGTTAATCGTGCCTTGGTAGTGGGAGACATCAATTCCAGGTTGCACCACGGCGAAGGCGGTCGACGCGCCAAGGCAACAGCTTCCGAATGTGATCGCCGCGCGCGCCTTCAACAGAGGGAACCGATCGGCAATTCGACTGGAGCGAAGCGCCGCGAAGGCCGACAGAATCCTGCACACAACCACTGCCCACACTACTGAAAACACAACCACCGTCACTTCACCCTCGATTGTTCGCCTTAATACGGCGCGACTTCCCGAACTTAAACGATCACACGATCTCGATGCTGCAAAACCGATTTATCGAGTGTGCATTAGCGAGTGCGATCTGTTAGTTCGAGTTGAACCGGAGGTGACTCGACGCCGAAGTGCGCGTCGGTGAGGAAGAATCAGCCAAATTGCGTAGGCGTACCTGAAAACACAAACCGCCGACGGATAAATCCACCGGGTTGGTGACAGGTTTTCTAGAAGCCTTTCTCTGTTTGCCCGAGCCCTATTCTATCAGATTCGTGGGCAAAATGTCGCTAAGAACGAGATGCGAAAGCGCACAGGCGATAAACGGCTGCGCAAATCGTGAGGTCCAGCGGGGGGCCTAGCACCTACGATCGCCGACGGCGGCCAATCAACGTCCAACAACTCGGACCCAACAGGGCCAAAAACATCGTGGCCGGCTCGGGCACAGCTACCGTTTGGCCGTCGGCGAGTTGCGACCCACCGCCCGCCGTGGCTCCAAAGTGCGTTCGCCAGACGTCGTAATCGGTCTGAGTATACGTGGTGCCCAATCCGTGTCGCCAGGCGACGTAATCGGCGGCGTCCACCACGCCGTTGTTGTTGTAGTCGCCGGCAAGCGCCGAGCCGGGCGCCACACTCAATATGCCAGTCGTGTAGAGCTGCGAGGTATCCCACTGGCCAACAGAGAGCGTTGGCAAGTTAAGCGACGAAAAAGTGCCACTGAGCGTGCCCCAATCGAGCAAGTCAAACGAGCTGCCGACCGCCGGCATGAAGCTGTTGATGAGCGACACGGAAAGAATGCCGCCGATCGACAGGGCACCGCCAACTTTCAGTTGATCGTATTCCGTGCCAGGCGTTGTGCCACCGAGCTCAATGGCGAGAGACGTGCCGCCCACCAGCGTGGCGCCGCCGGCGACTGTCACCGTCGCCGGACTGTTCCCCGGCGAAACGCTGCCCAGGAACACTGCGGTGCCACCCCCTGTAAAAGCGCCGCTGCCGTTCACGTTGCCGTAGAAGTACGCAGAGCGGCCGGTTTGAATATTCACGACGCCGTTGTTCGTGAACGTGCTGAAAACGTCCATGTCCCCGCCGGCGATGCTGAGCAGTTTTCCCTGAGAATTGGTAACGGCGGAAGCGCGAATTGTGCCGTAGCCGTTAATCGTGCCGCCGTTGTTTAAATTGTGGCCAACGTTATCGAACGTTCCGCCGGTGAGCGTGATCGTGCCCGAGTTCGTTGACATACCCTGGAGGAACGCGACGCTGCTTCCGGCGAAAGCTTGAATTTGGCCGGCGTTGCTGTTGGTGATTGAGGCGGCTGTAAAATCGAGCTCGCCACCATTGGCGCGCAAAAGACCGGTGTTTCCGTTGGTGAAGCCAACATTGACAACGCCGACGCCTTGAATGGTTCCGCTACTAACATTAATCGGCGCTCCCGAAAGCCGCGCGCCGGAACCTTGCAAATTCACCAAGCCGAGATTTGACCAAGCCTGATTGTTGGAAGAGATGGACAGCGTGCTGGTCGGGCCGATGTTGATAATCCCGCCCGCGCTGTTAGTGATGGCGCCAGTGAATGCGAGCGCTGCATTGGCAGTGGTGGCGTTGATGGCCCCACCCGCGCTATTGGTAATAGTGCTACCCAAGTTATTGACTATACCGCCGCCTTGGACGATCCCGTCGTTCGTAAAGACAGCGTTGTTGACCAATAGCACGCCATCGAGTTGAAACGTCCCATGATTGGCAAATCCGCCGCCCATCGTGCCGTGCGCGATTAGCAGACCCCCAGCCGCGTTTACAACCGAGCCGCTGCTCGAAAGGGAGCCGCCAGCCAATGTGAGAGTCCCGGAATTTACGATTCCGCCAGACCCGGCGCCAAAGTTGTGGCCGCTGGTAACGAGCATGGTGCCATTGTTTTGCACCAAGCCGCCGACGCTGACTGTGGAAGCGAACGTTGCCACGCCATTGTTCGTGAACGGGCCGGAAATCGTCCCGCCGTGAAACTCGTAGTTAAAGTTGTTCGTAAAACTACCGGCGAGCGTGCCGCCTTGCTGTTTGAAATTCGTGTAGCTGAGAGGCGAATTACTGGTGTTGAGGGTGCCATTCGCGTTGAGGATGATATCGCCAGAAACCGTGTGGGAGCCTCCCGTCAGCGTTAACTGAAACGGTGCCGTTCCGCCGATAGTCTCGTCCCCCGTAACGTTCAGGGTGCGACCGGCGCCAAGGCTCAAGGCCGACCCGAAAATCGCCGAGGTCGAAATCGGTCCGCCGGCCGGGTCCCAAACCACATCGTTCGTGATATTCAGCGTGCCGCCGGTCCACTGGAAGAGCGTAGTAACGCCGTGCACGTTGATGGCAGGCGTGCTTAACGTTCCGCCTTGCAATTTGACTGCTGAGCCGGGAGAGTTGAATACATTGAGCGAGGTGCCCACGTTCACGTTCGCCGTGCCGTTGATCGTAAGGACGCCCGTACCGCCGCTTTCGCCTGGCGTTCCGCCGAGGGTAATTTCAGTTGCCCGAAGCCCACCGGCACTGATGTTGTAAGAACCTTTACCTGCGGTACTGGCACCGAGAGTGAGCTCGAGCGTAGTATTCGCGCCGCCAGTTTGAGTGAAGGTCGCGGTGCCGTTGTATGCGAGGGATTCGACGACCTGCGCCGAAAGCGTTCCTCCACTAAGCGAGTACGAAGCGGTGGATAAGTCATCCGTCGCCATGTAAAGCTCCCCGACCTGATGTGAACCGCCGGTTTGGGTAAAACTGCCGCCGACCTGCGTGCCGTTTCCCGTTGCGCTTTGGCTGATTGATTCGTACGAAACCTGAAGCAAGCTCGAACTTCCGCTGAGCGCATAAGCTCCGATACTCGAAGGATTGTTGCCGATAAAAACCATATTCGCCGAGTGGGTGCCGCCGGACTGCGTGAATGTGCCTGCGCCAGAAACGCCTACGTATTCGGTGAAAGTCGAATTGAGCGTTCCCCCGCTTAAAAGATAGCTACCAGCCCCTACAGCGTGATTGCCCAAGTTAAGGAATGAGGCAACGCTGTGCGTGCCGCCGCTTTGATTGATGGCGCCATTTCCGTTGTCGCCCACCGTCGCTGTGTTCTCGGTCAGCGTGTTGCCAGTTATCGCAAGCGTGCTCGCGCCTGTTCCGCCGGTTAGATCGATCGTGACCGAATTGGAGTTATCGGCCGGTCCAGTGGAATCAATTGTCACCGTACGCGGTACACCGTCTCCGAAGACGATGTTCGCATCGTCCGTGGCTTGAGGCACACCGACGGGCAACCAGTTGTTGTCGACGGACCAATTGCCGTCGCTGGTCGCCCAATTCTTTATCGCCGCGCTCGTGGAAAGCGCGGTGCAAGCCGTTAGAAGAAGCGCAGAAAATCCCAGCCAAGAAGATTTGAGCATCATGGGTGCTATGCGAAGAAGAGTAATGACGAAATGATCCCAGGCGCGTTTCGATCCGGCCGGGCACGAAGCGACGTCGGCACGGCCCTAAAACTTAAGCGTCGTGGGGATGCGATTCAAGTTTGGAACTTGACGCCACCAGCCTACCCAGCCGCTCCCCCCAAGACGGAGACGCGCATTATAGCCGGGCGAGGAGATTTCGCCATCAATTGGAAGCGAATCGGTGACTGCGATTAAGACAAACTGCCACGAGAGAAATAATGGCAAATACGGCAGTACTGGGTTCCGGCACGGTCGCGGAATTCAGCGCCAGCGCCGACCCGCTGCCGGCTGTTTGGCCGAAGTGCGATCGCCATAAATCGTAATCCGCCTGGGTGATCACGCCATCGCCGTTGCCATCGGCGCCGGTGCCCGCGGTTACCGATTGCCCCTGCGTATTTCGCCAGATTTCATAGTCGGCGGCGTCGACGACTCCATTGTGGTTGTAATCGCCTGGTAGAGTCGCCGCGACAAGCGTCGCGGTGAGTCCGAGCTCATACAATTGGACCGTATTCTCTGTTCCCTCTGTAATTTCCGCGTAGTAAGTACCCGCGGCGGGCAGCAACAGATTCGCGATCGTCTCTGCAACGCCGACACCTCCCAAGTCCGCACTGCCCAGGACCGTCGTCCCGTTCGCAGCCAGAATTGTAAGGGCCAAGTTCGCGCGGGAGTTCGCGTCGAACGTCGTCGGCGTCACATTGTGGTCCGCATCGCCTTGCGTGAATACGCCGCCGCGAGGCGTCAGCACTGCGCTAAGCGTCGAAGCGGCAGACACGGTGAACGAGTAGAAATCGACATCTTTCGAATTGCTGATGCTCACGAAATCCGTGGCCGTGGGGCTAATTGCCTGCGTCGGCACGTCCGCCGAGGCGCCAACAAGCCGCGTCGAACCGGAGGTGAGCGCTCCCAAGCTGGTGGCCCGTGCCGCGGTGCCGTTCCCTACTCCGCCGTTTGATTTCTCGTTCACGTCGCCAAAAAAGAATTGAATGGCGCGGACTTCATCGAGCTGGGGACCGTCGATTGGATTCGGCGTGTCATCAATGAACGGCTCCATCAGCAGCTTGCCTGTGGCCGTTTCGTTGGTGCTCACATGGTCGAGGCCAAAGGTGTGGCCGATCTCGTGCATGAGCGTATCGCGGTAGTAAACGTAATTCAGATTCGCGCCACTGGTGAACAGCGACGATTCGGACGTGTCGATGGCCATATCGCTGCCGCCGCTGGGGACGTAGGTGAAAGCCAGCGTTCCGCTCGGGTTGTCGATGTTGAATCCCGCCAGTCGAATATCGCCGCGCACGCCGAGCACGCCATTCGCGCTAGGGTGCGCAACGCCGTCATCGTGCGGCTCGTACACGAAATTCACGCCGCCCAATTGGTTCCAGCGGCCAAACGCATCGGTGAAGATATGAAACCACGGCTGCTTTGTGAGATCCGTCTGCGACGAATTGCCGCCGAAGTTGGTGTTCATGAACGAGACCAGGTTACTTGGTGTCGTCGAGGTGCCAGCTTCGGTCGTCGTCGCAGTGCCATCCGGGACGATGCTCCACGTGATCGTCGCGGGTTGGCCGTTGGCCGTGCGCGTGCCGCTCGCGGTAGAGGCCCAGGTGACGGTGGTGGTCGAATCGAGAATGAACGCATTCGCGTGAGCGCTCACGAGGGCCGCGCAGAGGGCCGCGCTGGCCAGTAGCAATCCGTTTCGCCGCATATAGGTCCGACAAGCCGTCGCCGTCGGTGGCTGGGCTCGTGCTCCAGTCTGTTCCCCCTGGAAGGTTTATTCTAGTTTCCAGACCGAAAAGAGGAGGGCGGCGCAACGGCGACGGAGAAATAGTTCGGGAAAAACAGTCGTTCCTAACTCAACAGTGGGGAGCGAGACACTGCCGAAGGAACTTCGACGGGCTTTTGCCGGTACTGGGTGAGACGGATCCGCGGCTAGGCTGCGCGCCGTTTAGTCGTCACTTTGCTATCCCCAGGAAGCGCACGGCCGATCGAGATGGAATCGGTCTTCGGTTTCGAGGTTCGCGATCCGCGGATGTACCCGGTCGGGCGACCATCTTTATCAACGGTGAACCACATGCTTCGCCGGCCGATTCCCGATTTGCCTTTGTCGGGCGTAAGGTCTGCTGATGGCAAGACGGTTGAATCGATCACTTCTACTTTCACGATCCCATCGCTTTCGACCACGGGCCGCTCAGCGAGGATCACGACGTGCCCAGTGTCGTTCGGTTTCGGCACGGCGAGTGCCCATGCAATCACATCGCCCGGCCGGGCGTCTTCCAATCGTTCGACTCGCTGCCACAGGTCTGAGCGCTTCGGTTTCGTTGGAGCGGCTTCAAAGTGGCGTTCGAACTCGGCAGCAACTGGGCGGTGGTCGCCATTATGAAGCGGGCCCTTGCGATCCTCCTTTGCCACGGTGCGGTTCAACACGTAGCCGACGAAGCCCGAGCAATCGCAGTAATAGCGTCCCGCTTTTTCGTCGATATCGGTCGTGTGCTCGTACTTGGTGGAATGAATGCCGGTTAAAATCCGCATTGCTTCGTCATACACGCTCTGGCTCGCAGCGTTGGCTGGCCCGTCGCTGTTGGGCGATTCCTTCGCAAATAAGGAGCAGAGGTTTGTATGTGTAAGAAGGAGCGTGACAAGTGCAACATCGAATAAATGCTTCCGGCGACGATTCATAAATTCAAACTCGAAAGATTCGGAACACTAGGCGGCCTGAACCTAGCGTACAAAATCGTAACCGGATTCGCCAGAATCCGGACAACAGCTGAATTTGTGCAAATTCTTCTACTTTGCTGTAACAGCCCAGATCTTGGCCGTATTAGAGAGTGACGAGGCGATTTTGGACGCCCATTCGTCGCCATCGAATAAAGAAAGTGAGTTACAAAATGGTCAGCCCCCGCGAAATAACCGTACTAACGACCTGCTCGTCTGTGATGAGTTTTCTCATGCTGATCGGCGCAGTCGTGTTCCATCTCATGGGAATGAAGGATGGCGGCCTCCTGCTGCTCATGGCGCTGCCATTCAATTTCATCACGATGTCTGTGGCGATGTTCGGCCGCGGCCTTAAGGCGCAATCCGAACGATTTGATCGACTCGAAGCGCAAGTCTTCGGGCGGCCCCAAGCGTAAGTTCACCGCGGCAAGCGGGAGACTGTTTTACGCCGCGCGGCCCGCGATGATCGACGCGTTATGGCCGCCGAAGCCGAAGCTGTTGCTCATCACGGCTTGCAGCTTGCGCTCACGCGGCGTGTTCGGCGTGTAATCCAGATCGCAATCTGGATCGGGCGTGTGATAGTTGATCGTCGGTGGGCAGATATTGTGCTGGAGCGCCTTCATGCAGAGCACGAGCTCCACGCCGCCGCTCGCGCCGAGCAGGTGGCCAAGTGAGCTCTTCGTACTCGAAATGCTGACCTTGCGAGCCGCGTCGCCGAATATCGTTTTGATCGCACACGTTTCGGCTTTGTCTCCCAATGGCGTGCTCGTGCCGTGGGCATTTATGTAATCGATCGCATCGGGGTTCATTTTGGCATCACGCAAGGCACAAACCATCGCTCTCGCCGCGCCGGTACCCTCGGCATCTGGCTGCGTGATGTGCCCACCATCGGCGCTCGCGCCATAGCCGAGAATTTCGCCGTAGATTCGCGCGCCGCGCTTCTTGGCGTGTTCGAGTTCTTCGAAAACGAGCAACCCCGCGCCTTCGGAAAGCACAAAGCCATCGCGGTCGGCATCGAACGGCCGACTGGCGCCCGCCGGGTCGTCGTGCCGCTCGGAAAGGGCCCGCATGTTCGAGAAGCCAGCGAGGCCCATAGGGGTGCAAGCCGCCTCGGTACCGCCGGTGATAATGACATCGGCGTCATCGTACTGAATTGCTTTAAATGCGTCGCCCATAGCGTTCGTGGCGCTGGCACAGGCGGTAGCCACGGCGTAGTTGACGCCTCGCAACCCGTACCGAATCGATACGTGCCCGCTCGCCGCGTTGAGCATCAGCTTGGGAATCGTGAAGGCCGAGACTTTGTCCGGACCTTTGGTGATCAGCCGCTCGTGCTGCTCTTCGATTTCCGTGAGTCCCCCGATGCCGGAGCCGAGGATCACGCCACAACGAAACGCATCGTCCTTGGAAAAATCGATGCCCGAATCGTTCACAGCATCAATGCCGGCGACCATCGCGAACTGCGTGAAGCGGTCGATCCGCTTCTCTTCCTTGCGATCGACGTAGCCTTCGGCCGACCAATCGTAGATATCGCCGCCGAATTTCACCTTGTGCTGCGAAGCATCAAAATACTTCAGCGCGTGTACGCCGCTTTCGCCGCGCAGAATCCGGTCCCACAAATCGTCAACCTTGCAGCTAAGCGAAGTGACGGCGCCAATGCCCGTGACAACCACACGTCTTTTCATGATGGCAATGCGATGTTCGCTATATGAGATTGCGGATTGCGGATTTCGAATTGCGGATTGAGCCAATCTCTAATCCGCAATCCACAATCCGAAATCCGCAATTGCCAATAGCCGTTGATTAATTCGCAGAACGAGTTGGATCCACGAGCGAGCGCTAGCTCTTCCCGTTCATGCCGCTTTCGATATAGGAAACGGCTTGACCAACGGTCTGAATTTTTTCTGCCGCATCGTCCGGGATATTGATATCGAACTCTTCTTCGAGTTCCATCACCAACTCGACCGTGTCGAGCGAATCGGCACCCAAATCGTTCACGAACGAAGTTTCCGGCGTAATTTTCTCTCGATCGACGCCCAAGTTATCGGCGACGATGTCTTTAACGCGTTCCATTACAGAGGCGGCCACCTTTTCGGTCCTCCTACAATCAAGCAGTGTTTCGTTGATTCGTTGTATCGTGCAAGCAGACAGCGGCGTCTGCCGAAATCGTACCCAATGGTGACAAACAGGCCAGGGCAGCCGCTCGGGCGGCAGCTTCGGACCGTTCGCCGTAAACCGCCCAAGATAGAGCGATTCCGTAAGGGAGGTCAAGATATACCAATTATTTGGGCAAGCTGTCCAGGGCGGGTTCAATGTTAAGTGGGGAAGTAGGGATCGGAATTGGGCACGAAAAAACCTGGTAGCCCCCCGGCAAAGGCGGGGCCACGGACCTAGTTAAATAGCCGCCGACTTCCATTGTTATGGCGTCAAACCGCCGTCGATTGTGATCACTTCGCCCGTGATATAGGCGGCAGAATCGCTCGCCAGATACAGGACGGCGTCCGCCACCTCATCCGCTTCCCCAAGTCTCTTGCATGGAATTCGGGTTTTCACGAACTCGTCCAGCGCCGGACCCATCGCGGCGGTCATCTCGCTGGCAATGAAGCCTGGACAAACCGCGTTCACGGTCACTTTGCGGCTGGCAAGCTCCTGAGCCACCGTTCGGGTGAACCCGATGACCCCGGCCTTCGAAGCAGAGTAATTCGATTGGCCCGGGTTGCCCATCAAACCGGACACGCTGGATATATTGATGATTCGCCCGGATCGCTTCCGCATCATCACCAGCGACGCCGCCCGAGTGAACAGGAAAACGCTCTTCAAGTTGGTCGCGATGACGGCATCCCATTGCTCGTCTTCCATCCGCGGGATGAGCGTATCCTTCGTGATGCCGGCGTTGTTGACGACGATATCGATGCTACCCCACTTCTCGGCGAGGTCCTCAACAAGCTTCGTGACGGCCGCGCTGTCGGTTACATCGCAAGGATGGACTTCGGCCACGCCGCCAGCCGCAGTGATCGCGTCGACAGTTTCCTTGAGCTTGTCGGCGCTGCGCGCGACACACGCGACCTTCGCTCCCGCCGAAGCGAGCCGCAGCGCGATCGCCTTGCCGATACCGCGCGAGGCCCCGGTGACGATCGCCGTCTTCTCGCTCAGATCAACCTGTATCCGTCGATTCTTTTCGTCAGCCATTTTAGTTTTTCCAATTCGATTCGCCGCAGAGGCACACGCTTTTGAACCTTCTCCGTGCTCTCTGTGTCTCTGTGGTTAATTTCTTCTTTCACGCTGCGATATTCTCCACCGGCGTCTTGCGAGCAATCCGCTTCAGCAGCCCCGCGAGCACACGACCCGCGCCGAGCTCGTAGAACTGCGTGATCTTGATTTCATCGAGCATATATCGCATCGAATCTTCCCAGCGAACTCGCGAGCAAACTTGCTTAATCAGCAGCTCGCGGATTTCGTTCGGATCGTCATGCGGCCGAGCATCGACATTCGAGACGACCGGAATCCGCGGCGTCTTCATCGACACATCGGCGAGCACTTTCCGCAGTCGCTCGACGGCCGGTTGCATCAGCGATGTGTGGAACGCGCCCGCCACGGCGAGCGGAATCACCTTCATCGCGCCAGCTGACGTCGCCAACGTGATCAGCCGCTCGCAAGCTGCGGTTTCACCCGAGCAAACAATGTTGCCCGGGCAAAGCAGGTTCGCCACTTCGAGTACCTGATCGCTGCGCGCCTCATCGACGAGCTTTTCGACTTGCTCGCGTTCCATTCCCAGCACGCTGACCATGCTGCTCGAAGTTGCATCTGCCGCCGCCTGCATCGCGCGGCCGCGCTCCTGCACGACGCGCAGGCCGGCTTCAAAATCCATCACCCCGGCGAACACCAATGCCGTGTATTCGCCCAGGCTCAAACCCGCCGTCGCGGCACACTGGTCGACGATCGCCGGCTGTTCCTGTTTCAACACTTCGAGCGCTGCCAGGCTCGAAACGAACAACGCCGGTTGGCTGTTCACAGTGGAATCCAACTCGGCCTTCGGTCCTTCGGCGCACAACTTGTATAAGTCGTACCCGAGCACGCCGGCCGCGCGTTCGAACAGGGCCTTCGCCGCCGCCGATTTCGCGCACGCCGCAGTCCCCATGCCGACGTCCTGAGCGCCTTGGCCTGGAAAGACGAACGCGATCTTATTATCGTCGGCACTCATGCGATTGAGCGGTCCCTAAACGACGAATGACGAATGCCAAATGACGAAAGGGTGCTTCGTCATTCGACATTCGTCATTCGGAAACTCGTGATTCCTACTCGGTTTCGATGATCGCCCGGCCGCCGTATTGCCCGCAGTTCGGGCAGATCACGTGCGACGGCTTCATGGTGCCGCACTTCGCGCAGGCCTGCAGCTGCTTCGCCTTCAGGGCGTGGTGCGAACGACGCATGCCAGTTCGCGAGTTCGATTGTTTGCGTTTGGGTACGGCCATGGGAACACCTGTCAGTCCTAAGAGCAATCAGCAGTTTTTAGGGAATCCATTAAGGTACGGCGACGGGCCTCAGGCCGTCAAGGGCGGCCACTTTTACCAGCGGAGATACGTAAATGAGAGCTGCAACGGCCGGGTCAATCCATCCACCATTTTATGATTTCGTTCGAATCCTTGGCGACCCATACCCATAGGAAGAGCCAAGCCGCAGTAGTCGTTACTAGGCGAATGCCCACTTGGGCTGCGCTCGGTCGCCTCTGCAAGATGTAGGCAATGTTGCATGAGGTCGAGATGACGCAAATCGGAATCGCGGGCAGAATGGCGAGCCACGTGACCATAAAATACAGCCAAGTAACTCCGCCCGTTTGAAGCGTGATTGCCGGATCATCAACCCACGCGATCGGCGTGTGTCCTAAAACGTGCCCGGCAAGTAACCAGCAGCAGTAAAGCGAGCCTGTGGCAAAAAAGGGATATGCCAGCGATGTATTGGCAATCAGACTTAGCACACGCATGTCAGTCCCGCCATGTGTTGTTAGCAAAACACGAAGGCTGTAGCCGCGCTAGATGCCGAAAGCCGTTCGTAAGTAGCCCGATCGATAGTCACCGCTTCGCCGCGTCGGAACACTTGGCCTGAGTCATCGCGGATTTCTGAAAACGGACCGCGATAAGTTGCTAAATGCGTGTTCGGATCGCGCCCGGAGGCGCCTCGCCTGGCTTGCAAGCGAGTCTCGCGAAGCGTCGCGCCGGCGTGTGTGAACGTGTAGCTCTCGCCAAGCGTCAGCAGTTCGATCCCTGCGAACCCTGCCGATTCAACGGCGTCGAGCGCTTCGCGCAGTGTCGGCACGCGACGAACCGCGGCCGCAGGACCCGGCAGCGCCGGCTTACGCGTAAGTGGCCTATCCGCCGTTAGTCCACGAATTACTAACGTGCCGCCGATCGCAAGCGTGCGAGCCGCTTCGTCCAGCAATCGAGCTACATGCTCGGTGGAAACGTCGTCATTGAGCGTGCCCTCAAGCACTATCTTGGTTAGCGCACCATCTCGTTCGGGGATGCACTCGGGAAACTCGTCTCCCAATCGATGCGACCAAATCCTTTCTTCGGTTTGTGTCGCCGTGCATTTTGGCGCTGCCCCGAGTTGCACGGTCGGCGGCTTCGAAGAATCGCACTTCTCCACATCTTCCAGAACATAAAACTCCCACAGGTTCCCGGCCGGGTCGTGCACCCAGAATTTCGTCTGCCGCGAGTGGCAGCATGCGACGCTCTCTTCAAACTCCATCCGTACGTTCGCGGTTTGCAATCGTTGCTGCAAGGCGTCCAGCGCTGGGCGGTCCGGTAGCCGAAAGCCGAGGTGATTTATGCCGCCGCCCGTTGGAACATCGGTCGGCACAAGCGATAAGACGAGTGCCGGATCGGCCAAATCGAACTTGGCGTAATTCGCGTGAAGCTGAGTAGGTC
>JABDGM010000030.1:0-3421 GCA_013286045.1 Planctomycetota bacterium | reverse complement strand
GCCGACTTGGAAACGTCTTGCACGTTGAGCGACAGGTGAAACTTATTGGACATGGCCTGGATTGCGGTGGCCCATCGTAGCTGGATTTGCAAAAGTCCGGCGACTGCGAATTCTTGAGAACTCAGCTACGAAGAGCGCGCTACTTAAAATACACTTCATGCCGGCCGTATTTGGCGTACTGTTCGCGTAGCCAGCGTTCGAACTCTTGATAGTGCTGCGTGCGGTAGTCGCCAAGTTCGCTGTGCGCATTGTAGCTCAGGTAAAGCTGCCGCCGCGACGACCGCGCGCGATTCGGGGCCGACCGGTGGGGCATGAAGCCGCCAAAAAACGCAACGTCGCCCGGTTCGAGGCACAGTTCCACCGCGCACGCTTCTTCGACTGCATTCGCGGGAAGCTCGTGGTAATCGCCGTCTTCGGGCGTGAGGCATCCCCGGTCATGATGGCCAGGAAAGACTTGGATGCAGCCACTCAACTTATCGGCCGCATCGATCGGAACAACGACCGTCAAAAAACTCCGCGGAAACGTCGGCCAGGCGATGTAATCCTGATGCATGGCATAGCCGCTCGCCCCTGCCGGCTTAAAAATCAGCTTGTCCTTAAACAAGTGGCCGGATTCGCCGTAAATCGCCGCGACGAGCTGCTCGATACGCGGATCATGCGCCAATTTCTTGATAGTGTCGCTGAGATCCGTTACCGGATCAAATGCGTCGAACACGCACGCATCGGTCTCGACATCTTGCTGCCAACGACACCGCAAATTGTTTATATCGATCAGTTCGGTGCGAGTCAGCAGTCGTCGCGCTTCCTGGTCAAGCAGCGCCATTTCATTCGTCGAAAAGAGTCCGCGGAGAATGCCGTAGCCATTTTCGGCATAATCTTGGGCCGCTTCGTTGAGTTGTGACGTCTCGGTGTCGGCCACACGATCAGGAACAGTATCAACGCTCATCGCAAGGAGTCCCTCTCAACGTTCACGTGATTTTTTTCGGCGTACCGTTCTCGGTTTCGGGATTTCCAATCTGCAGCAGCCAATATCCAAATGATCGACCTTCCCGTTGGCCGACTCCACGTACGCGCCTGGCAGCAACCGGTACATCACATAGCGGCCGTCGCGACTCGATTCGACTAACCCCCCTTCGCGAAGGGCTTTTAAATGATGTGAAACATTCGCGATCTTTTGTCGCGTACGCTTCGAGATTTCACTCACGTTTACCGGTCCCTCACGGAGCGCCTGGATGATTCGCAGCCGCTCCGCATCTCCTAGCAGCCGTAGCATTTGCGCACAGTGATCGGATTCGAGGACGTCGAGCGCCATTGCGGTTTTAGCTGCCATCGGGCGACATTCTGCATGGTTCGGAGCATTTGTCAGCTTGGCTAGAACCAGCGGCTGGTTGGCGCTCATTCTAACCACCGTTAGAATAACCCGACCTACCAGCCATTCCTACCCACATAGCACGCCAATCCGCCAGCGCTCTTTTGACAGTCATCGCCGCGAGTCTTGGCGCTGATGCGCGGCTGGTTCTGAGGTTTTCCGTAATTTGCAACCTGAGGTGAAGTCTAATGATGCACAACTCATTGCGTTTGACTGTTGTGGCCACCGGTATTCTATCGGTCCTCATATGTGCGCGGCCGAGCGCGGCAACTCCCACGGTCTTCTTCGATCGCGACGCCACCACGACGTTCATGACGTCGTTCCCCAACTCGCTCGCGAAATTTAATCAGTTCACCAGCTCGCTGACTTCGTTCGGCGTCGACAACGTTGATACCGCCGTTGGGATTAACCCAGGGCTGACCTTTGGCGGCACCGGAATCACCGCCACGTCGAACGGCGTGCTTGCGCAAGCCGCTCCTGGCTTCATGATCGGCGCGCAGGCGCTATTGGAGGCCGACGCCGCCGGGTTCCCGCAGGTGAACACCGACTTCGCCTTCAATCAGTACATCACGGCCTTTGGCTTGTACGTGATTCAAGGTGGCGATGGCGCAAATAACAACCTGACCACGTTTCGATTGAAGAACACGGCAGCCAATACATTTACCGACGTGCCAGTCCAAATTGGCCCAGGCTGGGCGACTGATAACGCGTTCTTCCTGGGCGTGACCGACACGAGCCCCTTTAACGAAGTGGAAGTTTTGGAGTCCACCGATTTCGCGGATGGCATGCTCTATGACAACATCGTCGCCGGCAGAGTTCCAGAGCCTGCTTCGTTCGTGCTCTTTATGTTCGGCGGAGCCAGCGTGCTCTGTGCTCGTGGTCGCCGCGGTCAAGTTTCGAGCGATAAGCGGCGGCAGCGAACTGATCGCTGTCGCTGCACTTAAGCCGTGTGGCGGAGCATTTCGCTCGCCCGCGGTCGATCGTCAGAGTATCATTTCGAGTCGCTCTTACGCGCCATGCGATGCACTCAGAAAACTCCAGCTCTCGACGACGCAATTTCCTGCAGCGATGCGCACAATGCGCTGTCGTTCTTTTCGGCGTCGGCATTTGTGTTGCGTCTGCTAAGTTGCGTGCCGCCGACCTGTTGGTTGCCGATCGGCTCTCGAACGCTGTTTACCGTTACAACGACGCAGGAGCCCTCCAAGGGACCGTCGTTGGCCCCATCGATAATCTTAACGCGAACCTCAACCAGCCAGCGGGGATCGGCATCTCGCCCGATGCAAAGGAAATCTATGTCTCAAGCTCGCAGAACAACCTCGTCGTGAAGTATGACTATAGCGCCGCAACAGGCAAGGCGAGCAATCCATCAATATTTGCCGATGCGTCGGACGGCCTCGCGTTTCCGAACGACATCCAGTTCAGCCCGGACGGCAGCAAAATCTACGTCGCGAATTTGGGAGCCGGTCGCGTTGCTCAGTTCAATACCGATGGCAGCAGCGCGGGGCCGTCGCTCTCGTTGCCAGCAGACAGCGGCGGCGAAGCGTCGTCGATGGCGTTTGTGTCGGCAAATGAACTTCTGGTCGGCGCGTTTGCCAACGGCGGCGTTGCAGTTTCAGATTCAGGTCTCACGTCGTTCTCCAGCTACCTCGTCCAACCCACGCCCACAATGAGCGGCGCAACCGGCTTGATGGTCCACGATACGCATGTGTATGTCTCTGGATTGTTCACCAGCAGCATTCGGAGATTCGACTTAACCAGCGGAGCGATCGACTCAACGTGGGGAATCTCGGGCGTCGGATTTCCTCAGGATTTGACCGTCGCGCCGGACGGTAACGGATTCCTCGCCGGCATCCTGGGTTTTTCGAACGGAAGTGGAAGCATTTCCCGCTATGCGTGGGACGGGACGCTAATAAACACGTTCGCGTCACCCAGTTCCAATGGCTTCACGGAAGCGACCGCGTTCGTCGTTGTGCCGACGCCTCTCGCCGGCGACTTTAACAATGACGGCGTCGTCGACACGGCGGATTACGTTGCATGGCGCAACGCCTCGCC
>JABDGM010000029.1:44478-44729 GCA_013286045.1 Planctomycetota bacterium | reverse complement strand
GGTGACCGGACTGCCTATCTCGCGGAAGTCTTAGACGCGCGGTCCGAGCGGGCGGGGACGCCGCTGTCATTCAAACGACTGTTAGAATTGGCGCCTGAGGAACGGTTGCGCGAGCTAAAGCTGGGGATGGAGCGTGACATCGAAGTCGACCGTGCCGCAATTGGGAAATCTACGGCCACTGGCGCGACGAATGGAACAACGACCCCTCCAAGATTGTGACCGACGTGTTCTACCTCATCGACTCGTAGTTC
>JABDGM010000029.1:0-44468 GCA_013286045.1 Planctomycetota bacterium | reverse complement strand
AACTACGAGTCGATGAGGTAGAACACGTCGGTCACAATCTTGGAGGGGTCGTTGTTCCATTCGTCGCGCCAGTGGCCGTAGATTTCCCAATTGGGGCCGGCGAGCGCGTGGCCGTTGGATGCGCACCATTCGCGAATGGCGATGTGTGCGTGCTTCAGCAGCTGATAGGGTCCGACGTGCGTCGTGGTTGCGACGGTTCCGGCGGGGGTTGCCGACGCGATCACTTCGCCGAAGCCGGCGGTGATAGGGGTATTGAGCTCGTTGCCGACTTCGAGGTTGATCTCGTCATCGAAGTAGAGAGCGATGTGTCGGCCGGCGCCGGAGACTTGATTGGTTTTAAGTGCGTTCCAGACGGCGCCGCAGGCGGCGGGGACGACGGCGGGAAGTTCTTCCAGTTTCGCGCGGCGGCGGACGACGGCGAGCGGAAGCGATGCGACGTGTTCGAGGCGGATGTCGTAGGGCATGATGGTTGGTTGCAGAGTTGACGCTTGAACGGGGTACAATCTAGGTGAACGGATGACCTCGCACAAAAAAATGAGTAATGCTCCCCCTCCCCGCGACAGGGGAGGGAGCCGAAGAATACATCGGGATACCGTGTTCGAAGAGACGAACTCTGGCACTCTAGTAGAATTTAATGCCGGAACCGGTCAATCGCGATTGAGCGCGGCTTTATCCCACTCGGAACCGGCGATGCAAGGCGTGGCTGCGACAGAGCACGATTGCGGAAGACATCAGGGCGAAGAGTGCCGCTGCGGAAGGCTCTGGGACTTTTAGGTCTATTAGATAAGCAACGAGGTCGCCGTTTGCATTGTTGACGGCATCGCCAACGACGAATCGCCCGTCGTCCGAGATTGCGTTTGCATCTTGAAGCGTCCATCCGTTAAGGGATATTCCGAAATGGGTCGCGAGATAGTCGCTGAGGTATTGCGTCCCGCCGCTGGCCGTCCAAATAAATGGTGGAACTCTGCCGGCGGAACTGCCAAATTCGGAGTTTCCGATGATGACGGACCCGTCGGCGGAAACGTCCATTGGGTATGAAGCGCCGTTTGGTTCTAAGGTCGGGAGCGTGGTGTAGCCGGTCGCGGCAGTCCAACGCCAAGGGATGCCCCATTCGGTTCCCACGATAATGTTTCCATCTGGAGACATCCCAAGCGCGTCGCCGGGATGGGGCGTATCGGTCGTGAACCCGAGGCCCACTATGCCCGTTGCGGCTCTCCAGCGAAAGGGCTCGGTGAGGCCTAGACCCACAGTACCGTAACCGACGATGACCGACCCATCGGCAGATATTGAACTCGCGTAACTCTCGAAGTAGCTGCCGGGCAAATCGCCAAGGCCGGTCATACCATCGTGTACGTTCCAACGGAACGCTTCGCTGCCTTGGGCCGATCCGCTCCCGCCGGTCACGGTGTTGCCGTCAGCAGACATGGCCACAGGAGAGCTGTATTGAAACGAGCTATTGGGAATGCCGAGATAACCGATGGGTTGCATGCCGCCGGCAGCTGTCCAGCGGAATCCGTCGGTTAGCGTCGACGAGTCGGTTGCGGTGCCGAGTCCGACGACTGTGTTTCCATCGTTTGAGATAGCCCGCGCTTCGGAGTAAAAATTTCCGGTGGGAAGGTCGCCGAGGCCCTGCATGCCGGTCGCCGCGGACCAGCGAAAGGCCTCAAAGCCGGGTGCGGTACTTCCGGAAGCTCCGACGACGAATTTGCCATCGGCGGAAATTCCTTGGGCATAACTAACGCGCCCGCCGCCGGGCAGGTAGCCGAGGGGAGTGAAGCTCGCGGCCAGCGAAGGTGCGTGGAGGAGGCCGGCGCAAATCAACAAGCTGTACAACCGGCGAGCCGGATTCAAGGACAATGGATTGATCATTTGTCGAGTTAGGGTCATTAAATAGCGCGGGCCGCGACGACAGATTTCGCGAGAGCGTATCGCGATCGTCCTATTGAGTCCATAGAATCGGGAAGCGAAAGAAACGCAGATATTTATAATCTTTACGCTGCGAGTGACTTGCTCGTGAACGCGCGCTATTTGCTCACGCGTCTGCTATGCTGGTCCAAATGCGGGATTACGCTGGCCAGTTTAGGAGTTAATCACGTGCCAATGACCGGGCCGAAACTGGACCGCCCAATCGTGCTGGCGAATTTGCTCGAGGTTGGACTGACTACCAAGCCGGAGGAGCCGGCGCTGGTGCTGTTGCAACGCACCTGGTCGTGGCGGGAGTTGGATGAAGACTCAACGCGGCTCGCGAAACAGTACCTCGCGATGGGGCTCACGGCGGGGGACCGGATCGCGTCGTTGCTCCCGAATCGCGGGGCGCTCATCATTCATTATCTCGCGTGCTGCAAGGCGGGCCTGGTTGCTACGCCGCTCAACTATCGTTATCAAACCCCGGAAATCGATCATGCGCTGGAGGTCAGCGGAGCATCGATGATTGTTGCGCATGCCGAGCGCGAGGAGTCACTAGCGGCGAGCGCGCTTGTGCCTCGACTGCGGCTGGGGCGGATCAGTTTTGAGGCGACGAATGGCGAGCATCCGCGATTGGAGGAATTGATGACGGCGGGGGGACCCTCCGCTGCGTTGCCTCCGCCGCCGCCGGCGGATGCGCCGATTTTTGTCTTTTTTACGTCAGGCAGCACGGGCAAGCCGAAGGGAGTCACGCATTCGCACGAGACGTTTGGGTGGATGGTGGCGAGCGCGATTGCGGCGCTCGAGATTACGCCGCGCGATGTGTTTATGCCGGCGACGTCGGCGTCGCACGTGGCGTGCTCATCACTGTCGTTTTCCGGGCTGGCGGCGGGGGCGACCGTGGCGCTGGCGCGCACGTTCGGCACCGATGAGTTACTGCCGCTCGTTCGCCTGGCGCGACCCACGCTGTTATGCACGCTGCCCGCGCCGCTGTTTGCCTTGGTACGCGATCATGGTGCGCAGGGTGAAGATTTTGCATCGCTTCGGCGGTGTGTATCCGGCGGCGACAAGATTTCGGCAGAGCTGGTGAATGAGTACACGGCGCTTACAGGCCATGCGATCGAGGAGTTGTATGGAATGACGGAAACCGGCACTGCGACCTACAACCCGAGCGGGTCAGGGAATCGGATTGGTTCGATCGGGCAAGTCGCGCCGGGATTTGCAGCGTCGGTCCGTGATGACGGCGGTGCGGAAGTGCCACGCGGGACGAGCGGCAGGCTCTGGATGAAATCGCCGAGCAACATGATTGGCTATTGGAATCGGCCGGACGCGACGGCGGAGACGATAGTGGATGGCTGGCTAGATACGGGCGACCTAGTGAGCGCGGATGACGACGGTTACCTGTGGTTCCGCGGCCGCAAGAAACAAATCATTATCCATGACGGCTCGAACATTTGTCCGCAGGAAGTGGAGGACTCACTGCTCGAGCACCCAGGGGTTGCGTGTGCGGGTGTGGTCGGGGTACACGATTTGGTGCACGGGGAAAACGTGCAGGCGTACATTACATTTCGCACGGATGCGGCGCGGCCGACGATGGCGGAGTTGATTCAGTTTTCGAAAGCGCGTGTTGGATATAAGGCGCCGGACGTAATCATTGCGCTCGACGATATGCCGACGACGGCGGTGGGAAAGGTGGATCGCGTGAGATTGAAGGAGCTAGCAGGCGAGGCTAGCAATGGGCCTATCTGCGATGCGCCTCGGGTCGAGACCGGGGCGTGACACATCGGTATAAGTCCGGCCTATTCAAGGCGGAATTGACCTACCGCGGGACCGCTATCATCGCTACAGTTCCGCATCGAAATCGGGGTGGCAAGGGCGGCCAAACTACCGAGAACGTGAGCGGTGTCCGACGTTTTTCCTGAGAATTTGTTTCCACTTGCGTCAGAGCATGCGTCGCTGCATGCGAAGTGCGTCGCCCGCGGGCTGCGACGGATGCGCGACCGCCGGGTCGTTATCGCGGGCGTGGTCCGCAATTCGATCGACGTGTTGCCGCACACGATCGAGCGCATTGAAGCGTTGGGGAAGTTATTCGCGGATTATCGCGTCGTCGTGTACGAAAATGATTCTGCCGATGGCACGGGTGAGTTGCTAACGGCGTGGACTGCGGGCAACTCGCGAGTTTCTGCCCGTTGCGATCGGCGCGGGACGCCAGTAAATCGCAAGATTCGCTCCAAAGAGCGCGGCGACCGGATGGCCGACTATCGAAACTGGTATCACCAGTTCATCGGAAGCTACTACGCGGATTTTGACAACGTGATCGTGCTCGACATGGATGTGCGTGGCGGGTGGAGCAACGACGGGGTAGCCAACAGTTTCGGCTGGGACGATTGGGATTTCGTGGGGTCGAACGGATTGATCCTGCAGCGTGCGCGGTGGCGATTCAACACGTGGCTGCAATTCGACTCTTGGGCATATCGCCGGTTCGGGTCGTTCGATCCGATTCGTTGCCGCGAAGTCAATGATTACGCGTGGCGACGGGGCGAACCACTGCAGCCGGTCTATTCTTGCTTTGGCGGACTGGGAATCTATCGCATGCCCGCGTTTCTTGCCGGTCGGTATAGAGGTGGGGATTGCGAGCACGTGCAAATGCACCGCGCGATGCGGGATGCAGGCTTCGACCGGGCGTTTTTGAATCCCAGTCAGCTCGTGTTCTACGGGCGCAAAACCCGCTCGTTGGAACCGTTCGTACGCCTTTACAATCGCGTGCGGTATTCGAGCACCGACGTATTGCTGCCGGCCTATTGAGAGCCTGAGTTCAGAAACGTCGGGCTAGCGCTCGGCGGCTGATCGATTCTAAGTATCTTGCTGCGGCGGTAGCGGCACGGGTGGCGGCAGCTGGCCGGCATCGGGAGCGGTCTGGCCGGGCTTCGTAAAGTCGATGACCGATTGGGCGTTGGCGCGGACCTTAACGCGTCGCTCATCCGTCATGAGTTTGCCATTTTCGATCCAGGCGGCTTTGACGTCGTAACTGAATTGCCGCGAGGGATCGAGCTGCGGCGAATTGAATTGCCGCACCTCGCCGCTACTTGCGATTGATTGGCCTTCGACCCAAATCGACGCTTGTGGATCGGGGAGTCGAATTTCGATGCGGGCGGTGTCTCCGGCGGAGCGATTGCCGACATTACCGCTTGGCGGCGGCACGTTCGCATACGCATCTCCGGGTAATTCTTCTGCGCTATTGCCGTAGTAATTTGGCGCGTACGAGTCGTTGTACGTGGGGTAGCTGCTGTAGTATGCGGGGTAACTGTTGTAGTAATAAGAGCTCGGATATCCGAAGTAACTTGACAGGTACGGATAGCCGTAATAGCCGAGGTTGTAAATGTACGGTCGGTAGTAACGCCAGTAATTCCCATACGCGTAGGCGCGATACGGCCAGCTGCGATAGTAGCGACCGTAGTTGTAGTACCCGCGGCCGTAGTTGGCGTAGTTGCCATAGTTCCGGTAGCCACGGCCATAGTTGCCGTAATTGCCGTAGTTGTGGACGCCGCGGCCATAGTTGGCGTAGTTGCCGTAATTGTGGGCGCCATGGCCAAAATTGTTGTTGTTGATGTGGCCGAAACCGTTGCTGTACTTGACGCCCGCGAAGCTGTGGTTGCCACTGTAATGTGAGCCAGCGTAGCCATGGCCTCCGCTCGAGTGGATGCCAGAAATGTGACCGCCGCTACTGTGGTTAAAGGATGAGTGGCCGCCGCTCATGTGACCGACTGATCCGCCATGACCACCGCTCATATGGCCACCGCTTGAATGACCGCCACTCACGTGGCCGCCGGAACCGCCATGTCCGCCGCCGTGCCCAGGAGCGGCCCAGGCGAGTAAGCCGGTTGCGATGAAGGCAGCGAAAGCTGTTGCGACTAGTGCGCGTTTAATGTTTGATCGCATGATTCACCCCCGATTCGGATTTGCGATTATCTGTCGGCCCTTCCAACTGAATTATACGGAGAAAGGGAAGAGTCGAATACGAGATTTAAAAATTCGCCGCGTGAGTGGCTGGGATCACTCTTTAGTGGGGCCAATTACGAACAGGGCGATAAAGGTCACGAGGCGGCGCGGCGTGAACCTGGGTAATTGGGCTAGGATCCAGTTCTTGACGCCTGGTATGTACACCCTTCGCCCACGTTGCATGGCGTGGAATCCTTTGCGGGCGATTCGTTCGGACGAGGGGAGGTGTTTGCCTTTTACCGTGGCGGAATGCTGCATGGCGGCTCGATCTTGAAAGCCCGACGCGGTGGGGCCGGGGCAGAGGGCGGTGACCGTAACGCCAGCGCTGGCAAGTTCGGCGGCGAGTGCTTGGGAAAAGCTCAGAACGAATGCTTTTGTGGCAAAGTAGACGGCCATGTAGGGACCAGGCTGGAACGCGGCGGTCGACGCCAGGTTAAGAATCTTGCCCTTCGTCGCCAGCAGATCGGGGAGGAAGAGTTTTGTGAGCCCGACGACCGCCGCAACGTTTAGCTCCACCATGCCGAGTTGCGAATCAAGCGGCATGTCGTTGAAATTGCCAAACGTGCCAAAGCCCGCGTTGTTAACCAGTGCGCTGAGCATGAGGTCGCGGTTTTTGATTTCTGCATGAAGATGGGTGGCGCCGTCGGTCGTTTGCAAGTCGCAAACGATCACGTGGGCTGTGATGCCGAACCGCTGCTTCAAGTCGGCCGCCTGGGCTTCCAGCTTGGGGGCAGTTCGGGCAGCGAGAATGACGTCGTACCCGGCTTGGGCAAACTCCTCGGTGAGCGCTTTTCCGATGCCGGAGGATGCGCCGGTAATCAGAGCTAAGGGGTTAACTTTTACCATGTAGATGCGCTCTCGCTTAGGAAAATGAAAGGCGGCCGTTTGGCGACGCGGGCCAGAATGTGTCGGAATTCTAACGTAAGGGGCGTCGGGCCACCCGATCTCAGTGTGCAAGTGATAAATAATAAGATTGACAATCTTTTAAACGCCTATGAAAATCGAGTGGCAGTCCCGCCGCCGTCGATCGATCGATTTAGACCGGCAAATCCCCCCCGGTTTGGCCCGCCTTGAGGAGCAGAGAATGCGCAGTTTTGTTGGGCGACTTCTTGTTTGTTGCGCGAGTGTTTTGATTCTGCAAGCGCCGAAAGCATGGGCGGCTAGGGCGGCCGGGATCGATGTGTCGCATTTTCAAGGGACGATCACCGCCGCGAACTGGGTTTCGGTCGCGAATTCGGGCATATCGTTCGCTTGGAGCAAGGCAGACGAAGGCACGACCGATGCGTTCAACGACTCGACGTTCGTGAGCAACATGAACAACGGCACGGCCGCGGGCATCTATATGGGCGCATACCATTACGCCCATCCCGAATCCAACACCGCGGCAGCGGATGCCGCACATTTCGTCGCCGTCGCGGGACCGTACCTTACGAACGGTCACCTTCGCCCAATGCTCGATATCGAAGGAAATAGTTTCAGTCTCAGCACTGCCGACCTTTCCACTTGGATCAATACCTTCTGCACCTATGTGACGGATCGCTACGGTATGACCGCGGATCCTCTGATTTACATGAGCGGTAGTCCGGCCGGAAGCGAAGTTAATGCGTCCGTCACCGGCCATGGGTTGGACGTGGCATCCTATGGTACGAACCCCGTTAACCCTCCGATTCCGACCGGCGGTGTCGGCAGCGGAGTCTGGCCCACTTGGTCATTCTGGCAATACGGCTCCCAGGGCCGAGTTCCCGGCATCGGCGGCGGTACCGCCAATGTTGATATGGACGTAGCCAATGGCGACATCAACTATCTAAAATCGTTCGTGATTGGTGGGACGACGCCGCCGACTTTGTTCCAATACTTCGATGCCAACGGCACAACTGCCGGCTCGGGCGTGGCCAACAACGGCAGCTACACCTGGGAAGCCGCCGGATTCAGCTCGACGTCTGCGGGGACGGATGCGACCACGTGGAACGAAGGTAACTTCGTAAGACTTGCGGCGGGCACCGATGCGGCAGCCAGTAACTATACAATCACCGCAAACTCCGACCACTCGTTTGCCGGCATGTTCCTTCAAACAAACGGCGGTGGAACCGTGACGATCAATGGCACTGGCGTGTTGTCGATCGCCGATGGTGATCAGGGGTTTTTCGTCAGCGCCAGCACGCAAAACTTAAAGATCAATGCTTCGCTCGCTGGCACAGGCCGGCTAGTGTGGCAGGGCAGCGGCTCTGGCGCTGGTGGAAGCCTGTATCTGCTGGGTAACAATACCTACTCCGGTGGCACACTGCTAAACGCCGGTTCGGGCGTGAATTTCAACAACGATCATTCGTTCGGCACCGGGCGCATCACGTGGGGCGTGACGCAAATGGTGTTGGCGGATGACGGGGCAACCGCACCCGTCACGCTGGCGAATCCGGTCACAACGCTGGCCGCCGCTAATTTGATCTATGTTGGTCCAGCGGCGGCGCCGACGACATTTACCGGCGCGTGGACGTTGGTTTCTGGCACCTCGACCCTTACTGTCGGCAACACGAGCCATGCGACGACGCAAATGACCATCAGCGGCAAGATCGGCGGCAGCGGCGGTGCGTTGATCAAGGCTGGGATCGGGACGCTAGTCCTGAGCGGTGCGAACACCTATACCGGCGGCACGACGCTTAATGCAGGGACGCTGACCGTTTCGGGCGCGGCGGCCCATTTGGGGACGGGGAATGTCACCGTGCAAAACACGTCGGCGACCGTGACCGTGCTCTCGATCGCCAGCGGCGTCGACGACGCGATCAACGATAGCGCCACGCTCAGCATAGCCGGCGGCGGCACGGCCGGGGTTGCAGATCAGAGTTATGCGATTCTCGGCAGCGGCGTGAATGAATTTGTTCACGCTCTCATTTTGGCTGGCGCTTCCCAGGCTAACGGCACATACGGCAGCTCCACCAGCGGGGCGATGCATCAAATGAACGAGTTCTTCAGCGGTTCGGGCGTGATCACGGTCGGCTTTTCCGGAATACCTGGCGATTTCAACAACGATTACGTCGTCGACTCCCACGATTATGACGTGTGGCGAAGCAACGTAGGTCAACCGGCGGGCGCGCTGGCGAACGATAGCTCCGGAGCCGACATCGGCACGCTTCAATACGTGGCGTGGCGAGCGAACTTCGGAGCTGGTCCGGGGAGCGGGAGCGGACTGGGAAAATCGCAAGCGGTGCCAGAGCCGGCGTCGATGATTCTCGGCCTTCTATCGACTGCCGGCATAGCGCTCGCGCGCGGTCGACGGAGCTAAGTAGTCGTCGAGTTCAAATTCACCTCGCATAGCGTTATCTTTACGCTGAAGCGGAGTCGCGCAGCCGCTGCATGTAGGTCTGTAGCAGTGCGGCCGTGTCTTCCAATGTGAAACATTTCGGATCGCCGCGTAGGCTCACGGTCAGGCGGCGATTGTACTGCGAAATCGAGAAAGTGGCTCGAGTTTTCGCACGCAGTGGCGGGACACCGGTGATCGCCTCGAGGATGAGATTGCCGGCGACGATGCGACCCTCGTCGCGGCGAAATTTGGCGGTGAAGCGACGGCTCGGATCCGCGGCGTTGGATAAGACGGCAGTCGCCAGGCAAACATTGCGCGAGGCGAGGAACGGCAGCAGCTTGGGTTTGCGCGACATCCAATTGACCGCGCTCATGAATTTCGTGCCGAGCCGAAGACTTTTTATGCGCAGCGTTTCGGCTTGAATTGTCGATAGCAGTTCGTCCGGCGTGCCGAAGCTTCGGGTCTCGCGAGCTAAAAACGTGTAACTGGTGAGGTTTGCGGCCGGCATTTCGCAATCTTCAGAGCGGCGCATGTCGGTGGGCATCATGACCGCCAGCCGCTGGTGGCCGCCAGATCCGTGCTGCCTATTCCATTCCCGCATCGTGAGAAATAAATCTCGCAGCAGAAGATCGTTAAGCGTCGCACCGCGAGTATCGGCGGCCGATCGCAGTTGCTGGGCAATGGTGCGGTCGAGCGAGAATGAAAGAAAGCCAGGAAAATCGTCGATCGCGCGGCCTTCGCGGGCCGCCGATGGAGCGGCCAACGGAACCGGTCGGCGAAACAGGATTCGATAGCCGAGCGCCAAACCAGCACGCCATCCGACCGGTTGCAAGCCAATCAGTCGTTCCGTGCGGGAACGCAGAAGCTGCGGCCGGGTGGGGGCGAGAGTTGAAGTCTGGGCCACGACATCCGTGTGCGTCGCGTACGACGCGAGCACATCGCCGATGAACCGGTAGGCGCCGGTGCCGTCGCAGGCTGCATGATGGAACTGCAGAAGCACGCGCGACCGATCGACGCCGACCCGAACCCAAATGCGAAGGCCCGTTTCGCGCGACAAATCGATCGCCTCGCCGTTGGGGCAACGAATCGGGGTTCCCTCGGCCGACCAATCGACGGGCGGTAGTTGTTCCGGGGCCGCTTGCCAACACGGCAGATCTTGCTTGCCCGGCAGAATGTATGCGCGAAGCAGCGGATGGCGATCGAGTGCATCGCCAAGAGCGGACTCCCAGACGCGGCGATCGATTTGGCCGCTGAAGTCGAGCTGAATGACAAAAGTCGACGGGTAACCGGGTAAATCCTGCGCCAACCAAAGGTGGTCGGCCGCGTTCAGATGCATCGGCAAGACACGTTGGCGTGCGGGCGATTCGGTCATCGAGGCAAGTGTGGCCATACGCGATTAGAGCAGTGAAAAGACTTGAAGCAGTAGTGCGAATACGCACTTGGCGACGCGTGGGGCCGACTTCAAATCGTCCACTTTTTGGGGGGCTTGGTCAACCGGCGGGCGAAAATGCGGGGGAAATTTACGTGTAGGATGGGTTTGTTGCGAAGCAAAAACCCATCGCAGCCGAGCGATGAGTTCCCGCTGCGCGGCGAGCCCATCCTACAGTGCCGATTCGGTGTGGTCGCGCGATTCTCGCGCGGCCTGGGCGCGGTCGCCATAGAGGATGTCGTGGACCCAGGGGCTGTTGTAGCGCGGACCGCGGATCGTAATCGTGATGAGGAGCGAAATCACTTGCCATGGGCTCACGACGCTGAGCTTTCGCGCGGAGGTGACGACGGCCGGGCCGGGGACGACAAACCGGCCAATTTTATTGATCGCCAGGCAGAAGGCCAGGTCCTCGCCGGCCGTGAACGATTCGTCGTAACCTCCGATCGCGTGGAAGGCGTCGCGCGTGCAGAACTGAAATGCACCGCCAACGAGGCGGACTCGCCGGGCGGCAAACACGGCGAAGCGAATCACGAAGCGAGCCCAAAGTGGCATCGGGCCAACGAATTTTGGGACGCATCCGCCGCCAGCCGCGCCAGCGCGAAGGGCGTCGAGGGCCGCGCGAATGGCGGGTTCGTTCGCTTCAGTGTCGGCATCGATGAAGAAGAACAAATCGCCCTTGGCTTCGCGCGCGCCGGCGTTGCGGACGCCGGCGATCAAACGCAGCTCGACGCGCAGCGTACGTGCACCCATTTGCTCGGCGATGTGATGGGTCGTATCGGTGGACGCATCATCGACAACGATGACTTCGTATGGCTCGGCAATCTTCTCCATGGCATCGCGGATACTGCCAAGGCATTTGGCGATCCATCGTTCTTCGTTGTGAGCAGGGACGATGAAGGAGAGCATACGAAGAAGTGGCTGCGTTGGGACCGAGCGTGCGACTTACTGCTCTGCAGGAATTAAGTACGATGCCAGGTGCGCGTCGAGCGCCGAGAACGCATCGGAATCCGTCGCCGGAAAGCGGAAGCCGATGTGACCGTCGGGACGGAGGAGAATGAGGCCGTCCGTGGCGAGGCCGGCGCGGCGGCGATCCACGTCGACATTCCGCGATAAGGGGGCGAGGCGCGACCAGCGGCCGGTGAAGCGGAGCAGGGACGCCGGGTCGGCAGAGTCACCGAACATAAGCACCCGGTGCGTTGTCCCGGCGAAGTGCGACCAGTCGGGGTACCATTGGCCGGGGCGCGGGGCGTTTGTGACGGGGCCGCCGGGACCGTAATCGGCGATAAGCGGGCTGCCCCAGTAGTCGACGTCGATCATCGCACGCGAGTTGCGGACGAGCGCGGCGGTGACGGGATCGACGGCGGCCGGGTGAAGTTCGCGGCCCGCGCGGGCACCTTCGGCAACGTCGACGACCGATTGATGGACTTCGTCGGAAACGGCGAGCACATGATGATCGGCGATACGGCGTTCGGACATATAGCCTTCGATGAGCGGCTGGCCGGCATCGCCGCGGAGAACGAGGGCGAGTTTCCAGGCCAGGTCGTGGCCATCGTGCAGCCCAGCGTTGAGGCCTTCACCGCCGAATGGGCTGGAGAGGTGGGCAGCGTCGCCGATGAGGAAACGGTGGCCATCAGCCAGTCGCGACACGATGCGGCGATGCATTCGAAACGGGGCGAACCATGAGACGTTGGCCGGGTGGTATTTTCCATAGAGCCGCGCGGCGACGCGCGTGACGACTTCGTCGGCGGCAACGGCAGTCACGCCTTCTTCCAAATCTTGAAAGCTGATCCAACGGCCGCCCGGTAGCGGAGCCAGGAGCAAGAAGCCGTTTGGGCCGCAGATAACGCCGGCTTCCGTGCGTGGGATCGGGGCGGACATCTCGATATCGGCCACAAGAAAGTTGCCCCGGTACGTAGTGCCGGTGAGAGGCTCGCTCATCGAGTGGCGCGTGACGCTGTGCGCGCCGCCGGCGCCGATGACAAATCGCGGGCGGACGGTTTCGACCCGGCCGTCTTGGTGCGCGAGCTCGACGCACGGGCCATTGGCATCGGTGGTGACGCTTGTGGCGGTGACGCCGCGCTCGACTTGGCCGCCAAGCGACGTGAGGTGTTCTTCGAGGATGCGCTGCGTTTCGTACTGCGGAAGGCTGCATTGGAATTCGCAGCAGCAGCCACTGCCGTCGTGGCTCATCGAGCCCAGCTCGGTCATGCCAGGGCCGTACATGCGCGAGCAGTGAATGCGTTCGGCCGTATCGAGAAATGGCTGCAGCAGGCCGATTGTGTTCAGGATTTCGAGCGTGCCGGGTTGGATCGAGGTGGCGCGGGCTTCGCGGTGTGGCTGCAGGTCGCGGTCGATAAGCCGAGCTTTGACACCGTGGCGGGCGAGTTCGGCGGCGGCGAACAGGCCGGAGGGACCGGCGCCGATGATTAGAACTTCGCTTTCAGACACGGAACGGTTCCCGTAACCCGTGAACGGACTTTGGGGGATGGAGTCGGACGTTCAATATATCGCCTTGCGACCGCGTTTATGCAGTCGTAGAGGGGCACGTTTCCGGCAATACTCGGCCCGACGTAGATCGCCAGATATTTTCTGCGAATTCGGCAGATTTCGGTTGATGCGGCCTTCGTCTTCCCTTAACTTAGGGGGCACAAACTGACCGCAATGGCGGGGGGTTCGTCAGGCGCAAAAACACGTTGAACTTTAATCCTAGGAGCGTCTAATGAAATTGAATGGACAGTTTTTCTCCCGCTGTGGTGCGCGGAATGCGCGAAATCACCGGGTCTCATTTGCAATTGCCAGCCTGGCATTGTTTGCCGCCGGCTCGGTCCTAAACTCTCAAGCAAATAGTGCGACCCTATACACCGAGAATTTCGACGACGGCAACGCGTCATCTCGCTGGACGACGGTCACATCCGGACCGGTCTCCTCCGCCGACTTCGCCTTCGACTATACGTCGGTACTCGACTTCGCCGGTAATCCAATTGGTGTTCCGCAAACCGGCCAAACCACGCACACGGGACTCAAGCTTGCGGCCAATACGGGGAGCACTCCAGGTTCTGGTACCATCGCGGGCATCAACGCTTATGCGAACAGTCTGAACCTGACGACCTCGGTCGTGATGACGTTCGATATGTACGCCCACTTTACCGACACCGGTTTTGGCAGCACCAACTACGGCACGTACGGTTTTTATCATTCGACACAGACGGGCACGTTCAACTCGCTAGGCCCCGTTGCGACCAGCGGATACTGGTTCACCAACTCGTCGGACAATGGCACGTCCTCTGCGATGCGCGCCCTGGAAGTTGGCACCCAGGATAATACGGCAGCGCGTTATCTAGACGTTTCGCAGAATCCCGGCGCAGTGACGAGCGTGACTTATCAATCGCTGTTTCCCGACCAGGACGGCGCCGGCGGATTTTCACAGGCGGGCTATGTTCTTAACCGCTGGGTGAATGTGCGGCTAACGCGAGATATGACCTCGGGGCTCGTGAAGTGGGAAATGAAGAATCCCAATGACGCCAACTACACGACAATCTACTCGGTGATTGATGCAACCCAAACGCAGAACAGCGGCACGATTACTTTGGGAATGACGGATCCCTTCGCATCGCTCTCGGGGCCGAACACGTACTTCTTGTACGACAACGTCGCGGTATCGGAGATCCCCGAGCCGGCGTCCCTCACTATTTTGGGAATTGCCATGGCGGGGTTCCTGGGCGTGCGACGACGAATCGCGCGATAAATCCGGAGGCCGTATTTTCAATTCCAGCATCCGGTATTCAACAAACGAATGCGGCGGCGGCAAGGAGACTTGTCGCCGCCGTTTTGCGTTTGCGGCGAGCGGAGGTGATTACCGAAGTCGAAGTTATCTTTCGCATTTCTTGCTGGAGCCAAAGCCGCCAGTTTTGAGGTAAAATGCCTCTTCCCGCCTAGGAACCTTCCTTCCCACCCATCCCGGAGTTGCGCCGCATGATCCGGCAACAGAAATCCGTGTTTACGTCCCTTCTCTGCGCGTTGTGCTTGGTCTGCAACGCAACGATCGTCGCCGTGGCTCAGACATCGAGTGACCACGGCGGGCCAGCGCGCACATATTCGAACCCAATTCTTGAAGACATTAGTCTGGCAGACCCGGATGTGATTTTGGTGGACGGGACATATTTTATGTATCCCACAAGCCATGGCGCGGGATACGACGTATGGATGTCGACCAATCTAGTGAATTGGACAGCGCGCGGGAGCGTATTCAAGTCGGCGCACGGCGGGGCATGGGCGCCGGATGTGTTTCACAACAAGCGTGGCGATGGCAAGTACTATCTGTATTACACCGACAGCGCGCCGACGGGGCCGCAGCATGGCCCGTTCAACAAGCAAATCGGCGTGGCGGTGAGCGATTCTCCGACGGGGCCGTTCGAAGACAAGAAGGTGCTGGCAAGTGGGTCGATCGATGCGCACTTGTTTCAGGATGACGACGGCCAGATGGTTCTGTATTACGTCGAGATATCGGACGGCTTCAAGATTCTCGAGCAGCGAATGAGCGATCCGCTGACGAAGGAAGGGGAGCCCGTCGAACTTATTCATCCGACGGAAGCGTGGGAGATGATCAGCGGCCGTGTGACCGAAGGCCCATTCATGCTGAAACACGGCGACACGTACTATCTCATGTATTCAGGCACGGGCGCAGATTCGCCCAATTATGGGATCGGTTACGCGACGGCGAAATCGCCGCTAGGGCCGTTCAAGAAATCGGCCGAGAATCCGATTGCACATCGCAGCCAGCCCGGCGCGTCCCCGGCGACCTACGGGCCGGGACATCACTGTGTGGTGACCGGGCCGGATGGCAAGCTATGGATGATCTATCACCAGAAGTACGACGATGGGACGAACTATCGCCGCTTCTTGGCGCTCGATCCCATCTGGTTCGACGACGACGGGCGGCTGCAAACGAGAGTTACGCGCGACACGCCGGAGCCCGTGCCATCAAAGTGATCGATGGATTTATGCCCTACCAGCCGATGCCCGCGGCAAGAGCGATGCCGTTGAGCGTGAGTTCGCCCAGACCTTGCGAAATATTATCAGTTGAGGTAGTGCTGCCACTGGTAACACTCCCGGAAAAATTGTCGTGGTGCCCGTTAACATGCCAATCCTGGAACTCATACGAGGCACGCACGAACGCCGTCGCAGGAATGCATGTTAGTGCGTAGTCCCATTCAACGCCCGTTTGGAATTCCGCAATGACAAGGTTGGCATCGTCCACCCTCGGGTTGGCAGTACCGACGGTACCGATGCCCGAATCAAAAACCAGCGGCCGGGTTAAGTGTTCTTGACCGCTGAGGTACGATCCGCGAGCACTCGTGACCCAGGATATATTGGAACATCCGATCGAATGTTTTACGCGACCACCGTATGAAAAGCCTGTGCCGTTGAAGCTTTCAATTTGATCGGACGCAAGATTTACTCCACTGCCGATGCCAGCAACGAAGTTTTCTGCCGAGTAAGAGCCATGACGCGCGCCCAGCTGAGCGTCGAGTTGCCAGCCACCCACATTGAACGTGCGGATCGCGTCGATATCAATCGTTTCGGCTTCAATCGATGATTCGGACCGGAAGAAGTTGAAGGACCCTGGGTTGATCGGAGTTCCCAAGAAAGTAGGTGTCACAAACGCGCTTGCGGAATCTTCGAGGTGCCAAAAGCGGCCTTCAACACTCCAATTCTCGCTTACATGCGCTCCGATCCAAGCTCGGGGCGCGTAGCCCCAATTGGTGAAATCGCTGTTCTCAGAGAGTACTAAGTCGGTACCGGGGTTTGCCGTGTTGTCCACTGTGAATGCGAGAGATGAGCCCGGTCGGGCGTCAACGTGGAGCAGCGTGAGTTCGGCAGCGGCGTACCAAAACTGGTGGTTGGACGGCACGCAGCAGTAGCTGACGTCGCCCTCATTGCAGGAGCTGCAGCTTTGATCGCCGCACGCATGCGCGGCCTCCTCCGGAACGCTTCCGCCGGTTGCCGCCTCATCGGCGACTACACGGCCAGCAAAGGAGAGAGAGAACGCGATCGCCCAAACCAGTCCATTGGTTCGCATCGTATGGCTCACATCGAGGTGATCGAGCACCGTGCCGCGGCGAAGGACATCCGTTCCTCGCGCCCGCTATTGTGCAAGCAGTGTCTCGCGTTGTTTTGGTTCGGCGCGGCGAACGCGGCTTCCGTACTGTTCCGAGATCACCCGGAATGATGGCCATAACCATTACGTTCCGCAAACTTTGCCAGACACTTTCGAAGTGCGAAAAAAGCCGTAAACAATAGTCGCAGATCGGCTTCTAGCCATCGGATGAGCGGCCGCTAGGCGTAGGCAACGCGCGTCGCATGACGCTGCGACGGTGGAAATAGACCTGGCTGGCCGCCATACGCAACGGCCGCGAGCCGAGCATGGCGTTGAAGAGCAGGTCACTTTGGAAGTGATCGAACAAAAAGCGTAGCAACCGCTTCGTGCGGAACTTCGGATAGCCTGCGGCGAACCAAAGATGCGGGTCTTCGCACTTGCCTTCGAGAAATTCAGCGACGGCGTGCCCGGCGGCTAGGCCATGCTTGAGCGCAGTGTGAATGCCGCCGGCAGTGACGGGCGAAACCATGCCAGCCGCGTCGCCAACTAGCAGTGCCCGTTCGGTGGCCACGGGCCGCACGACACCGCCGCACGGAATCATTCCGGCACGGATTGCGGAGGGCTCGCAATGTCGCACCTCAGCAATCGGCGCAATCTTTTCAAGGAACGTCTCCATCACGCGCTTCATCGCTTCGGGATCGCGCGGCATCCGGCGCGCCAGACCGATTTGCGTGACGCCGACGCTGGGGACCATCCAACCGATGTAGCCGGGCGCGAGTTTGCGATCGAAGAAGCAATGAAGACGATCGTCGACAGCCAGCGCGAGTCCGGCGAATTCGTATTCCATTCCGAATAGGAATTCTTGATTTTGGCCCAGCGCGAGTGTTTTTGCGACTTGCGAGTTGGGCCCGTCGGCCCCGATCAAATAGCGAGTGTCGCCGAATCCATCGACGTGGTAACCGGAGCGGATTTTCGTCGCCCCCGTGAACGACGCTCCACAGGCGAGCTCAACGCCGGCCTGCTCGGCCTGACGCGCTAACCAACGAATGACGTTCGGCGTATCTGTCGCGAGAAAGTAATAACCCGGGGCGTCGAGATCAACGTGACGCATGTTTGGCGCGTAAAGTCGAACGCCGGGCACCGCCCGAACTAGATCGGAGGGTAGGTGGTCGAAGAGGGCGATTTGGTCAACGACCTCTTTGACGATGATTCCCGTGGTATGAAGCTTGTCGCCAGGATCGTCCTTGCGTTCCAAAACTCGAACGCGCAAGCCACGGCGGGCAAGCACGGTGGCACACGCGAGACCGGCAAAACTGGCGCCGACGATGGTGCAATCGAACGGGGTGGAAGAGATAGAAGAGGGCAATGAGGGGGCCGGGGGCTAGGGATTGGGAGTTGCTGGATCGCGTTGTTTTTCCCACCGCCAAACGGGGCCGTCGTTCGGGTCGATGACTTCGCCAACGTGGTGGAATCCACAGCGGGTGAGGATGCGCGTCGAGGCGTTCGCCTCTGACAGCGTGTGGGCATAGACGGTGGGAACGTTCTGAGAGAAAGCGAAATTTGTGAGCCCCTCGGCGGCCTCCGAGGCGTAGCCGCGGCCGCGGAATTCAGCTTCGACGCCGTAAGCGATCTCGACGACGCCATTGGACGGCGGTCCTTTGAAGGCGCAGTTGCCGACGCGGTGGCCGGTTTCACGATCGATCATCACAAACCCATGCCGCCAGGGATCGACGGGATCCGACGCCCGGAGGGCGGCGAGCCACTCGTCGGAAACCTCGGCGCGGTCCACGGGGCTCATCGCGTCGACCATCGAGAGCGTCTCTTCGCGCGTCAGCAGCTTGAGGACCAATGATTTGGTCGGGATTTGCGTAATCGGCATGCCGCGATTGTAACACGTGTTCCCGAGCGGCCGCAGCCAGAGCAATTACTTGGACGCCGACATCGTAATCTCGTAACTGAGCGGCACATCGTGAATCGTTGGACCTTCGAGGAATGCTTTTTCACTGTCCAAACGGTAGATGAATGGCTTTCCGGTGACCGGATCGTCAGGAATCGGGACCTCCGTGATGTCGGCAAGATGTTCGGGTAGTTTGCCGTCGTGGCTGGCCGCATGGATACGAAGCGCTTCGAAAACCCGCAGGACGGCGAATTGACGTTCGTTCCGCGCGAGCGCGCCTCGGCAACTGTCGATGGCCCGTAGACTGTTTTCCGTAATCGGAATGATCTCGCGCAGGACATCGCTCGGATGCTTGTATCGCTCGACCACGGCCTCGATGGATCGGCTTGCCGTTGGATACGGCAAAAAGAAACATCGGGCGGCGTCATCGAACAGAAGATGGTACGTGCGAAGCGAATAGACTAGGGCTAGTTGTTGAACCGGCATGGCGTTGATCTTGTCGGCCGGTGCGCCGTCCGCGATGAGCGTTTTCCTCGCCGTTGGGGCGAAGTCGCTGCAAAGCTGGTCCAACTCTTCGGGCGTTTTCGGCGACCGCGCGTCGCCCGTGCGGTTCCATGTCAAAACCTCGTTCGCGAAACGATCAAACAGCTCGCGCCATTCCTCGGGAGTGCGCTTCTCGTTGGCCGCGTCGCTGATCTCCGGAAAAGACAGCTCAAGCGCTCGAGCCTCCACTTCGAGCGCTCGGCGGAAATCGATCATTGGCTGCGGCAGATCGGTGAGTGCCCAGTATAGGTTTTGCGCATTGGGTTGCTGCACGTATTCGACGACTTGCGGATACATGATTCCGCAGCCGGCAATTCCGACTAGCCCGTTGACGAGTGTCTCTCCTTGGGCCACATTCCGGGAGAACGCGTAGTTAGTACGGAAAGTTTGGATAGCATCGTCGCATCGCCCCATCGAAACTTCCCAGCGCGCCTTGACCGCGAGTAATCGCATAAACTGGCGGCCTTCCTGAGCTTCGGGCAGTCTGATCTTATAAAAAGGCACACGGCCGATGGCGAGTTGCCAATCGCAGTAGCGACACTTTGCACCCTCCTCGAGAAAATAAACGGGCCAGGCAGACGGTTCAGGTTTGATATCTTCGCGTCTCAGTTGCTCGAGCGGCATTGTTTGCCAACTAATGTCGTAGCGTCCGCCAATCTTGTCCCGCAACTCGTGGTTGCCGAAGAACGAGTCTTCTTCCGCCTTAATCTTTCCGTAGTAGACCGCTGCGTTTCCTGGGATCTGATCGGTGTACGCGGGCAACAAGCGAAATTTCAGCGCCGGCGAAGGCGCCGCCATCGGATGCAGCACGATCTTTATTGGGGTTTGCTCTTCGCCGAGCGCAGATGGCGCGAAAGCAAGCGTCGCAACGATTGAGAAAAACGATACGACTCGCAAAGTTGAACTTATCACGAGTTGGCTCCTTGATTCCGCGAAAGATCTGAGTCGTCGTCCGGCGACGGACGGGACGGCTGTGATCCGTTGATTGCCTGGTCCCAGGCGGTGGGCGTCAGGACGGGCCGCCTTTCATCGCTCGTTGTCGGCGCTGCCGCGCCAGTTTCTCTTTGGCTTTTCTCTCTGCGGAAGAGGCGCGACTCGAGATCGGGGAGATAGGCATCGCGAGTGGAAAGCACGTCGCTATCTTTCCGAGCTTCGACTGCGACCGAGGCGACCGCACGTTTGATGGGCTCACTTGCCAATAATGATCCACGCCTCGAATCTGCCGACCGCAAGCACAGGGCGACGACAAGACCGGCGGCGACCGAGGTCATCGCGACAAACGCGGCGGGCCACGCGCGACTTTCAAGCGGCAAGCCACACAACTTTGCGGTTCGATTTGTTTCGTTCACTCCGACTGCCCGACCGGCGAGAAACGCCAGTCGCTCGCGGTCGATGCGGTCATCACGGGGACGAAGGCGCGACAATTCCACGGCGAAGGACCGCAGCTCGTCCGTCAATTCTGGTTGGTCAGCTCCGCGGTCGACACGGTCATCGTTCATTGTGAGTTCCCTTGTCGCGATAGGCACGCAACTCGTAACGATTCGAGGCCCATCTCAAAGCGTCGATGCGCTGTGCTTGTTGATTTGCCAATAAGTTCGGCGATTTCTTCAAACGAGCGGCCGCCCCAGATTCGCAACACGACAACTTCACGCTCGTCCAGCGCTAGCGATTCGAGTGCGGCTACCGCGGTGTTGGCGTCAATCAAATCCTCCGGCGACGGCTTAAACCATGGCTCACGGCGACTGGCCGAGCGTGTTTCGTGGCGAACCCTTCGGGTGGTAGCCCGCGATGCGCTGATCGCGCCGTTGCGGACAACGCGATAAAGCCACCCGCACACATTCGTCGGCAGCGGCCGCTGTTGCATGAGTCGGATAAACGCCTCCTGCACAACGTCTTCTGGATTGGCACACCATTGCTGCGCATACAGCACGAGCGCTGGCCCGTGCTCGTCGAGCAGTCGGGTGAGCAGTGAATGGTCCGCCGTATCCATAGGCTCTTCGGGCTAATGAGATATAGACGCCTGCCAGCAAATATTCTCCCGCCGGAATGGCGAAAAGCGCGATTAAAACCGCGGAGCCCGAAGTTGTCGCGGGTTTTTTGGCTAATTCAACAGCGACCACACCGGCGCTAGACGCCGATGTGAATCCATTGCCTTCGGGATCTCGGTATCACCAGAAGTGACGCAGCCATGATTAGTGCGCCGGGCCCGGGTTCGGGTATCGCCGACTCCGGGAGAAGAGCGCCGCTGCCGGGCGCATTGTTGCCGAAGGCAGCACGCCAGGCGTCGTAGTCGGCCTGATCGACAATGCCAAGCGACGCCGTCTCATTCGCCAACGGGCCGCCGTTGCGCCACAGTACGTAGTCGGCGGCATCGACGACGCCGTTGTTGTTGTAGTCACCGGCAATCGGCGCTCGGAACGCCACGCGGAAGCCTCGGCTGTTAAACTCGAGCGACGGGGTGCCGGCCGTTGAGTACGTGGCAGCGAGCCCGAAGGAACTTGTGTCGTCCCAGAAACCGCCGCGCAAAACGCGTTGAGTACCGCTGGAAATCACGGTCTCATTCCACTCGTAAAGATTTCCGCCCTGGTCGAACGTTCCGTAGTAACTGGGGGACGACGTGTAGGCGCCGACATCGGTGAGATAGTTTTGTGTCGTGCTTTTGACGGTCGATCCCGTGACCGCATAGCCGTCGTCGAAGCCGTTGGCTACGCCGTCGTCAAAAAAGAAGTTTGCAACACGCGTGTTGTCAATCGTGTCGCCGGGCGGCTTATCAGAAAGGGGAACCGCATTGGACTTGGTTGGAAACTTCCAGTAGCTGTCGACATCGCCGCCTTTCGCGGCCGGCTGATAGTAAGCGGCCTTGTACCACTCGTTATCGTTCGGAAGGTACCAACCGGAAACGGGATTTCGCGTGACCGCGAGCAGGGCCGGGGCGGTGACTGCCCCGTTCAGCGTGTAAGCGCCGGTTTCCGTCGTGCCAGCGCCTTGCGCGCCGGTCGGTTGTCCGTTGTAGAGCCAATTCGAAAACCGGGCGGCGTCACCCCAGCTGACGTAACTCACCGGATGGTTCGGCGATCCGATCGTGCTGTAGGTGAAGCTGCCACTCGTGCCACTTTGGGCGATGCAGGCGACGTTCAAGTCCGTAGCCATGGAAGGCGAGTAAAGTCCATACGTATCAGTCGCGGCGACCGCATTGAGGAAGGCCGTGTATTGCCCCGCCGTTACTTCGTACTTTCCGATTTGGTATTGGTAGGCGACGCTGCCGTGTCCAGTCGACGGGTCGTTCGGATTTCCTGGATCACCAACGGTGACCGTTTCGATCGTGATGGCCCGCGCGTTTAGGGCCATAGTGGTTACACCAAGAATAAGAGCAATACCATAAACGTAGACGGTAATAGCTTCGTTAGATTGCTGTCTCATGCGATGATCCCCCGCTCAAAAATTGCACGAATTACTTAAGTTTGATGCTTAAGGTGGCAAGAAAGGCGATTTCTCCAATGGGGGGGATTGTAGATTGAATACTTGTCCGCATCAACGCACGCGGTGCCAGCATGTACATTTTGCACGTGCGCCTGGGGTCCCCGGTAATCGGTGCGAATTGTCGTGAGTTTTGCACCGCCGGAATTTGCGAACCACTGGACCGGTCGCGTGGATTGCCTGGCGCGACGTGCAAAACACGTTGAATTTGCTTCGGCGGACGACGGTCATGGGTGGTCCGCGATGCGCATCGCGGGGAGTTACACCTGCGATGGTGAATTGGTCGAAATTTTTGCCGCAAAGTGCTCGCAGCAAATAGCACTGCTGGACAGGCCAGCAGTGGCACACAAGAGATCGCGCACAAGGGCGAGGCTTTTGCCGGAATCGTTTGAATTTTCAAAGAGCGAGTATGTGTCTTAGCATAATTCGAGATCGATTTCGCTAACGATTTTTGGCCACTCGAGATTTTGTGGCGCGGCCTTCGAAGTATGAGTGCCAGGTATCAAGGCGCTAGCAAGGATTCGATGTCGTGCGATAGTTTTTCAGGCTTGGAGGTTGGCGGGAAGCGACCAACGACGTGGCCCTGGCGGTCGATGAGGAACTTTGTGAAGTTCCATTTGATGCGTTGGGTCCAAAGAAAGCCTGGGCGGGAAGCTTTTAGATACTTAAAGAGTGGAACGGCGTTCGGGCCATTAACTTCGATTTTTGCGAAGAGTGGGAAGGTGACATCGTATTTCAGCGTGCAGAAGCTTTTGATCTCGTCCGCGTCGCCCGGTTCCTGGTGACCAAACTGGTCGCAGGGGAAGCCGAGGACCGAGAAACCTTGTGCTTCGTACGTGCGATAGAGGGCTTCGAGACCAGCATACTGCGGCGTGAAGCCGCATTTGCTGGCGACGTTGACGATCACCAGCACCTGGCCACGGTAATCGGCGAGAGGTTGAGGCTCGCCCTCAATATTGGTGACGGTGAAGTCGTAGATCGAAGGCACGGTGGATGAGTAAGGGAGGTTCAAAGTTCGCGGGAGTTTATTCTCGGCGAGGCGAGATCCAATTGAGTTAATATTAGCGACTAAATTAATGGGTTACCGCTGGGCGAAGCACCTGTCCTGCGAAGACTACGCCAATGGCAGCATTTCGAGGCGATCGGCGGGCGATTTGGCCGCTGTTGTGTGACTATATGTCGCCGCGCTCGGACCAAATGCGAAAGTTCGCTTGCAGGCTGGATTGATCGATTGATCATGGAATCTTAACGCTTGTGACATCGGGCAGGAGTAGAATGACGGCCGGACGTTCGGTTCCCGGTTTAGAAAAGGAGTTGGTGATGAAGGTAATTCTATCGCTCGCAATGTTTGGATTGGCGATCGCTTGGGGCAGTTCTGTCTTCGCTGAGGACGCGACAGACAAGATGGTTGCCGAGATGAAAAAATGTGCGGTGTGCAAGAACTTGGCAGACGATCCTGAGCTCATGAAAAACATGAACTGGGAGACGCATAAGATCGACAATGGCATGTTGAGCGTTTCCTCGGTGCCGAAGGGAATGAAAAAGGAGTTCGACGAAGTCAGCGAGAAGATGCATCACGCGATCGAGCAGGTGTCGGCGGATGCGAAAGCTGGTAAGAAGGTAGAGTTGTGCAACTTTTGCTCGTCGATGGCCGAGCTGATGAAAGCTGGCGCGAAGCAGCAGCACATTGAAACGTCCACCGGTTCGATCGATCTGTGCACGTCGGACGATCCGGCCGTGGTGACGAAGATTCACGAAATGGCCGACAAGGCAATCGCCATGCAGAAGCTGATCTCGGAATCTCGAAAGACGGCGTCGCTGCAGTAAGCGCTGCGAACTTTCTGCTGAAGTTAAATTTTTACGGGCGCGAAATCTCGGATTTCGCGCCCGTTTTTATTTGTACGCCTAGTTCGCCGCTACTTTAATCTTGCGGGCTGGCGCCTGGGAACCATTCGGTGTGCTGATCGCCGGTGCGGCCGAGGTAGGTGACGCGCTGGCCGCGGAGAAAGGCGAAGTAACTCTGCACGCCGGCGGCCATCGCGCGGCGGGAGAAGTCGCGCCAGGTTTGGCCGCGCGTTTGGCTGTCGAGGATGTTCGCGCGGAGTGCCGCGACATCGAGCTCGGCCGCGACGGGCGGCAGGCCTTCGCATGGAATCGGCGTGACGACGCGGCCGCCCTCGCCGTCGTAGAACTGCTTGCACATCCCAACGTAGTCGACGTGATAATACTCAACGCCGGCTGCGATTAGTTTGGCGACGATTTCAGGAAAGGGCAGGGTGCCGGCGAGCGTGGCTTGGGCGGCTTCGGTGATGGTGTGGGTGTTCATGTGGTGATGAAGAAATGGAAATCGCAGAAATCTTGGCCGACTATTTACGCCGCCTGCGCTTTGTTATAGCCGTGAGAACCCCGGACAATATGAGTGAGAACGGTTGAGGCTCCGGAATTGGCAACGTAACGCGCCAGCCTTCGGCCTCGCCTTGCGGATTGATACCCGAGCCGATCAAGACACTGCCGTCTGATGAGATGTCCGATCCGGCGCTGAGCGTCCATCCGGTCAGATCCAAACCATAATCGTCGACGAGAACCGACTTCAGATCGCGCATGCCTTGCGAGGCAGTCCAAATATATGCGGCCGTGTCTGCGTCCGCCGTCCTCTGAATGGAACCGATGATAGTCGCACCATCGCTCGTAATGGCGCTAGCGAAACTACCCCAAGCACCTGGTGGCGGCGTGAGCTCGATAAGGCCGGCGGATTCGGTCCAGCGGAACGATTGGGAATGAGCCGTGTCAGAGTATGCGTAGCCGACGACAGTTTTGCCATCGCCCGTTACATCTCGCGCGCAGCCGGAAACAGCGTTTCCAGCAAGCGTGCGGAGCGGGGTAGTACCGCCGGCTGATGTCCAGCGAAAGGGTTCGAAATTCAAGTCCGAATCGGACTGACCAACGACAACGGACCCATCATAGTTCGTAGCTTCGGCGATACTGAACACGTCGCCGCCCGGGAGGTCGTCGATGTGAACTGCGCCGGTAGCGGCCGTCCAGCGATAGGCTTGTCGGCCTTGGAGTGTGCTCGTGCTGCCGACTACGACTTTGCCGTCGCCAGAAACGCCAGTGGCCTCGATAATATCGCTTTGTTTTGAATAGTCCTCAATCGGACTAATTCCGTCGGTTGCCGTCCAGCGGAAAGCGGCTGCGCGAGGCTCATTCGAGCCGACAATCACCGAGCCGTCGAAGGAAACACCAGAAGCGGTTGAAAAGACGTCTCCACCGGCCGGTAAGAGTGAAATCGGACCGGTTGTCCCGTCCCAACGCACGGCATTGAGTCCTGCGGAACCTCTCCCGGCGATCGTCACACCGTTGCCCGAAACGGAGCCCGCGATGCTCTTGATTCCGCGGCCGAAGCCAGACGTTGGCGCCACACCGCCAAGCGGGGTAAAGGTTGCGATTGAGGCAGCGACCGCAATGTTAGCCCAGGTCCAGAGAAGTGTGACGATAAGTGCACGGCGCACAGCTTCATTTGAGTTCCAATGGAATATAGAGAGTGGGCGGTTCACTGGCTCGCTCCGTAATACTTGAATTGGTCATAGCCGCGCCAACGCGAGTGAGCAGACGCATTGCTCGAAAAGCTAGCTGTAGCGAAAATTTGCGCGAGACTGATTAGCAATTTTGTGCAAGTTACGCCAGAGCTTTGGGAAGCCGGCTAGACTCGGCTGTGTCGGCGGAGTTGGACAGAAACACCACCGGCCGTTGGCCGGCGGCTAAACTGGGTTGCGTAATTATGACCCTGCGCCGAAATGAACTCACTCGGCCTTTTTGATCGCCGGCGGCTTCCAGGTGCCATTGAGAATCGACGGCTTGTGCTCTTTCGGCCAGTAGAGGCGGAGCATCGGGATGAAGCGGCCTTCGGGGGCGGGGAGCCAGTTGGCTTCTTTGTCTTTGCCCGGGTTCTCGTGCTGTAGGTAGAGGTCGACGGAGCCATCCTTGTTCGTTACGAACTTGTTACGCTCGCTGAGCGTGTAGCGGTTGAGCGGGTTGTCGACGAAGAACATTTTCTCGTCGTACATGGTGAGGGACCAGAAGCCATCGACGGGCGGGAAGTGGCCTTTGTCGAAGTGCATGACGTAGTTGGTTGTGCCCAGGTAGGGTTTGCCGTCGGCGTCGGTTTCGGACATGGGGTAGACGGCGTCTTCGGGACGGTTGGCGCCGAGGCCGATCGCGGTGATGAAGGCGCGCTGCAGGTAGTCGTCGCCATAGACGCCGGCTTTGGTTGTGAAGGTCCAGCCGTTGATGTCGACGCCAGCCTGTTTGAAGTGGCCCATGATTTTTTCGAAGCCAAGTTTCGGGACGTCTTTGAGCGCGGCGGTGAAGTCGTCGCCGAGCTTTGAGGGTTCGGCTTTTTGGCCGGGGACGGCGATGCCAATGTTAGAGAACCAGTTGCGCGGCGCAGCATCTCGGGCGTAGCCTGGGTTTTCTTTCATTAGCTTAGCGGCAAGGTTGAAGTAATCTTCGGTGCTCAGGGCGTTCACCTGATCGCGAACCGGCGTTTTCATGTCGATCTTGGGATCGACCTTGCCGGCGGGCGGCGTATAGGGTTTGCCGTAGGAGCTCAGCGGGACGAGCGATATCTCATCCTGCAGTTTGTGGACGGCGGCGTAGTCTTCGGGTGTGCCGGTGCAATAGATGCGGCCGAGGATCCAGACCATCGCGGTTGAGGATTTGTATTCGGTTACGCCGTGGGGCAGGGTGCCCTTCCAATTCGGGCCGGTGATGGCGTACTTTTGCGGGCCGGTGCCCGTGGTGCGCTTGCCGGGATCTTGGAAGACGTCCGTCCAGGCGTTGAGCATTGGAAACAAGTAGTAGCGATCGTGCGCATCGGGGATGCTGAGGATGTACGGTTCTTTGGCGACGTCGATGAAGGCAGTGGTATAGAGCGTATCTGCGTTTGGCGCGGTGATATCGCGAAACTTGGCGTCCGGGTAGCTGCGCATCCGGATGAGCTGGCCCATTGGGGCGTGGGAGCCCTCGGGCTTTGCAACGTTGGTCAAGACGCGGCGCGTCATTTCCATCGTAACGAGCGGGTAGGCGTAGATGTACGCGTCGATGGCGTAATCCTTCGCTCCCTCCGGGGTGAGTTTGAATTCCGCCGCGTTCGCGGGGGAACAAGCCGCGGCAATGAGCAGAGCGATAATTGAAAAGGCTACGTTTCTCATAGCAGGAATGGCCTTTCGCGAGATGCGAGAATGTGTGGATTGGAGTCGGCGTCCGGCGAGTCGCCGGCACTCGGCCGCGGAATCATTATGAGGCGCGGGGCGACAGAACGTCAGCGCCGAGAAGAGATCTTTCGAAAGATTGTTTGTTGGCGGTGGAAGGATCGATGACGCGAGTAAGAGGCGGGGCTCGGGTCGGGTGTGTTTCGCGGGGATTGCCGCCGGCGACTCGCCGGTGGCTAGATATGAGTGGAGCGCAATAAAAAAACCCCGCGTGAGTCTTTTGAACTCACGCGGGGTTTTAAAAAATGAACTGGCGATACCTACTTTCGCGCTGGTAGGCACTATCATCGGCCCTGAAAGCTTAACGGCTGTGTTCGGAATGGGAACAGGTGTTTCCTTTCAGGTATGGTCGCCAGAAGAAGTACGCCGCACGGTCAGGCACGACGTACTTTAATTGGTTTGATTGCAAGAGTGGGGCGAGTTGTGCTCGCCATCTTTTTTAGTTCCTTAGACACGTTTATCAAGAGCGTTAGATAAATGTGGCCAAGCGTTCGTCCGTTAGTACCGGTTAGCTGAACGTATTGCTACGCTTACACATCCGGCCTATCAACCAGGTAGTCTTCCTGGGGACTTTCGAGCAATTGCTCAACGAAACCTAATCTTGGAGCGGGCTTCACGCTTAGATGCCTTCAGCGTTTATCCTATCCAGCCATAGCTACCCAGCCATACCGCTAGCGCGATAACTGGAATACCAGAGGGCTGTCCTTCTAAATCCTCTCGTACTAAAGAAGAACCTCCGCAAGTTTCGTGCGCCCACAGTAGATAGGGACCGACCTGTCTCACGACGGTCTGAACCCAGCTCACGTACCACTTTCATCGGCGAACAGCCGAACCCTTGGGAGCTTCTCCACCCCCAGGATGTGATGAGCCGACATCGAGGTGCCAAACCGCTCCGCCGCTATGGACGCTCGGGAGCGATAAGCCTGTTATCCCCGGAGTACCTTTTATCTGTTGAGCGATAACCCTTCCATACGGGATTACCGGATCACTAAGCCCTACTTTCGTACCTGCTCGACTGATAAGTCTCGCAGTTTAGCACCCTTCTACCTTTACGCTCGAAGCCTGATTACCAACCAGGCTGAGGGTACCTATTGGGCTCCTCCGTTACTCTTTAGGAGGAGACCGCCCCAGTCAAACTGCCCAACTGACACTGTCCGCTGCCCTGTTAGAAGGGAATCAGCGTTAGAACTTATGCATAAAAAGGGTGGTATTTCACCGACGGCTCTGCTCCGGCTGGCGCCGGAACTTCGAAGCCTCCCACCTATCCTACACAGTTTAGACACGAGCCCAATATCAGCCTACAGTGAAGGTTCACGGGGTCTTTCCGTCTAGCTGCGGGAACGTGGCATCTTCACCACGACTACAATTTCACCGGGTTAGTGATTGAGACAGTGCTTCTGTCGTTGCGCCTTTCATGCAGGTCGGAACTTACCCGACAAGGAGCTTCGCTACCTTAGGACCGTCATAGTTACGGCCGCCGTTTATCGGGGCTTCGGTCGTGAGCTTCGCCTTGCGGCTAACCCTCTACCTTAACCTACCGACACCGGGCAGGCGTCAGTCTCTATACATCCACTTACGTGTTAGCAGAGACCTGTGTTTTTGATAAACAGTCGCAGAAGCCGATTTACTGTGACCGGGGGCAGCGTGAACCGCCTCCGGTACCCCTTATCGCGAACTTACGGGGTCATTTTGCAGAGTTCCTTAACCACTATTCTCCCGAGCGCCTTAGACTACTCGTCTCGCCTACCTGTGTCAGTTTTAGTACGGTCAACTAGGCTTTAACCCTACGAAGCTTTTCTCGAAGATCCTGCCGATGATTTCGTGAACATAAACGCACTCAGTCCCCGCGCTTGATTTTGTGTGGACGGATTTACCTATTCCACATCTCGCACGGATCCACGGACATTTCTAATCGTACCGCTCACCTTTCGGACCTTGTCCCTCCATCGGTTCACCTAGCTGGCGCAGGAATGTTGACCTGCTGTCCATCGTCTACGCCTTTCGGCCTCGACTAAGGCACCGGCTAACCCTGGGCGGATTTACCTTCCCCAGGAAACCTTAGGCTTTCGGCGGGCAGGATTCTCACCTGCCTTATCGTTACTCATTCCGGCATAATCACCACCAGGCCCCACCACCGCTCCTTACGGTACGGCTTGTATCTGACCTGGTGCGCTCTCCTACCACGTATGTTGCCCGCAGGCTTCATACATCTATTGCTTCGGTGCTGTACTTACTCCCGTTCATTATTGGCGCAGATCTGCTCGACCAGTAAGCTGTTACGCACTTTTTAAATGGTGGCTGCTTCTAAGCCAACATCCTGGTTGTCACAGCAAATCAACTTCCTTAGTGACTAAGTACATCTTCGGGACCTTAGCAGATAGTCTGGGTTGTTTCCCTCTCGACCGCGAAGCTTATCCCTCGCGGACTGACTCCTGAGATAAATACACCAGTATTCGGAGTTTGGTTCGACAGAGTACGCGGTGAGGCGCCTCAAATCAATTCAGTCTCTCTACCCCTGGTGCATAGTGGCTCAAGGCTAGCCCTAAAGCTATTTCGGAGAGAACGAGCTATCTCCACGTTTGATTAGACTTTCACTCCTCCCCACAAGTCATCCCCTCGGTTTTCAACCCAAGTGGGTTCGGTCCTCCACGCAGTATAACCCGCGCTTCAACCTGCTCATGGGTAGATCACGTGGTTTCGCGTCTACCGCCAACGACCAATAGTCGCCCTATTCAGACTCGGTTTCCCTAAGGCTTCGGACCGTAGGTCCTTAACCAAGCCGCAGACGGTAACTCGCCGGATCATTATGCAAAAGGCACGCCGTCACACATTTCCCTTACGGGACATAGTGCTCCGACCGCTTGTAAGCGTATGGTTTCAGGTTCACATTCCTCCCCTAACAGGGGTTCTTCTCATCTTTCAATCGCCATACTGAGTTCACTATCGGTCATCAGGGAGTATTTAGCCTTACGAGATGGTCCTCGTAGATTCAATCGGGATTCCACGTGGCCCGATTTACTCAGGTACCGCTCGAGAGATTGCTAGTTGCCACGTACGGGACTGTCACCCTCTATGGTTCAACTTTCCAAAAGATTCCGTTAACCAGCAATTTTGTAACTCTCATGTGAACGGCCCTACAACCCCGCAAAGGAAACCTTCGCGGTTTGGGCTGTATCGCTTTCGCTCGCCACTACTAACGATATCGATTTTTCTTTCTTTTCCAGTGGGTACTTAGATGTTTCAGTTCCCCACGTTGGCTCCACATAGCTATGAATTCACTATGCAGTAATTCGGGTACCTCGGGATCATCACTTGTTTATCAACTCCCCCGAGCTTTTCGCAGATTTCCACGCCCTTCATCGCCTCCTGATGCCAAGACATCCCCCATACGCCCTTAGTAGCTTGGCCACATTAATCGAACGCTCTTGTATAACTAGTCGCTGAAGCGACCAGTCCGACGTAAGCAATTTGAATAATGCTTTGGTGAGTCGGTTGCATATCCGACCCACGCTACGTTTGTCCAAATGCCAGCGACGGCATTTGGACGAGTAACGCTCAAAACAAAACAAATTATCTAAGGACAAAAAAAGAGTCTTGTGCTACGCATTTCACCTGCTTACCGAACTCCCGACCACTGCTTTGCAGCGGTGACCGCGAGCCAGCTTGCTGATCGCCGTGCTTGCGCACTTTGATCGGTGACATGCTTAGCAAAGATGCCACTCTTGCTTTTCAAACCAATTGTCAAAGAACATTCGCGACAATTCTGTTTCCAGAACTGTCGTTTACCCAGGCACAATCTCCTGGGTCCGCACATTGCCGAACGTCGATTGCTCGACTCGCCAATGGACAGAGGCCGACAAGGCAGGTTTAAATCCCTCCTGGATCGGGCTGCCTTACCAGCCTCTGGCCACTCGCAGTGGCTTCTCCGCCGATGAGTAAAAACCCCTTCGGAGGAATCGCAGAATATAGCGGTCCGCGAGGACCGTGTCAAACTCGTGCGAAATTGATTTTACGAATGTCCAGCTCGACGACAAGGGGGCAATTTCTAAATTTTACCGAAACGCGGATAACCTTTTCCGCTGCTAATATAGGCAACTTACCGAAGCATTTGGCCGCGGGCACGCGGACGTCGCGGGCAACATGTCAGGAGCCGGTAAATCGGATCCAACGCCTCGAAATCGCCGCGACCGTGCCGCACGCGCTGCACATCACCAGCAGCCAAATTGCACTTGAAAGCGAGGACGATTCCGGCAGCCAAGTCCGCAACGTCCACCAGGGAATTAACGCCCCAATTGCAAACGCCTGGCTGTCGCCACGTGCGAAAACTGCAAAGATCAACAGCGGCGTAGGCAACACGCAATACACAACTGCGAACAGCAGCGTTGCCACGAACTCTCCGATTTTCATCGAAAGGACGATCGCGACCGCCACGACCGTGACGCAAATCAGCATCCAACCGAGGCTGAACTGAAATCGCGGCAGCGAAAATACGGATCGACGTGCGGGCCGCTCGCCAGCCGCTTCTGATTTGGCCATGTTTCACCCTAGCGTTTCGACGATGGAACTCATCGTCGCAGGTGAATCATACCATCGTCGCAAAATGCGAGACCAGCACACCTTCGGAGCGCTAACGCTCGTTGACCCCGGCCGGCTGCGCCGTCGCCGTGCTCGACATGGACTGGCGTGCGCGGGCCAGCAACTCCTGGGCGGTTTCATTTGCCTTAAGTTCGGCGACGCCCTGTTGGAATCGAATTCGCAGTTCTCGGTCAGCCACTCGTAGTACGCAGTTGGACGCCGAGCCGGAGATACGCTTCGCAACATACGAGACTTCGGGCAGCGTGCTGCCGGGCAGCATCACCACAAATTCACCGTTATCTAGCTTTGTTAAGACATCCATTTCGCGTAAGGCCCGCTGAATCGCAGGTCCGGCCGCATCGGCCATTTGGCGAGCGATCGGACTGCCGTGCTTGCGGTTCACAACGTCGTATTCCTCGATCTTCATGTAGAGAACCGAGATCGGGATCCCGAAGCGATGGCTTTCCGTAACCCGGCGCTTCAGCATTTGCACGAACGTGGCGCCGGTTGGCGACGCGTTCGTCTCGGCCGGTTTGGCAGCGTCCTCGGCCGTGGCAGTTTCCGGATTTTCGGCCGGAGTCTCAATGGCGGGCGGCTCGACATTGGCCTCTTCCGGGGCCGTGATCGGCACGAATTTAACGCCTGTATTCCAATGTCCGCAGTTGCGACCAGCCTTCTTCGATGCGTACAGGGCGTCATCGGCGCGACGAATCAGCCGAGCCGCATCGTCATCGCTCGTGATTGAAGACAGGCCCAAGCTGCAGGTAACTTTCAGCGATTTGCCTTCGCAGACGGTCGTCGATGCTTCGACTGCGGCTCGAATGCGCTCCGCAACTTTGCAGGCGCTCGCCGCATCCGTGCCAGGCAATATAACGCCGAATTCTTCGCCACCGTAACGGCAAGGCACGTCCATTTCGCGCGAAGTGGCGCTCAAAACCTTGGCGACCTGCCGCAAGACTTCATCGCCGACCAGGTGGCCGTGCGTATCGTTGAACTTCTTGAAGAAGTCGATATCGAGCATCACCAACGTGCAAGGCGTTTGCTTCCGCTGAAATTCATTCAGGCGTCGCTTCAGCTCGTCGTCGAAGGCTCGGCGATTGGAAAGGCCCGTGAGCGAGTCGGTCCGCGCTTCCGATTCGTGGGTCTTGATTTCGGCGGCCTGCGCAGCGAGCTGCTTTTCCGCCTGTTCGAGCCGCTGCTGCAACTCGGTGTTGGCAGCCAGCATTTGATCCATGGCCGAAAAGACGGCCGCGTTCGCCGTTTCGGAATTGCGATCGATTCCCGCCAAGTCGGCCGAGATGGCCTTCATCTTGGCCGCATGATCGCCCACATCTCCGGCAACCGTCTGAGCCAAGTCGGCCACACGGCTGGCAGCCATCGCGGTCCGCTCGGCCGCTCGCTTACCGTCGTCGGCTGCTTTCGGAGCTGGCTTTTTCGCTGGCTCCTTCGTAGCCGCCGGCTTAGCCATTTTGGCACCGAAGAACCACACTCCAGCAGCGAACCCGACCGCGAGCGCAAGGCATGCGCACAGGAGGTTCACTAACACGAACGTGCCGATGGCGGCGGGTAGTAACAGCATCAAAACAAACTCGGTCGCCGTGCGTCCAATTTGGAATATGTTCGGCTTTCGCTGCGATGCGAAAGTGCGAAACAAGCCGCAAAGCGTCAAGGTCTCGCTGAAATAGTCGTGAAAACGTAGATTTTTCGCGTTACATGTCAACAAAATCGACAGGCGCGAAGAGGCGTTTTGCGGCAAATTTCTTAAAAAGATAGTAGTGTTCCGGTTAGGCCGAATAACGCGATTAATCGGCCGGCCGAGATGCGCAATATCGAGTCTTGGCGTAAGGAAGCCAGAGACAAGACCCATTGCAGAGCGCAAAAAAGAGGCCCGGCTCCCACCAAGTGGAAGCCGGGCTCTGTTATTTGCTTTGAGAACTGGTTGCCCGGGTTTCGCTGCAGCAATTCCAGGACTTCCGACTCAGAAGCAGGTGGTGGCCGCCTGAGGGCGACCCGCCGGCCAATCTCAGGTAAAACCACCTCGTTGGCAAGAACATATGTCGATCAAAGACCACCTCCTTCCTACTAGCTTGTTATGGCAAAGTCGATCTAGAAAGCCAAAACTTAGACAGATCTGCTCTGCCCTCTAGTCCGTCGTGCCGCGTAAGCACGACCCTGTCGCCTTTCATTATAATCGGACAACTTAGCCCGGCTACATATTAGTTTGGCGAATTTCTCACGACTGCAACGAATGACCGGGCGAGGGCGGCATAGGTTCGGGCGACCGCCGCCAAAAACCGTTCGGGGCCCGAATTCGGCGAAAAATTGCCTGTGAGAACGATGGGCAGTGAACCAACCACCTTCTCTAGCGTCTCTTGGTTTCCCGCCCGCTGGACACCGCCATGAACCGTAAACAGCTGCAAAAACTGGGTGTTCCGCCAGATTGCACCCTGGCGGCGGTTCAAGCCTTGTCCAAGGCGGCGGAGCAGGGGACCGGACTGGGACTGAAAGGCAAACGAGCTCGGCAGCTAGTCTCCGAGGTCGTCGGCAACCCGCGCACCTTTGAAACCGACCCCATTTGGGGCGAATTTGCCCGCGAATTGCTGGCCCAATCGGCACCAGTCAACCGCGAGCCAATTAGCTATCGCACCTGGGGGACGGATATCGACACCGGCGCGCACACTCAAATGCGCGAGGCCTGCCAGATCCCGAGCGCCGTCGGGGCCGCCCTCATGCCCGATGCGCACATCGGCTACGGCCTGCCAATCGGCGGCGTTCTAGCCTGCGAAAACGCCGTCATTCCGTACGCCGTGGGTGTTGATATCGCCTGCCGCATGAAGCTCTCGGTGCTCGACCAACCCGTTGCGTCGCTCACGAAGGACTTCAGCCGCTACAAGGATGCTGTCGAGGGCGGTACGCGATTCGGCGTCGGCGTCGAGCATCGGCCGGCACAATCGCACGAAGTGATGGACCGCGATTGGGCCGTCACTCGCGTGACGCGCGAACTTAAGGATCGCGCTTGGAAACAGCTCGGCACGAGCGGCTCGGGCAACCATTTTGTAGATGTCGGCGTGCTGTCGCTCGAACACGATGATAAGCAATTAGGCCTCAAGCCTGGTGAATACGTCGCTCTGTTAAGTCACAGCGGCAGCCGCGGCGCAGGCTCCGCGGTATGCAACACGTACAGCCAAATTGCCCAAGCGGCGCTACCGCGGCGATACAAAGAATTCGGCCGTCTCGCATGGCTAGATTTGGACAGCGAACCCGGCCAGGAGTACTGGGCAGCGATGAATCTAATGGGCGAGTATGCCGCCGCAAACCACGCCGTAATTCACCGTTTGATCACGAAGTTGCTGGGTGCCCAAATCATCGCTGGCGTCGAAAACCATCACAACTTCGCGTGGAAGGAACGGCACCAAGGCCGCGAGCTGATCGTCCATCGCAAAGGCGCGACCCCCGCCGGCCCGGGCGTATTGGGCGTCATTCCCGGTACGCTGGCGGACCCCGCCTTCGTCGTACGCGGCCTCGGAAATCCGCAAAGCTTCAACTCCACTGCCCACGGCGCCGGCCGACGCATGTCGCGCAAGAAGGCGAACGACATGTACCGGTTTAACGCCGTCCGCAAAGACCTGGAACAGCGGGGCGTGTTCGTTCTAGCCGCGGGGTCCGACGAGGTGCCCGGAGTTTACAAGGACATCTGCGAAGTGATGGCGGCGCAGGAAGACCTGGTGGAAACGGTCGCGCGGTTCGATCCGAAGATCGTCCAAATGTGCGGCGATGGGAGCCGGGCTGAGGACTAAGGAAATGGTCGACGCGAGTGCCTGTATCGAAAGTTAAGTTACGCAACCAAATTTCAACTATTGGCTCGCCTGCGATGCCAGCAAGCGGCGAGTGACGCAGCGCTCGCTGCGGCGCACAAAAATACCGCGCTGGGCTCAGGAACTCTCTCCAGAAACAACATTGGTCCAAGCTCGACACCGCCGATCAATGCATACCAACCGCCGTTGTCGGTTCCGGGAGGGAAAAAGCCGTCTTTTCCCGTCACGTTGTCATCGAACGACCCAAGGGTGACTCGGGAATCAGCGACTCCCACCGGAAACATATACACCATGTTGTCGAGCGAGTTCGAATTATTCTGCCCGCCGACTGAGTAACCACCGACGCCAAGCGTAATCGGGGTGATTGCGACGCGCCGCCATGGCCCGCTTAATTCTGCTGCAGTTCCGGCGGGTATGGTCGCAGACGCGACCAACTGCCCACCATCGATGTAAGGCCAGGACGTCATGCCGGTCGTGTCTTTCCAAATCCCAACTTGATGCGAATGTGAGAGCCCATCGCGATTCGTGTCATTCCAGCCCAAATACGTTACTTGAATCGGGCTCGTGACATAGAACGAATACCCCCAGGTTTTATTATTCGCCGGCTCGACGAACTTGACGGGCGCACTGTCTACTGCCGGATCGAGGCTAAGTAGTGGAATGACGTCGGCGTTTGTCGGCGAAAACGTAATCGCGCTAAAGACGATCGTCGCAATCGTTTTGATAGTCCCCACTCTGCGCCCTTCTCAAAACTGATGCCGCGAAATAAGACGACCCCTGATGGGATTTCTCTGCCAGAGCGCCAGTATACCGCGCTGGCAATGACTGCAATACAACTGCACACGCGCGAAGCGCTTAATTATGCCCAGCGTTCGTGCCGTCGCCGCTCAGATGACGCCGTAAATAGCTGGCCCGCTCGATGTTGCGGTCCGAAGAGTCGAGTTCCATGCCCGTCAGCTTTTGCAGGTGCGCGGGCTGCGTGTGGACGAAGAGCTTGTTGACGGTCGGGATTTCGACGTCGCGAATCAACCCGAGATTGACGCCCATCCGCAAGCTCGAAAGTAGGTGCATGGTTTCTTCGGAGCTGATCGTTTGAGCCGTCCGCAGAATGCCATACGCTCGGCTCACCCGGTCGTGCAGCGTTTCTTGGCTTTCGCGAATCAGGAATTCACGCGCTTTTCGCTCATAGTCGATGAGAACGGGCACCACGTCTGCAACTTTTTTCGTCAGTTCTTCTTCGTTCTGACCAAGCGTAACCTGATTGCTCACCTGGTAAAAATCACCCTGGGCCTGCGAGCCTTCGCCATACAAGCCGCGAACCGCGAGATTGATTTTTTGCAGGCTGCGAAACACCTTGTCGATTTGCCGGGTGATCACGAGCGCAGGCAGGTGGAGCATTACGCTCACGCGCACGCCGGTACCAACATTGGTTGGACAGGCCGTCAAATAGCCGAAGCGGTCGTTATAAGCGTACGTAACCCGGGCCTCGATATGGTCGTCCAGCTCGTTGATTTGCTCCCAAGCCGCCGTCAAATCCAGGCCACTCTTGAGGACTTGGATCCGAAGATGATCCTCTTCGTTGATCATCACGCTCATCTGTTCGCGCTGATCGATGAGCACGGCGCGAGCGCCTTCGGCATCTGCGTGTTCGCGGCTGATCAACTGCCGTTCGACGAGAAACTGCCGGTCGACGGCCTCGAGCGCGCTCACATCGACGTATACAAGCTGCCCAGTGAACTTGCCTTGCTCGTGTAGTTTTTCGATTCTGTCCCGCAGAATTTTGCCGATTTCGGCCCGATCAGTATCCGTTGCACGCGAAATGAACGGGAAATCCGCCAGATTGCGGGCGAGCCGAATCCGGCTGCTGATGACGATGTCCGATTCTGGACCCGAACCGCGCAGCCATTCGCCGCTAGTTTGAGCGATTTCTTGCAAATTGAGATCAGAGAAATCCATTTTTTGGTGAGTCAGTTGATACCAATAACCTCTCACCCGCTCACTTATTCGCTCTGGGTTTTCTTATCTCGCGCTTGTTCGATCGCCCGGATCTCGTCCCGCAGGGCCGATGCCTGTTCGTACTCTTCCGCCGCGATCGCTTCTTTCATTTCGCGACGCAGGCGAATCAGCTGCGTTTGCTGCTCGGCCCCGCTTGCGCAGAACTTCGGCACCTTGCCCACGTGCCGCGTCTCGCCGTGAATGTTGAGCAGCAACGGCTCCAACTCGGAAGCAAAATTAATGTAGTCGTGCGGGCAACCAAGTCGCCCCTGCTTGCGAAATTCCAAGAACGTGATTCCGCACACCGGGCAAGAACGCTGATCGAGCCGTGCCAGCTCTTCCGCCGTTTCGCCGACTGCCAAGTGCTGGGCCAATAGCCCCGCCATCGCGGGCAGCACTTCGCCCGATTCCTCCGTGGAGGGCGCGAGGAACTTGTGCGCGCAATCCTCGCACAAATGAAGTTCGTTCGGTTTCCCATCCACCAGGTCGGTGATGTGAAACGTGGCCGGTTTATCGCACTTTTGGCATTTCATAAGTTGTGTTCCACGCTAGCGCGAACTAAATCCCCCAGCGTCCCCACTAATTTCAGCGTAGCGAGCAGCCGAAAAACGCGACAGAAAACAGGCGGCGAAGAGGGAGGATCGACGTGGCTAGAGGGATTCTAGCCACGGGCACCTTAGTGTCAAGACGAAGCCTGAGCGGCTCAACAACAGCTAACCCGTTATGGCGGTGAAAGATAGGTAACGCCAGCTCGCCTCGCAGCCTCCCCCGCCGCCGTGGTACGATGGCACCCAACAAAATCGATTATACATCCGGTCGTCACTCCTTTTTCACGCCATGCAGCATTACCCAGACCTCGCGACGTTCACGAAATTGGCCGCGACCGCGGACTATGTTCCGGTTTACCGCTGTATCTTGAGCGACGTCCTCACGCCCGTAAGCGCGTTTCACAAGATCGACGACGGCGGCAGTGCGTGCTTGTTTGAAAGCGTCATCGGTGGAGAAAAGGTCGGGCGTTACAGCTTCCTGGCAGCCGAGCCGTTCATGGAGTTGTCTTCGGCCGATTTAGCCGGCAGCGACGCAAAGAATCCGCTCGATGTCCTGCGAACGAAAATGCGCGAGTTTCGAGTAGCACATTTGAAAGAGCTGCCGCCGTTTATCGGCGGTGCTGTCGGCTACGCTGGTTACGACACAGTGCGGTACGTCGAGAATTTGCCGAATCCGCCAAACGACGACCGCAAACTGCCCGATCTATCGTTCGCGTTCTACGACCACATGGTCGTCTTCGATAATGTGCAAAAGACCGTAATTGTTATCGTGCTAGCCAAAGTTGGAGAGGGAAAAGGCACGAACACGGCAGCACAGTTTAAGGCTGCCCACGACGACGCCTGCCGGCGCGTCGATCGGTTCGTCGCCAAGCTTTCGACGCCAACCGAATCGCTTACCCCGACCGATATCGCCATTGGCGGCGAGTCGCATCTCAAATTCAAATCGAACTTCACCCAGTCGCAGTTCGAAGACGCCGTGCGAAAGAGCGTCGAATACATCCGCGCGGGCGACATATTCCAAGTGGTACTCAGCCAACGCTTGGAAATCCCGCTCACCGCCGATCCCTTCGAGGTCTATCGCACGTTGCGGGTCGTGAATCCCAGCCCTTTCATGTTCTTCCTTCGCTCGCCGAAATGCACGCTTGTCGGCAGCTCACCGGAGATCTTGGTACGCGTCGTCGATGGCAAAGTCACCGTGCGGCCGCTCGCCGGCACCCGCCGCCGCGGCAAAACCGAGGAGGAGGATGAGCTGCTTGCTGAGGAGCTTCTCGCCGACCCCAAGGAGCGGGCCGAACACGTGATGCTCGTCGATCTGGGCCGCAACGATGTCGGCCGTGTCGCCCAGTTCGGCTCGGTCGAAATCTCGGACGTCATGGTCATCGAGCGCTACAGCCACGTGATGCACATCACCTCCAACGTCACCGGTCAACTTACCGAGGACCGCGACGCCTTCGACGCCCTCGCCGCCGCGTTGCCCGCCGGGACCGTTTCCGGCGCCCCCAAAGTGCGAGCGATGGAAATCATCGACGAGCTCGAACCCCACCGCCGCGGGCCGTACGGTGGCGCCGTCGGCTACATCGATTTCGCCGGCAATATGGATACCTGCATCGCACTGCGAACCATGGTGATCCAAAACGGCACCGCCTACATCCAAGCCGGTGCGGGAATCGTCGCCGACAGTGTCCCCGAGCGCGAATATGAGGAAACGCTAAACAAGGCCCGTGGACTGCTCAAAGCGATCGAAATCACGCAGCACCGTTCTGATTCGAAGCCATAAACGCGGTACTTTCTTAGACGTTGCCGAGGCCGCTTTATTTGGCCACATCGCGACGATAAAATAATTCTGTCGTTCAACTTCGGGCGTCCCACATCGCTTTCGATTGCGTGTTCCATGGCCGAAAAATGGTTGGCCGGGCACTTTCTGGTTGCTTCACGCTATTTGCGCGATCCGAATTTTGCGCAATCGGTCGTCCTGATGATCCATCACGATCATGAGGGCGCGATGGGCGTCGTAATCAACCGCCCGTCGGATAAAACGGTTCGCGAAGTGTGGGAGATGATCGGCAACGATCCCTGCGACCGCGACGACAAAATCTACGTCGGCGGCCCCGTGCCCGGACCGCTCGTCGCGATCCACCCGTTGCAGGCGTTTTCCGACCATCAAATCATGCCCGGCCTGTTCTTTTCCACGAACCGGGATGAGCTCGACCTGATCGTCCGCAAAAAGAACATTCCCTTCCGCCTCTGCAGCGGCAACGCGGGCTGGAGCAGCGGACAACTCGAGAACGAAATGGAAGCCGGAGGCTGGCTGTGGACGCGGGCCGCCGTCGACGACGTGTTCGCCGATCACGAATCGATCTGGAAAGCCGTCACGCAACGCATCGGTCTCGAGATCATGGCCCCGGACATCGACCATGAGCATCTTCCCAGCGATCCTTCGCTGAACTAACGCCGTCGCCGCTTAACTATTTAGGCTGAGCCGCCGGCTCTGCCGGGGTTTTGAACTCACGCAAAATCTGGCGCAGTCCTCACCCCCGGCAGAGCCGGGGGCTGTCGACCGATGACCGGCAGCAAATTCCTAACCGGTACATCTTGCCAAAAAGTAGCTGGGCTTTAACGGCCGCAGTTCCGCCAATCGCGAACGCACGCCCCGCCGGTCGAAACCCTAGACTATCGTCATACTCCTCAGAGTCGCGTCGTCGATGCAACTCCGTCGTCTCCTGTTGATGTTGCTCGCCGGCGGCGCCCTCGCCGCCGCCTGCGCTTCGGCCTACGCAGATTCCGACTGTCGCGATCCGCTATTTGACTGGGCCAATGCCTCAGAAACAGATGGATCCAGCCGGGTAAACGCTTCACTCATCTTTGACCGGCCGAAACTTACGCAGTCGCCCGTCACCGTCGGCTGCGGTGCTGTCCAGCTCGAAACTGGCTACACCTATATGTACGACGACGAAAACGGCGTACGAGTCGTGCGGCATTCCTTTCCCGAATCGTTGCTTCGCGTCGGCGTGATCGCCGATTGGTTCGAGTTGCGAGCCGATTGGGACTACGATATTCAACGCACCAAAATCGGCGGCGCCGTCGATCGCGAATCGGGATTGGCAGACCTGAATCTCGGCTGCAAGTTCTACCTCACCCAGCAAGATTGCTTCTTGCCACAAACGGGTGTGATTCTCGAATCCAGCATCCCCGCGGGCGACCAACCTTTCACTTCCCGTGAAGTGCTGCCAGACATTGACTACTGTTACGCCTGGGATCTGACCGGAAATGACTGCTGGACGCTCTCCGGCAATACCGAACTTGGCGGAACCGCGAATCAAGTGACTGACGATACCTACGTGCGCTTCACTCAAACTGTCGCGCTCGACCATGCCTGGTCGGACAGGATCCACAGCTTCATCGAATTCTACATGTTTTCGCCGATCAATTCCGCCGCCGATCTTCCCCAGTACTATTTCGTCCGCGGAACGACAGTTTTGATTATGGACAACCTTCAGTGGGATATCCGCACCGGCCTGGGCCTCAATAAGTGGGCCGACGACTTCTTCGCAGGCACCGGCCTGTCCCTGCGTTACTGAACTCCACGAAGCCACGCCGCGCTTAACGACTAAAGCACCGGCGCGAAAAGCCGCGCAACCCGCACGGCGAAGTGGAACCAGAACGGCCGCCGCGCGAAGTCGGCTGACTTCGTCTGCAGGCAGAGCTCGAAGTCTCGCGCCAGCATCTTTTCCGTCTCAATCGCAAACCCCCGATCGGCGAAGATCAGCGTGATTTCGAAGTTGAGTCGAATCGAACGATTGTCGAAGTTCGCTGTGCCGACGGCCGCCAAATCGTCATCCACCAACAACACTTTGTGGTGCATAAACCCCGGCTGGTAACGATAAAACTTCACGCCCGAAAGCTCCGTCTCAGCGATGTACGAGAACGCGGCCAGGTACACCATCTTGTGATCTGGCTTCGCAGGCAGCATGATTCGCACATCGACGCCTCGGAGCGCCGCCAGCTGTAACGCATGGATCAACGCGCCATCCGGAACAAAATACGGACTGGCAATCCACAGCCGATGCCGTGCCGAGTTGATTGCCTGCATAAAGAACAGACCGCAGGTTTCCATCAAGTCCGACGGGTCGGAGGCCAAGCATAGCGCCGCCTCATTTCCCTCGGGGGCGGGGCGGGGCGTCCAATCTAGCTCGGGCACGCTCCCGGTCGCCCAGTACCAGTCTTCGAGAAACGCGAATTGAATCGCCTGAACGACGGGCCCGCGAACCTCGACGTGCGTATCTCGCCACGGCCCAAAAACCGGGCTACGACCCATGTACTCGTCGCCCACGTTAAGGCCACCGACATACGCAGTCTCGCCGTCCACGATCACAATCTTGCGATGGTTCCGAAAGTTAATCTGAAATCGATTGCGAATCCCCTTCGACGTGCGAAACGGTAAATCGATGACGCCCGCCGCTGCCAACTCGCGCCGATACGCCTTCGGCAAAGCGTAGCTCCCAATCTCGTCGTATAGCAAGTAAACGCGCACACCTTCACGCGCTTTGCGAATCAGCTTGTCTTTGAGTTCTCGCCCAATTTGGTCGTCACGAATGATAAAGAACTGCACAATGACGTAGCTTTTCGCCTGTTCGATCCCGGCGAAGATCGCCGCAAACGCCGCGTCGCCATCGATGAGCAGCTTGGCATCGTTGTGAGTCGTGAACGGCATCTCGGCCAATTCTTCCAATGCGGTATATTTAGGATCATCCTCTTCGTCGCGCGTGCGAAACAATCGCAACTTCTTTTCGAGCGCCCGGGCAATGTGGTCAATTTGAGAATCGCCCGCTCGGCGAGCCTTCACATACCCCTGAAACTTGCCCCGGCCGAATACGCCGTACACCGGCAGTGTCAAATACGGAAAAACGCTCAACAAAATCGCCCAGGCAATCGCTCCCTGTGCGGTACGGGCGGTCATGATCGCATGAATGGCTGCGAGAATCCCCAAGCCGTGCAGCACGACGGCAATGATCAGGCCCCATTCGAGTTGTTCAATGTTAATGAGCACTGGCGAGTCGAAGCTGACGGCAAAAAGCTGGGGACTAGGGAAAAGCAGTGGAAGCAAACGGAGGCGTAAGATTCGTTTTTGCGTCCACCTCTTCTACTATGGTCGATCCAGCACGCTTCACAAACCGCCTCATCCCATCAAAAATGATTTCTTATCCCCAGCCCCCATCCACGAGCCCCTAATCTTCATCATGTCCCTCACCATCATGCGGCGAATCCGCTTCTGTGCCGGTCATCGCCTCCATCGCCACGGCGGCAAGTGCGAATACTTCCACGGCCACAATTACATCGCCGACTTCTACGTCACCGGCGATCAAGTCGATGACGTCGGCCGCGTGATCGATTTCGCCGAGCTCAAAAAACTCTTCAAAGGCTGGCTCGACGAAAACTGGGACCACGGCTTCGTCCTCAACAAGTCCGACGAAAACGGCCTCGCCGCGGTGAAGATGGTTGAGCCCTGCCGCTTCTATGTGCTGCCGAACAATCCCACGTCCGAAAATATGGCGAACTACTTGCTACGCGAAGTCTGCCCCAAGCTGCTCGCCGGCAAAGGCGTCACTGCCACGAAGGTCGTGCT
>JABDGM010000028.1 GCA_013286045.1 Planctomycetota bacterium | reverse complement strand
CCGTCGATGAGCCGGGCGACGACCGCCGGAATCTCGATGCGCTGAAATCTCTCTCGCGCCGCCCCGCCCACAAAAACGCGGAGTCGCGAAACGCCTTTTCTCACCCGTTGTCAAAACCAGTCAAAGGCGCTAGCCCTCCGGACGAATGACGGTAGGGTTTAACTTTTTATGGTGTTCGACAGCCACTCCATGACAGTTCTGGCATATGGCGGAGCGAGTGCGCGGAGGGCGCTCTGTCCGGCGTTACGGTTGGCGTGCCACGGCAAGCGCACCACCAAACTCGGCAGACGGGTTCCGTTAGTTATTGAGAACGCGCGGCCGTGCCAGTATTCGGCGCAGCAGGACTCCAGCCGTCGGCTGGGTTGACATCCGTCATGGCCAAGGCGACGTCTCCGGTCTTTTCGCCCAGGTCCTTTTGGTAGACGGCGCCATCTCTGCCTACGAGGAACGTCATGATTCCGGAGTTCCGGTATTCCGTGGGGTAGGCCAGAATGGCGAAGTCGCCGGGTTTAGCGAGCACGCGATAGTAGTAGCCGTTGAACAGCGGTGGGTGATCGCCGGTGTTGGAAGCCACGGCCGTAGTAAAGTCGTGAAGCTCGCCAAGCGGGCTCGCCGCGTGGCCTTCCGCGACCGGCCAATACAGGCCGTTCTGCTTTCCTGGGTCGCTAACTAACTTCTGTGCGTATTGCCGGGCTCTGCCATGGTCGTGTGCTTGGCTGAAGTATTGCTTTTGCGCGTTGGCAATCGCCTCGCAGGCCGCGATTGCTGTCAACTCGTTCTTGCCTATACGGCGCGCCTGGATCTCGTCTTTGCCGGCCGCGGTATCGAAATACCATCGGCCTGCGGTGTTCCTGCCCAAGGGAACTGGAAACGCAGAGTTATCGGCGCCAATGTAGAGTACCTCGCCGCCTGCCTTGATATTCTTCCAGCGGTTCATTCGTGTGTAGGCCTCAACGAATCCACTGAGGTTGGCCGCATCCTGCGTCGCGTCCCCCGTGAAGAGGACGTCCTGTCCATCCGGACCGAAGATCGCGAGGAAAGCGCTCCGATCGCCGGACTGAGCGGCCGCCAGCAGCGCGGCCCCGGCATCAGACGGTGATGCGAAGGTCCTCGGAACGGTCGTCTGCGCCGAAGGCTTGACCGTCTTGCTGCACGAGGCGAGTGCGGCGAGCATCACGGGCAGCAGCAGAATCTGAGTCGAAGTCGAGTGCGACATAGGTATCCTCCAAATCGGCCCGGTTAACGCCGAAATCCACCGTGGAAGCCGCCGAAGTGGCCGCCTCCGAAGCCGCCGCCGCCGAACCGGCCGCCGGAGAAACCTCCGGCGCGCATGCTTCCCCAACCGCGAAAGCTGTTGGCCCTGGAGGCCCAGCCGCCAGAGCCTCCGAAGCGATCGCCGAAGCCGCTGAACGCGTTCGATCTTCCGAATGAGCGGTCATCGTGCGCCCAGGAATCGGCCCGGCTGGCATCGAGGTTCCTGGCGGCTTCCCGGTTGGCGTTGTCTACGCGGTTTGCGCTCCCCGTCAATCTATCGGCTTCGGCTCTGTTGTAAGCGGTATGGGAGCCATAGCCATCGTGGTAGCCGCCGTGGTAGTAGCCGCCGTGCCAGGCGGCATTGCCGTAAAAGTCATTGTGGTTGTAGACAACAGCTCCGCCGCTCCAGTTACAATTCCAGGAATTCCATCCCCATCCGCAACAGCCGCCGTCAGCCAGAGCGCCAAGAGCGACTCCTGCACCGAAGCCGATCACGCCGGCAGCTGCCACATCCCCCGCGGTGTATCCAGGAGTTACATAGGGAATGCCATAGATCGTGGCGGGGTTGTATATCGGGACGTAAACTACCTGCGGGTTGGTGGGTTCGATGACGATTGTCTGAGGCGTTTGTTGTGCGACCGTGATTTGCGAATTCGACTGGAGATGGCCTGCAGCCTTGGCTTTCGCGCGCAAGGTCTGAACTGCAGCCATGACCTCCGACGGCTGGTTGTGATAAGCCTCTCCAAGCGAGGAAGTCCAGTTGAGGTTTTTTGCCAAATTGTCGAGTATCGACGGAAATGCGGTCAACGCCTTCACGCTCGCATCCCAAGATTGTTTGTCGACCGTGTCGATGAGCGGCGTTCCCGTCAAGTCCTGGTGTTGGTGCAGCCAATAGTCGGCGACGGCAACCTGGTCGGGAAACGTGGAGGCCGCAAGTATTTGGGCCACGAGCGCGTCTGGATATAACGCGATCGGCGCCACCAGACCCTGCAGTTCGCTAGCGCTCATCGGTGCGCCGTCATAGGCTCCGCCGGCGTCGGTCCCTGTTTGCGCGGCGCCATTGGGCAACGAGACCGCGATCAGAACGAGGCTAAGCCCTATTGCTAAACACTTCTTCATGTCGTTCACCATCATGTAACTACCCCAATTCGCGAGCACTCACCTGTCGGTTGAAGCGCTGCCGTTGGCGGAGACGCCGGGCTCCGGCCGCGGCCTTACACTTCCAGGGATGCGCCGCCAAAGATCCCGCCAGCCATCAAGGGATGCCCGGATGTTGGTTTCAGCGTATGCATTCCGCTAGCGGTGACGTACCCTCACATTGCTGGTCGCGACGCGATGACCCTCACCGACCCAGATGCTGTCAGGCTGCTTCAAAGCTCTTTTGTTAGGAGGGCGGAATGTTGTCTTGCTTACATTCGATGTACACGCGTAATGCAAAGCACGGCCGGCTGAGCACACTGGCAACGATCAAAACCCACCAGCCGCGAAGCCTTTGTGGGGCATCCGGCCGAAACATCTCAAAGCATTCTTGAGCGCTGGAGCTTCTAGTGAAGGGCGATAGGCCAACGGCGAAAGGCGGAATCATGAGGAACGGCAAGAGCGTGGTCGGCCGAGGAGCAGCCGCCTTTGGGGCCATATGGAATTAGGCAGGCCCGGGAACTTGGCGCTCAACATGAGGTTTTGAAGCCGTGAGGAGAGTTGTGGCGGCGGCTGGATTTCCCCACCAAAACCTCCATCCCAACCGGTGGCGCGCAACGTTTGACGCGCCAAGCGTTCGCAAGGCATCCGCATAGATCCTCGTGGCACGGATATCCGCGATCACCATCCTGCCGCTCGGTTTGAGGACTCGGAATCCTTCGCTGATCGCCCGCTTCCGATCGGCATTCGATCGGATGTTGTGTATCGCGAGGCTCGAAACCACCAGATCGAAAGTAGCGTCGGGGAACGGGAGCGCTCGCATGTCGGCGGTCTCGATGTGCACGCGATCGCCGACTCCTTCCAGCGACGCGTTGCGCAGAGTTACGTCCATTGCATTGCCCGACTGGTCCGTTGTACTCCAGATATCCACGCCTGTCACTCGGCCTGTCGTCAGTCTGCGCGCGACGGCCGTCAGCACTGCGCCTCGGCCGCAGCCCATATCGAGCACCATCTCGTCGCCGCGCAGTTGAGTTCGGTCCAGAATGCGGTCCCACTCGATGAACTTGCCGCGTCTGGTGGTATAGAAGAAGCTTGTGGCGTTCACCAGGAATACGACAAAATACAGCGTGATCGGCGCAGCGTCCCGCCCCGGCATTCGCCACCAGGCCATCGCCGTTCCAAGGCCGGTGAGTACCGCCAAAGATCCGAAGATCACGAGCGCGTAAGGTGCATCGTAGCCGTATTCGCCCCGTTGCATTGCGACCCGTGATGGTACCACGACAGTATCTGTTATGCCCGGCTCTCTGCCGGCGCTTGGGCGCGATATCGAAATCACGGTGAAACAAAAGGAGCAATAAGTAGCCAGACTTCGCGTCTGCGTGAGCATCCGGACCGGGCTGCATCGTCGTCGATACGTGCCGGCCAGGTGTATCGCCACTTCCACGGAAGGTGCGACGGGGACTCCCTGAATGCACGCCTGGACAGCCGGACGTCTCCCCTTCAGCCTGTGTAGTTTGTCCGGACATGAGGTGGGAATACGCAAGAACACTTTCCGCGGACTGCTATGCTCGACAGATGGTTCGACTGAGCGTGATGTATCCTGCGACTGCCGGTTCGCAGTTCAACTGGGATTACTATCTCGGTCCACACCGTGAACTGTCCCGCAGGCTTCTCGGCTCACGCGGGCCGGTCCGAACCGACATCGACAGGGGAATCAGCGGTATCCCGCCCGGCACGCCTGCTCCCTACCACGCAATCGGCCACTTGTTTTTCCGCAGTATGGCTGATCTGCAAGCGGCGCAGGAGGCCACAGCCTCGGAGTTTGTAGCAGACGAGCGAAATTATTCGAGTGTTCCGAGCGTGGTACAAATCAGTGAGATCCTCGAATGAGAAACGGGGGCTATCGGGCAAGCTGCCGTCGCCACCACTGCGAAGCAGGCAGGACCCGGACATAGGTTGGGGTGCCCCTTGCGCGCGAGAGCGAGTCACGCGACGCCACGGAGTCGTGGTAGGGCGATGTCGGGTTGTTCGGGACGAATCGATCGGCCCAAACGTACAGGGACAATCGCCGATGGTCTCCCCCGCTGCCGGTGCTCTGGCCCGGCCGGCATCCTCGACTGGCCGCCATTGGAAGAGCGAAGGGCCTGATGAGGCCGTCGCGGTACGGTTAGAATTGCAGCGATCCACGCCCGGTAAGAACCTTTTAGAATTCCCTTGATTTGTTTACATTTGAGTGTCAATATACATCCGAACGTTTTCGGGGAATCAGCACCCCCCTTGTGACCGGATGCCATGTTGGCATTTCTTTGAGGAGACCTATGAAGCGTCTATTTCTCGGTTTGCTGTTGCCATTTCTACTTTCCGCCCAGACTACCTCCAGCTCGCTCTCGGGAACCGTACAGGATTCCGCCGGCGCGGTAGTCCCTAATGCGAAGGTCACCTTGACCGGCCAGGAGAATGGCTTCGTCCGCGTTGTGGCGACCAACCATGATGGCTTCTTCTCTTTTCCCGACCTGACTCCGGCCACCTTCACGCTGGCGGTAGAAGCTCCCGGTTTCAAGGTCTACAAACAAACCGCAATCATCATCAACGCCGACGAGCAGCACGCGCTGGGGCAGCTGAAACTGGAAGTAGGACGCGTTTCCGACACGGTGACGGTCGAAGCAGCGGCGGTAACGGTCAACCAGTCCAACGGTGAGAGAGCAGGGACCCTCACCGGCGAACAACTGGACGAGATCGCCCTTCGCAGCCGCGATGTCTTCGATGCGATTAGCCTGATGCCAGGAGTTATCGATACCAGCGACGGACGCGACTCACCCTCCCCCACCAGTATCAGCAATATCTATATTGTGGGAGGCCGCAACGATTCGAAGAACATGACGATCGATGGCGTCACCAATCTCGATACCGGATCGAACACCACCGTGCACAGCATGCCGTCCATGGATTCGGTCGCCGAGGTGAAAGTTCTGATGTCGGCCTATTCGGCCGAAAACGGCCGCAATCCCTCCTCCATCAACGTCATTACGAAGGGCGGCAGCAGTAGCCTCCACGGCGGCGGCAGCTATTACTTTCGCAACGAAGACCTGAATGCCAATAACTACTTCTCCAATCAGGCAGGACGCCCGCGCCAGGAATATCGATACAACATTGGCAGCTATAGCATCGGCGGTCCGGTAGTTCTGCCTAAGATCTACCGCGGCAAGCGCAATCTGTTCTTCTTCTTCAACCAGGAATACCAGAATCAGGTGGTCTCTTACGCGGTCAACGAAAAGACCGTACCTACGGCTTTGGAAAGGACTGGTGATTTCTCCAAGTCTTACAACACCAATGGAGCGGCGCTAACGGTCCAGGATCCCTTGAACAACAAGGCCCAATTCCCCGGGAATATCATTCCGGCTAACCGCCTCGATCCCACTGGACAGGCTATTTTGAAAATGTTTCCTCTGCCCAATTTTGTCGATCCGAATAAAGCTACCACTTACAACTGGAACTACTACGTGGCCGCCTCGGAACCTTATGATCGGCGCACGGAAACGGCAAGGATCGATTACGCGCCCAGGCAGAACTGGCAGGTATACCTGAGCCTCAGTAACAACGCCGACCATCAGAATGTGCCCTATAGCGGCGGCACCGCCGGATGGGTTGCGGGCAGCGCAAATTTTGTACTCAGCCCGATTGCCTATTCCCAGCCCGGCCGTCTGGCGACAATTCATTCCACCAACGCGATCTCCCCTACGCTTTTCAACGAGACCTCGTTTGCGGTTAGCCAGAACACTCTGAACTATGGACCCGAGTTTCCCGATCTGGTAAACCGTACCGACCTCGGCATCAATATCCCGTCGCGTAATCCGGCGCTGAACCCGCTCAATATCATTCCTCAAATGAGCTTCAGCAGCGTCCAGAACTACGCCAACCCGTCCCTCGCGGGCACTAATCCGTACTTCAATCAAAACACCATTTGGAGCGGACTCGATAACGTCAGCAAGATCGTGGGTTCGCATGTGTTCAAGGCGGGAATCTACATCGAGCACACCAAGAAGGTACAAAGCGCCGGCGTTGCCAACCAAGGCACGTTGAGCTTCAATACCGATACCAACAATCCGAACGACGCCAATAGCTCCTATGCCAATGCGCTGCTCGGCAACTATGATAGTTACTCCGAACCGCTGGCCCTGCCCACGTCGCATTACTATTTCACCAACACCGAATGGTTCGTCCAGGACGATTGGAAGGTTAAGAGCAATCTCTCGATTAGTTGGGGCGTACGCTTCTATCACGATCCGCCGCAGTATGACGGCAAGCAGATCATATCGTCGTTCTCGCCCGCGGCATGGAACGCGTCTCAGGCTCCTGTGTTGATCCGCCCGGCGGTCGTCAATGGGAAGAACGTAGGAATCGATCCCAACACGGGAACGGTCTACGGGCTGGGTCAGGTAGGCGCCTTCGTGCCAGGTGTGGGCAATCCGTCGGATGGAATGGTTATCGGCGGCCAGAACGGCGTTCCGAACGGATTCTTCAACAACGCGCCCGTCGCGGTGGGGCCTCGCTTCGGATTCGCATGGGATCCGTTCAAAGACGGCAAGACCGCAATTCGCGGCGGCGGCGGCATCTATTACGATCGGATCGAGGGCAACCCCATCATGCAGCTCTCCGCGAATCCTCCTTCGGTCTTCTCGCCGACCACCTACTACGGAACTCTCTCCGGCATTGCGGCCTCCGCCGCGAGCTCATTCTTGGCGCCATCCGGAACCGTTTACTCCCTCTCTTCCACGCCGCATCAACAGCAGGTCTATAACTTCAACCTGAGCATCGACCGGCGGATCGGGGCCAATCTCTTCTCTGCCGGATACACTGGCTCGCTTGGCCGCCATTTGCTCGATCAACGAAATATCAATCCTGTGGCGCCCGGCGCCGACTTCTTGAACTTGTATCCTCAGAATAAGAATCCGCAGAACACCAGCGCGCTAGCTACGAATTTTCTCGTGCCGTATTCCGCCTATGGGACTATTAATCTTCGTGAATTCGCGGCGAATTCCAATTACCACGCTCTGCTGCTTCAGTTTCAACACCGCCTGTCGCATGGCATCAATGTAGGCGCTAACTATACGTTCAGCAAAGCCCTCGATGTGGCGGATGCGTATAGTAGCGGCGTCGATCCGTTTCTACCCGCCAGATCCCGTAATTACGGCCCCGCGGGATTCAATCGCGCCCAGGTGTTCACAGCCAATTTCTTCTATCGATTGCCTAAACCCGGACAGATGACCGGCTTTCGGCCTTTGGGTTTTGTAACTGATAACTGGCAGCTATCCGGAGTGTTCCGCGTACTTACAGGCGCGCCAATCACTCCTGGTTATAGTCTGATCACCAGTATCACCAGTCCCACTGGCACGCCGACCGAAGGAGCCCGCATGGAGGTTATCAATCCCACCGCGCCCTTGGCTCAGCGCTTCGGGCCTCCGCCGGAACCCGCCGGTCAGGCCACTTTGGCCAACGCCGCTTGGTTATCCACCAGCACCGCGCCCCAGTTCGGAAACCTGGGCCAGAATACGATGACCGGCCCGGGAACGAACAACATGGATCTTTCGATTTATCGCAATTTCCCGATCAAGGAGCGGGGGAACTTCATGCTGCGGCTCGAGACCTACAACACGCTCAACCACACGCAATTCAGCGGCATCAACTCCACCGCGCAATTCAATACGGCCGGCGCCCAGGTGAACACGGCATTTTTGCTGCCCACGGCCGCGCGCCCCGCGCGCTACGTTCAAATTGGAGCGCGGCTCACTTTCTGATGTCAGTTGTCTGTCCGCGGGTGCGGCGCACTTTACCGCCGCACCCGCGATTCCCGCCAATAGCAAATGCCTTTCTGCTGATTCCGCTCGCCTCGCTTGCCCTCGCATTTCAACCCGATCCCGCCATCCTGCGCAACATCTATACCGACGCCCTTCAACGCACTGAAAGGGATTATGGCGCGAACCACCCGCGAACGGCGGCGGCTGCGCGCGATCTCGGCTTCTATCTTAAAGAGAAAGGCGACCTGAAATCCGCCCGCACCGCCTTCCTGAGAGCATCGCGAATCGATGAGACCAATTCAGGGGTCGGATCCGGGGTCGCGTTAGCCGATAGCATCGTCCTCGCCTCCGTTTCTTCGCCGGTTGACGCAGAAACTCTTCTACGGCGCGTCATAGCCGCTCCGTCACTCAACTCACAACTCGCCGTTCTCGCGTTCTCGGCGCTGGGCGATCTCCGCCGCGCAGCGGGCGATCGCGCCGGCGCAGCCGCCTACTGGCGCCAAGCCCTGCCGCACGCTGAGTCAGCCTTCGGCCCGGACTCAGCCGAAGCGCGTAATCTTCTCAATAGTCTCTCCCAGGTGGTGACGGTAAAGGAATCCATCGAACTCATGGATCGGGCCACCCTGTCCGCCCGGCGTTCGTTGGGCGCTGAACATCCTGAAACCGCAACCTGCGAAGTGAATCTGGCGCAGGCGTTGCTCAGAGCCGGACGCCTCGCTGACGCAGCGGCACAGGCGCGGCAGGGCCTCGCAATCTTCGAAGCCGCCCTCGGTGCTCAGCATCCGCGAGTAGCTACCGCCGCGGACATATTGGGCGAAGCGCTGCGGAAGCAGGGCAAACCGAAGGAAGCCGAGAGCTACTACCGGCGCGCTTTGGAAATCGACCGGGCCGCGTTCGGCGCTGCCGACCCGCAGACCCGGCGCGAAGCCGCCGCCCTCACTTCTTTATTGCGGGCGAGTGGCCGGATGCGGGAGGCGCAGCAATTGAGCCGTGAGTTCCCGCCTTCTTCCAAGTAGCCAGCGGTGAAAGCGCATCCCCCGGAGAATATACTCCGATGCGATGGTTGGCAAATGCCAGGTTCACGTTCAGCCGCACCGCCGGCATATGGCAATCGGAACACGCCCGATCCGCCACGCTCTGTTCGTGCCGTACATTGGCATGGCACTTTTGACAGGCAGCGTTATAGCTTGAGGCGTTGGTCTCCAACTCCTTGTGCGGCGAGTGGCACGAGAGGCACGTGAGGCGGCCATCGCTTTTTTGAAAACACCGGCTCACAGCCAGCAACAGCGGCTGATGCCGCGAATTCCATGGGTCGCGCAAATCGGTGGCGTCCTCGGCGGAGGATTGGGCCCGGTGACAGGAGCCGCACAGCGCGTTCAACTCAACCCCGTTCATGCGGCCAGGATTTCGGGGACGCGCCGACCGTGGATTCGCCACGTGATCCGCGGACGGGCCATGACAAACTTCGCAATGAACGCCAAGTTCCGACGGGGCAATCGACTTATCGCCGGTCAGCTGTAAGTACCCGGTGGAATGGCACGCGAAGCATCTCACAATGCCCGTTGTGGGGTCGAAAGTCCGGTATGTCACTCCCGCATTTTCAGTATGACCCGGCGTAAGTGCGTATGAGTTCGTGGCGCGATACCACGATTCGCCCAACTCCACATAATGATCGGCGTCGAGGCGGCTAACGAATGTGATGGCCTGAATTCCGGCGCCGAATGCCCATTCTCCTGGCTGACTTTCAGAGGACCGCGCCAGCGCCCTCGCGTGGCCGGTAGCCGATTGCGACCGGTACTCCGAAACATGGCATTCACGGCACGCTTCCGAACCCGCGTATTGCGCAAAACACGCACCGGCCGAAAGCAAGAGCGGCCAGAGCCGGACTCCTATGATGTACCCGCTATACCTGCGCCCCAGGCCCGGCATTCGTTTCCATACTTTACTATGAACCGTCGTTGGACGCAGCTTCGTGTGCACGCGGATTCGCTTTGTGCCGCGCACAGCCTCCGCGATGGCAACAGCAAAGGCGATGAGCCAAACGGGATGCAACAGAACGCACCACGCTTCTATAGAGTGATCGGACGTTCAGTCTCGCCGGCCTGGGCAATAGCTTCGTCATCGCGCGGGCGATGAGAGCCGCTCCGATGAACAACATCCACTCACTGGCTTAGCCTCCGCTGCGTGCTGCCTGTGGCCCTTGTGTTGATGCTGGGACGCCGGCCGACCGGTTAATCCGGAGTGCCTGACGGTGCTTCAAGCATTGGGTGCCAACTCGCAAAACTGATCGTGTGCCCTTGCTCGCACCGGAACTGGATGCAACCGCCGGACATCGTTGCGTTGAGCCTGCGCGCGGACCGGCGGAGGGAACGTTGCGTGATCGTTCGACGACTCTGGCGTTTGCGACTCGGGCACGAGTGCGCTTGGGATGTTTAGCGAAGAAGCCGAATCGGGGACGGGACGCCTTCGGGTTGTTGCTTCCAGCCGCGTAGCTAGTGCTTCAAACCGGCTGGCGGCGGTGGTTTTGCAGGTGGGGAAGAGTTCTGCGCACCCGTTTGAGTGCTGGCTGCCGTCCACTGCGCGTCTGTAAGGTTCCATCCCCCGCCTAATGCCTTATAGAGTTGGACAATGACCAGTCGCCGGTTGACCTCCGTCTGGGCGAGAGAGAGTTGCGCCGGGAAGAGTTGTTGTTGAGCCTCGAGAACCTCGTAATAACTGGAAAACCCTTCTGCATAACGCTTGAGAGCAAACCCGACAGAATCTTGGTACGCCTGCACAGCCCGGGCTTGCTCCGCGCGGATGGCATCGTATTTCTCGCGCGAAATGAGCGCATCGGAAACATCCCGAAAAGCATTCAGTGCTGTTTGCAGGTACTGAGCCTTGGCTTGTTCCCAGAAGGCAACAGCTTGACGTTTCTGAGCCTTAAGAGCGCCCCCATGGAAGATGGGGCCCGCCGTGTGCGCGCCTAAGCTCCAAGCAGTCGTGTCGGCGGAGACGACATCTGAGAGTGGCCCACTTACTTTGCCGAAGAATGTGGTCAGGCCAATCGTTGGAAAGTATGCCGACTTTGCCACGCCGATCTGTGCGTTGGCATAGCGCACCGTTTGCTCGGCCGAGAGCACATCCGGACGGCGTTCCAGCAGAGCGGAAGGCAACCCCGCGGGGACATCGGGAGGAATGATTTCTTCAAGAAGCTTCACACGCGTCTCGATCGCGTTAGGATTCTTACCCGCCAGCACGCTGATCTGGTTTTCTTTCAATGCAATTTGCCGCTCGAGTTCCGGTATGTTGGCGGCAGCGGTCGCCAGGTCGGCGGTGGCGCGCGACGTCTGCAACACATTCCCAAGACCTCCTTGCAGTCGCTCTGTGAAGAGCTTCAGGGTCGCCGTGTACGATTGCGTAGTCTCTCTCGCGATTTCAAGTTGAAGCCGAAGCCCCAGGAGTTCGAAGTAAGCCTGGGAGACGTCACTGACCAGCGTGAGCATAACTCCCCGGCGGGCTTCCTCGGTCGCGAAATACTGGGCCCGGGCTCCCTCGTTCAGGCGCCGGATGTTGCCCCAGATATCCGCCTCCCACGTTGCGCTGACCAAGCCCAGAAGGAATCCTTGGGCGGCGCCGACATTGGAGCTAGGACTGCTGACGAACTGATTATGGCCGTAAGTGATACTTTGCGAATAGTCAAGAGCGGGGAAGTATTGCGATCTAGCCTCGGCGGCAACCTGGCGTGCCTGCTCGACACGCGCGACTGCGGCGCCTAAATCGTAGTTGTTCGCTAGAGCCGTTTTGACGAGGTCCTTCAGGGTCTCATCCTTGAAGATCTCCCACCAAGGCAGGTCGGCGAAGGAGGCTTGTTGGGCTGCACCCGAAGGACCTCTGAAAGTCACCGGGGTGGTTACGTTCGGTCGCCTGTAGTTGGGCCCAACCATGCAGCCCTGCAGAAGCAGGACCAGCGAAAACAGAATGAGACGCCGAACAGAAGCAAGCGCCCGACCCGTTCGTTCCCGCGGCCCGACGGAAAGTTTGAATGCGGGATGGCGAAACCTGGCGGTGTTGTTGGGCATTGCGCTACGTGTCTTCGTTCCGGCGTTCTCACGACTCAGGCTGTGGTTCGGTCACTGGTATCTGTGGTTGCAAAGGCTTCGCCGAGCCGAGCCGCTCAAAGACGTAGAACAAAGCCGGGATGATGAAGATGGAGATGCAGCTGGAGGCCAGCATGCCGCCTATAACGACGGTGCCCATCACTCGCCTCGAGATAGCTCCGGAACCGGTCGCCGTCCATAGCGGCACGCAGCCCAGGATGAATGCAAAAGAAGTCATCAGAATCGGCCTCAACCGAACTCTGGCCCCCTCCATCGCGGCATCCGCGAGGGGCTTGCCCGCTTCGTAGCCGGCCTTAGCGAACTCGACGATCAGGATCGCGTTCTTTGCGGCGAGGCCAATCAGCATGACCAATCCAATCTCCGCGTAAACGTTGAGCTCAAAAGTGGCGCTTCCCAATCGGCGCAGATACAACACGGCGAACGCCCCGAACGCTGCAATCGGAGTGCTCAGCAGCACGCTGAACGGCAGCGTCCAACTCTCATAGAGACCTGCCAGGATCAGGAAAACAAACAGCACGGAGAATCCGAAAATGACGCTTGGCGACACTCCCTGCTGAGCTTTCTTTTCCTGAAAGGACATGCCCATGTAGTCAAATCCCATTCCCCCAGGCATGGTTTGCGTAAAGACTTCCTCCAAAGCCTTCATGGCTTGGGCGGAACTGTAGCCGGGAGCGGCGTCGCCATTGATCTGCGCACAGGTGTACAAGTTATAACGCATGATGAATTCAGGCCCTGTCCGGCGCTCGATCTTAGTCAACGTAGAGAGTGGCGCCATCTCGCCATGGTTATTGCGTACATAGAATTGACTCACGTTTTCCGCGTTCGTACGATAGTCGCCCTCCGCCTGAATGTAAACCTGCCAGACGCGCCCGAAGCGGTTGAAGTAGTTGATGAATGAACCGCCCATAAATGCCTGAACAGTCTTGTAAACGTCGCTGAGGTTAATGCCCTGGGCGATCACTTTGTCGCGGTCTACCGCTACAAAGAGCTGTGGAACGCTCGGAAGCGCTGTGGTGAACACGCCGCTAAGCTCTGGACGCTTGCGGGCAGCCTGCATGAATTTGTTCAGGTTAGCTGCCAGGAATTCATTGCCATTCCCGGCGCGGTCCTCCAGAATGAAGGTGAAGCCGCCAGAGGCTCCCACGCCAGGAATGGCAGGCGGCGGAAAGTCGAACGCAATGCCCTCCGGGAGCCTCCTCAACTGTGCATTCATGTGAGCTTTGATGGCCGCATATTGTTCATCCGCCGCTTTGCGCTTGCTCCAATCTTTCAGAGTCACCCAGAAAAACGCGCTGTATGTGTTGTTCACGCTACTCAGCATGTTATAGCCGACGACGGTGGTAACATGCTCGACGCCCGGAGTCTTCCTCAGGATGTCCTCTACCTTCGTTGAAGCCGTGCTGGCACGCTGTAGTGACGCGGCATCGGGAAGCTGCAAGTTAGCGAAGAGGTAACCCTGGTCTTCATCGGGCAAGAAGCCGGAGGGAATCTTTCCGGCAACCCGGACAGCAAGGAAGGCGAAACCTACGAGTAGAATCAGAGCGAACCCAAATTTGCGAATGAGCACGCCGCAAGCGCTCACATACCCATCCGTTACACGGCCGAAGACACGGTTGAACCAGGCGAAGAAGTGCGCCATGGGTCCTCGTCCTTGCGTCTTAGGCCGCAGCAACAGGACTGCTAGCGCCGGGCTCAGGCTGAGAGCATTGAAGGCCGAGATGGCCACCGAGACAGCGATCGTCACCGCAAACTGCTGATAAAGGCGCCCGGTAATCCCGGGAACGAATGCCGTGGGGATGAACACTGCGGCGAGGACGATCGCCACACCCATAACAGGGCTGGCGACGTCCTCCATCGCTCTCAAGGCAGCGTCCTTCGGCGAAAGCGCCCGTTCGATATGGCGCTCAACCGCCTCCACGACGACAATGGCATCGTCCACGACCAATCCAATGGCGAGGACCATCCCGAATAAGGAGAGCGTGTTGACCGAGAACCCAAACACAGGAAACAGAATGAAAGTCCCGACCAGCGCCACCGGCACCGCCAGCAGCGGAATCAGGGTGGCGCGCCAGCCTTGAAGGAACAGAAACACGACGATCATGACCAGCGCGAGAGCTTCCAGCAGAGTCTTGACGATTTCGTGCACACCGGCCGTGATCGGAAGAGTCGTATCCAATGCGATCTTGTACTCGAGGCCCGGCGGAAAACGGTCCCGCCATGCTCGCATCAGCTCCTTCGCGCCTTTCGCAGCGTTGATCGCGTTGGACCCGGGAGTCTGATACAGTGCGACAATCGCTGACGGCTTGCCATCCAAACGAGCTTGCACGTTGTACAGTTGAGCGCCTAGTTCAACTCGAGCCACGTCCTTCAGCCGTACCACCGAACCATTTGTTTGGGCACGGATTACGATTTCACCGAATTCCTGCTCCGAAACCAAACGGCCCTGGGCAGTGACTGCGTACGTGTAATCCTGTCCCTTTGGTACAGGTTCCCCGCCGATCTGGCCAGACGGGTTGACGGTGTTCTGCGCCTCGATGGCGGCGACGATTTCCGGGACGGTGATTTGTAGCTTCGCCAGTTGATCGGGTTTGACCCAGAACCGCATCGCGTACTGACCAGCCCCGAATATCGACACGCTGGCGATTCCATACAAACGTGTGAGTGGATCGAGAAGGTTGATATATGCATAGTTCGCCAGGAAGTCGGCGGTGTACCGGCCATCGGGAGAGTAAAGGTCGAACAGCATGAATGGGGCGGCCGTAGACGGCTGAACGGTGAGCCCGTAGTGGGTCACTGATTCCGGGAGCTGCGAGGAGGCCTGGCCCTGCCGCATCTGAGTGAGAATCTGATCGGTGTCGGGGTTAGTCTTGACGTCGAAGTCCACGGTTAGATTCATCAGGCCGTTATTCGAGTTGAGGGAGTACATGTAGTTCATGCCCTTTACTCCGCTCATCTGTTGCTCGATCGGCGTGGCGACGGATTTCGCGACCGTCTGGGCGTCGGCGCCAGGGTAGGTTGCCAGCACCTGCATCTGAGGATCGGTAATGCTCGGGAACTGGGCGACGGGCAGGCTGACAATGGAAACCGCGCCAACGATAACCATCACGATGGAGATCACCATGGCGACGATAGGGCGGGCGATGAAGAACTTATACATGTCGTTCGTCTACAAGCGCCAGTGTTGCGATTGGTTTGCGGCCAACGTCCCGCCCCGTCCGCTTATAGGCGGGCATTCTCCGGCCTTGCGTGGTACGGCTTCGGGTTCACTTGCATGCCGTCTTTTACTTTCTGCACCCCGTCGGCGACCACAAGCTCACCGGGCTTGAGACCATCCTCAACAATCCACATGGATCCAAACTTCTGGCCAGCTTTGACCGGACGGAGAGCAATTTTGTTGTCATCGCCAACCACGGCAACCAGATACCCGCCTTGCAGTTCGCTCAACGCGCGTTGAGGCACAAGCAATGCGTCGTGCTGAACACTGACGACGCTTCTGATGCTGCCAAAACCTCCGGGCCGAAGCACATTGTTTGGATTGGCGAATTGGACCTGAATGGGTATGGCGCCCGTCCGCACCTCAATCTCACGATTGACCGCGTAAAGCTTCCCCGTTTGTGGATAAACCGCTCCAGTTGCCAGCACCAACTCGAACTTCAATCCACGCAATACTGCTTCGTCTCCAGCCGTTGATGTTCCAGGACGCCTCATCACGGATAGATATTCCTGCTCACTAGGGGCGAATTGCGCAAGGATGGGATTCAGTGTCGAGACAGTAACCAAAGGCGTAAGAGACTGCGGACCCACGAGGTCGCCAACCTGGGCATTCGCAATACCCGCCAGCCCATCGATCAGGGAGACAATCCGAGTGAAACCGAGATTCAATTGTGCGGTGTCTACCGCGGCCCGGGCTGCCGCAATCGCCGCCGTATTCGTTTCGATCGCCGCCGTGGCGTTGCCGACCGCGGCCTTCATCGCCTTAACCTGGGCCTTCGCCGCAAGGTTGGCCTGTATGGAGTTATCCAGTTCTTGTTGACTGATGACGCTTTCCTTGGCAAGGGGGGTGTAGCGCGCTACATCAATTTCCGTTTTTCCCAGGCCAGCCTCGGCTCGCAGTTGATTCGCCTTAGCCTCCTCCAGTGTCGACTTCGCCTGTTCCAGAGTCCCTTGGGCTTCTGCCAGGTTTGCTTTCGCCTGATCCAGCGCCGCTTGGAAAGGCCTCGGGTCTAACTGAAAGAGGCGGGTGCCTTTTCTTACGAAGTCGCCATTCGAATAGTCCTGTTGGATCAGATAGCCATTGACTTGAGCGCGAATATCCGCGTTGACGAGGCCGGTCAGAGTGGCTACCCACTCCTTGGTGATTGGTACGTCTCGTTGTACGACCTTCACGACTTCGACATCCGGTGGAGGCTGCGCTGCGATTTGTACCTTCTTTTCGCAGCCGCTGGCCAGCACGATTGCCAGGGTCAGAAGGACACCCATGAGGTGATTCGATGCATGGCCGCGTTCCAGCGCCAAAGACAGTCGAGGTCCTCGCCTATAGCCCGACCCAAGATATTGATTCGCTCGAAACATCGGCGACTTCGCATGCCTTTCCTTCGGAGATCTATCTCTCCTTGCTGAAAAGGCGTGAGCCCACACTCCGCGGAGTACTTGTCGTGCAATCTAAGGAGGCGCCTGAGTTTCTTGCACCGGGAAGCCCATCGGCCTCCATCAGGCGGTCTCGTCACCACGGCGTGGTCCTCACGCTTGACGCTGGTTGGACCGATGCGTCGAGACCGCAGGAGTTCTAAGAAATTCGAGGTATGTTAGTGCCCGATTTCATATTGGGACCGCAAGATGGCAAAGCATCTGATGGGGGCCGAGAGGGCGATTGCGAAAGGAATCAGGGCAGCGGGACTCGGGGGCGAACTCCGGCGCGACAGGCCGGTAGTTTTAACTAACTGAGCCGCTTGTATGCGTGTGGTCTACACTTCCGGATGCCGGAAAGTGGCTTGAATTCTTTGCGAGATCCGATTCGACAGTTGGGGGTCCATTGGTGTCACAGCGAGGCGTTGGCGCAGGACCTCCTGAGACACCATTCGATGCCGGGCGAGAGCGGCAGTGAACTCCAGATCCTTCTCAGGGCAGCCGCGTACTTGGCAATGGCCAAATCGTGAACCTCCAGACACCAGCCCCTCACGAAACGCGTATTCTCACCCGTGATCAAAACCAATCGAGCGCGCCAGCCATCCGGAAGAATGGCAGTCTCATCCACTCCGTGGGCGTAGTAGCCAAATTCCCGTTGAAAGGGCGAGCCCTCTCCGATAGTGGCATCGATCAGGTCGCTGCGCTCGATCCGCGTACGAGGATATACGTCCGCTTCGTTGGAAACCAGAAATTCGGAAGGAGCGTTCGGGTACTCACCCAGAATTGCCTGACTTCCGATCACGACAACGTCGGTGTCATCGGCGATCGTCCCAGCCGCTCGAATGATGTGCTCCAATTGCGGGCGCGTCACGGCTGGCTGACCCGATGCCGTTCAAACTGCGCGTAGATCGCCCAACGTTCCGCCGGTTCCAGCACTCCCGCGAATGGCGTCGCCTGCCGCAGCGCGTCCATGCGTTCACTGTCTTCTTCCAGCAACGCCAGGACTTCGGGCAGTGGACGCTTCAGAATTTCGCGCCAGGCGTCCCAATACGGCTGTGACCGTCCGGTGGATGCGGTCCAGCGCTCCAGGTTGTCGTTAGCGATCTCCATCAACGCCGGATGAGCTTGCAACTTCGCGGCGATCGCGCGGTGCAATTCCAGGCTGCGCCGGTCGATCCGCTGATGCCCTTGAAGCGGAACGCTCATGTGCACATTGTATCGTGCGAGGTTTTGAAAGGGCAGGAATGGTGGGGAAGGGGCGGCGGAACTCAGAGACGTTGGGACGTTAGGACGCCACAGACTTGCTGCCTCACTGTCGCGCTGGCAAGAGATTGCGAACCATAACGAGGCGGCTTTTGTCTGATTCCTGCTGCTCGAAATAGAGAAAACGCCGATCTTGCGCCAAGTGGGGCTGCTCGGCCTTTGGCGGCAAAAGCGCCAAGTTACGGGGTGACTCAGGTAGCTGCTGCACCGCGGTTTGCGCCCCACTCGAGATATCTACCCGAAAGTAGTGGGCTTTGTAGTGTTCGTCATCCTTTGAGATAAAGACAGATTGGCTGTCTGCTGACCATAGCGTAGAGTCCCGCACCTGGGAGCACAACTCAACAAGAACTCGGAGACGCCCTCCAGCCGCGGGCACTAAAAACAGGCGGGCGTCATCGTCGCCGTGGCCGACACCAGGCTCCGTTAACAAGGCAATCCATTTTCCGTCGGGTGACCAGCTAATGCCGGCTACGTTAGTGGCGTCCCCATAGGAGTCGAATGGTGGAATGGAGGATACAAGCGTGCGCGGTTGACTCCCATCTAAACGAGAAATCAGAAGCTGCGTAGCGCCATTGCGATTGGTGGCAAATGCCAGGAATCGACCGTCCGGCGACACATGAAGGAATTCGTCTGTCCAAGGAATGGTTTGTACCTTTTCAGGCTCTTTTGAAGCAGACTGAAGATCGATACGCCACAGAGCTGATTTGCCCCTTTGTTCGGTTCCGAGCCCGCTTCCGTCTGCGAGAATCCGTGAGATGTCGATGTTCCCGCGGCATTGACAACCCGCCCGGAAGAAGGACCACCTTGCGTCGAAATCAGCTTTGAGTACAAGATGCCACCACTCCAGACCTGATATACCAATTCGTGCCCAGAAGGGGTCCAATTGATGGTTGTGATCGCGTGAGGTTCATTGGCGAGAGTAAGTGGAGTTCCATCAAGACGAAAGCTGCCAGTAAGCCTTGCCAGTTTCAGTCGATTGCGAGCAGCGTAGGCAAGATGCTGCCCATCTGGCGACAAAGAGACGATGCTGCCCTCGGTACGGAGCAGGGTCACGCGTCGGCTGCCGTCCACCGGAATCAACGCAATGTGGCAGTTCGCATTCCCGGACTTCCCGGGCACAGAGGCGATCAAGAATCGCCCGTTGGGTGTCCACGCCGGTGGAGTCATGCAGACTTCGCCGAGTGCCCGCTCCCGCCCCTGTGCCACGCTTTTCACAAAGAGTTGGCTGTTGCATTGCTCGCAATAAAAGCGCAAGAAAGCGATCTTCCTGCCATCGGGCGCCCATCTGGGGACCGCGGGGGAACCCTCGTTGTCGTCGCTGCCTGCAAAACTGATTGGCTGGCCGCCACCGATCGGTCGCAAGAAAATCCACGAAGAGTAGTCGGGCTTCGTCGACTCAAAAGCAAGTGTCTTTCCGTTGGGCGAGAGCACAGGTGAATCGGTCGAGTCCGATAACTCGCTTAGTGACGTAACGATTTGCGCCGCGCACGGCGCCGCAGCGGCGAGAGCAAAAGCAACGAGCCACCGAGATGCAACAAAACCGATCACGCTTTATAAAGTTAGCAGAGGATTGTCAGGAACTTGAATTGCGGCTTAAGAGTCTCCGATTTGGAACGCCGCCAAAGCGCTGGGTCACTGTGTCCGTTGACAGGAACCTCATCCGGCTGTATGAACTGCCGCGTAGGACTTTGGGTTTTGCCGTTAATGTGGCCGAATCTCGCGCCTTGCTTCGAGCTGCAGGCCGAACCGGGTTCGTTTGTCGTTCGCTGCAAGCGGCTCGCGTAGAGCCATAAAAGCCCTATCGTCTTTCCGGCAGGCCGCTAACCTCCCAACCCCGTCAGCAGCCGCTCATACTCATCAGTGACCACATCCCACGAATACCGCTCGCGCACACGCGCCACCGCCCGCCGCCGAAATTCCTCGCGCCCGTCCTCGCTCATATTCAGCAGCCCAGCTATCTTGACGCGCAGTTCTTCGGGCTCAAACGGAATCCCAGCGTTGCCCGCGACCTCCGCATTTTCCGGCGTGTTGCGGTAGAGCACCAGCGCGCCGCGGCCCATTGCTTCGATCAACGCGGGGTGCGTGCCGCCGACCTCCGTGGCGTGGATGTACGCAAAACAGTGCGAGCCAAGTTCGCGATATCCTTCGCCATAAATCGCGCCCGGCATCACCACGCGCGAGTCTTTCGTATCGCGCACGCGGCGGATGTATTCATGCGCGTACGGCGCGTCGCCGATGAGCGCCAGCTTGAGGCCGGTCGCGACGCCCTCGAAAGCCTCGCGCACTTCGAGCGGATGGTTCTCCGGTTCCATGCGGCTCACGTAGAGCAGGTAGCGGCCGCGTTCGAGGCCGAGCGTTTCGAGCGCGCCCGTGGTCGCGAGCTTGCCCGTGTCGGCGCCATAGGAGATGAACACGCTCGATTTGCGCCAGCGCTCGCGGTAGTAATCCTGAATCGTCAGCGCGTCGGTGACGACCACCGTGGGGCAGAAAGTGGCAAGCCACTCCGAGAAGTAATACCAAGCCTTTGCGGCGCGATTCCACTTCTTGCGTTTGCGCTCGATGCCATCCACGTTCAACGCGACGGGCATGCCGAAAAGGCGCGGGGCCGCAGTGAAAATCGCATTCGCGCCGTTGCAGTAGAGCGCAACATCGGCGCGGTGCGCGAGCAGATGCATCGTGGAAAAGAACGTGTGCGCCAGCGTGTCGAAATACTTGTGGCGGATGGTGGGCAGGTACGCCAGATGCGCGCCGCGATAAGAGGGTTCCGCGTACCGTTCGCGGCAGTAGACGGTTACGCTGTGGCCGCGCGCCACCAGACGCGCCGATATTTCCTCGGCGAAAGTTTCAAACCCACCGTAATTGGCGGGGATGCCGCGGGTTCCGAGAAGGGCGATGCGCACTTACATCCGCGCGGATTTGGCGGTCTCGCGAGTGGCCTCGCGCGGCGCATTGCGCGGCATCTTCTTCGGCGCGTCTTTCGACACCGGCGCATATTGGAACCAGCTCGCCATGTATTCGGTATCCACGCGGCGGCACGATTGAATCAGCCGGCGTTTGGCCATTACGCGCCGGAAGTTGCGCCCCAGAAACCAGAACGCTTTGAGCGAGCTGTGTTCCCACAACAGGCAGCACATCACCACCGTGAAATCGCGCGCCGTGATGGAGATGGCATTCCGCCAGTAAAGGTCGGGCGAGATGTTCTTGATGCGCATCAGGAACCGGTTCTTCACCGAGTGCATGTTGATCTCAGGCGGCAGCGCGCGGCGGTTGCCCGGCAAAACCTTGCGCACGTGATATCCGCGCGCGTACGGCGCATACATGCATTTCCAGCCCATCAACTGGGCGCGCCACGCGACATCGGCGTCTTCGCGGTAGACGAAGAAATCGGTATCGAAGAACTCGCCGTCGAGCGAGATATCCTCGATCATCGAGCGGCGGTAGAGCGCGGCGGCGGCGGTGGCGCCGAACACGTATTCGTACTGTAGATAGTGGCCGTTATCCACTTCCTGGCTGCCGCGGTCGAGGTGGCGCAGCATCGGGTTGAAGTAGATGCCAGTGGAATCGACCACCGGCAGTTCGGGGATTTCGAAATGCGCCGTCATGGTGAGCAGCTTGCCGCACACCGTGCCGATCTTGGGGTCGAACTGTCCGGCGTCAACGAGAGCTTGAATGAAGTTCGGCAACAGCAGCACGTCGGGATTGAGAGTGAGCACCCAATCGCCGTTCGAAAGCTTGATCGCCTGGTTTTGCGCCGCCGCGAAGCCGGCGTTCTCGTCGTTGTAGTAAATCTGGCAGCGGTCTTCGAACTGTTCGAGGATATCGATCGTGCCATCCGTCGAGGCATTGTCGACGATGACGATCTCCTTCAGCGGGTACCGCTGAGCCAGTACCGATTCGATGCAGCGTTTGATAAAGCGGCCGCTATTGTAGGTGACTATGGTTACGGATACAAAGTCGCTGTGCGCCATGAAAAAGAACCTGAATGACCGAGACTTCCGTTGTACATCCGTGTATTAACCTTTTGGAGAAGACGCAACCGCAACCGGTCTCTCCCGCCAGCCGAAAAAAAGGCTACGGCCGGCAAGCCGCACGACTTTCCTGCAAGCTGTCATGGGCTCTAAGCTGCGATCACGCGCCGCTTCGGCGAAGCTGCGCAAAACCGAGCCTGTTACTACCGCCAGACACACCACCCGGAAAGCTAACGGATGGAAGTGCTTAGCTGTAAACCTCAGTAAACTACCATACCAATAAAACCGTCGCATCTCTACTGATAACTGGGGGATAGAGTGAGCTCCCGCATGTTTTGCCACCGCCGAAGGGACAAAATTCAACAAAAAACCATGATTCGCGGCCCGGCGGCAATAATCGACGTCCTCAAACCAAAGCGGATGAAATGACTCGTCCAAACCACCCAATTTGTGCCAAATATCACGCCGCAGCATCAGGAACGCGCCCGCGGGCTGTTCCACGGTTGAGATTGTGTTCATGCGCAAATCGAGTGCTCGATAGCGGCGGTTCACTGGATTGTTGGGCCACACGCGGTTGAGCAAGAGAGCTTCCAAAACCAGCGCGGCGGGTGTGGGAAAGCGCCGCACCATGAATCCAAGCTGTGGAGCGCCGTCTGCGCCGAGCAACAATCCACCGGCGCCGGCAGCTTGTGGCAATTCGCAGGCATCGCGCAACGGATCGAGGCTGGATTGGATGACGGCATCCGGGTTCAAGAGCAGAATAAACGGGCAATTCAGCGCCTGAAACCCCTGATTAACGGCCGCCGCGAAGCCGCGATTTGCGCCATTGGCGATCAGTCCCGCGCCGCGGCGATTCACTTCGGAAATGGTGGCATCGCGCGAGCCGTTATCGACCACAAGCACCTCGGCGCCAGTGGCAAGCGCGGCGTCGAGGCAGGCTCCGATTTCGGAGCCTGAATTGTAGGTGACGATGACGATTCCGATACCACCCATGTGTCGTTATGCCCCACCAGCCAAACGGAAATACCACTTCCAGTAGGCATCGTGTCCGGTGACTTCCTGAATCCGACGAATGTCGCTCTCATTGGATTGCATCAGGCGTCTCAGTACTTTTTCATTCATTCGGGCGCCCCCTTTGCGGACGCCTCGCGCGCCCACGAGCCCTTGCATCGCGCCGCGCAGCCACGCCAAACCGGCGCCGTGCCGCAACGCGACACCTCCCCAGAGCAACTGCGCGGCGAGGATAGGGCGAAACCACCGCCCGAGCAGCGGAGTGGGATAGTGCCGCGCCAGCAGATAGATTTGATTGCGCGCGATGCGGCGAACGGTCGCGGAATGCCATCGGCCAAGCGTCGCGCTGCCTTTGTGCCACGCGATGGCGGCCGGTTCGTAGACCCCTTCGAGGCCGCAGGATGTGCAGCGGAGACCGAAATCGACGTCTTCGAGGTACGATTCGAAGCGCTCGTCCAGCAGGCCCACGCGCTCGAAAAGTTCGGCGCGAAAGAGCGCGGCGGTGAAGGGAGCGGATGCGATCGCGCGGCGCTGATCGAAAATCGGCGCGTCTTCGCGGCCGGAGCCAGCGCGCCACGTGGTTCCGCCGCGGCAGGTGGCGTCGAAGGTTCCATCGATGCGGTCAGTGGATGGCGTCAGCAGTTTCCCAGTGGCGAACCACGCGTCGGCGGCCACGAGTTTTTCCAGATAGTCGGGCGCGAGTTCGACATCGCTGTTGAGCACGGCGATGGAATCGCAGCTGCGCTCGCGAGCGCTGCGGCTCTCGCGAATGCCGCGATTGACGGCGGCGGCAAAGCCCGCATTGAATCCCATGGCGATCACGCGCGCGCCGCGTGCGGCCGCGAGTTCGGGGGCGCCGTCGGTCGAGCCGTTATCCACCACGATCAGTTCCGTCGCCGGCTGCGTCTGTCGGGCGAGGCTGGCGAGCATGCGCTCTAGCCATTCGCGTCCGTTCCAGACGGGGACAACGGCGGCGATCGTCATCGAAAAAATCGCTTCTTGGCGAGGAAAGACAGGTTGCGGAAGCCATCGCGCCACGCGTTCAACTTGGTTTCGCCCAGGCGCGAGGAGTATTGAATAGAGATCTCGCCGAAGCGGATCTTGCGGTTGCGCACGGCCTCGATCTTGATCTCTTCGGAGAACGCCATGCCGTCCGATTCTAGCTTCATATCTTCCAGGATTGCGCGCCGGAAGACCCACATGCCAGATTGCGAATCGCGGACCCAGCGGAAAAACAGCGCAGAGAAGGCGATGGAGAGCACGAGGTTTCCAAACTTGTTTTTGAAGCTCATGGCGCGCCGGTCGCGCACCGGAAAGCGCGAGGCGTTGAGAAAATCGACGTCGAGATGCAGGAACGCCTCAATCAAATAAGACAGCGCATCGGCGGGATAGCTGTGATCGCCATCGAGCGTGATGATCAGGTCCGCAGTGGCGCCGGCGAAGCCGCGCTTGTAGCTGCGTCCGTAGCCGCGCACGTCTTCGCGAATCACTTTGGCGCCGAGCGACGCCGCGACGTCGGACGTGCGGTCGGTGGAGGCATTATCCACCACAATAATTTCGTCGACGAACTCCGGCAGCGAGCGCAAAACCTTCTCGACGCCCTGCTCTTCGTTGAGGCAGGGGATGATGACGGCGATCGATTGGCCTTTATACATGGCGTATCGGCGGGCAAATCGTAGCGCCCAGGCAGACTTTTCCGGGCCGCGGAGCGTCGGTTGATATGATGGAACCCATGAGGCGTGTGAGCATTCTCCTGTATGGCGTTGCGGCGGCAGCCGGATTGCTGCCCCTGGGCGCCGCCGATCTGAACGGCGTGCGTTCGGTGTATATCCTGCAAATGCCGCGCGGGATGGACCAATACCTGGCCAACCGGCTGACTAATCTCCACGTTTTCCAAATCGTCACCGACCCCAAGCGCGCCGATGCGATGCTGACCGACCATGTCGGCGCGACATTCGAAGACCAGCTTGAAACGCTGCTGCCCAGCCCGGAGCCGGTAAAGAAAGTGGACCTGCCGCCGGAGAAACCGAAGACGGCCGGGCCTGGTCCGATGATGCCGATCGATACCGAAACCAAGTTGCCGACCGTGCATAGCACGTTTGGCGCCAGCAAGGGCACGTTGTTCCTGGTGGATCCGAAAACGCACCAGGTGTTGTGGTCGGTGTATGAGCCTGCAAAGGGCTCGGACTCAAAGGAAATGGATCGCACGGCCAACGATATTGTAATTCGCCTCAAGAAAGACATGAACACTCCGAAGAAATAGGCCGCGTTTTTGGCCGAAGAGCTATTCCTGTTTCTTCTCCCGCTTGGGCTATAATTTCTGGCAATAGGGGAATACCATCGATGCGTTCACGAATCATATTTCTCGGCCTCGCCGCTTCGCTGGCGATGGCTGCCGCCGATTTGCCTTACGCCGGCACATGGAAGTTCAATCCCGCGAAGAGCGACTTCGCGGGCGCCACGGTTACCTATACGGCATCGCCGTCTGGAGAGTGGCGCGCCACGGCCGACGGCAACACGTACAAATTCAAGCTGGATGGCAACGAATACCCCGACGGAATGGGTGACACGGCCGCCTGGAAAAACGTGGATGCCAGCACTTGGCAGACAGTTTGGAAAGTGAACGGAAGAGTGCTGGGGACCGACACGCTCAAAGTAGGTACGGATGGCGTGCTCACCGTGAACACCAAAGGCACGAAGCCGAATGGCGAAGCGTTGGACGACACAACCACGTATCAGCGTGTCTCCGGCGGTCCCGGATTGGCGGGAAAGTGGAAGAGCAAGGGCATGCAGTCCGGATCGCCCGAGGTTGTCGTGTTGACCGCCACTGGCGCCGACGGCCTATCTTATAAGGTGCCCTCGCTCGATTTAACGTGCGATGGCAAGGTAGATGGCAAGGATTATCCCTGCACTGGGCCCACTATGGCCCCGGGCTTCACGGCCACGTTGACGAAATCGGGCGCGAGATCGTTCGGCGTCACGGTCAAGAAAGACGGCAAGCCTCTTTACCGGTACGAATACTCCGTTTCGGCGGACGGCAATGCGCTGACGGCCTCGGGCGGCGCTATCGCAACTAAAGAGAAGGTCAAGGTCGTCTACGACCGGCAGTAGATCGGCCGTCGACTTTTGACTTCAGAGGGAATCGTGGGTTGATTCTGGCCCAGGCAACCTGCCAGGCGAGTGACAATGGTTTAGTTCAAGTACTCGGTAGTTGCGACAGCCGCAGGGTTTTCTCATCGTGACTTTGGCGTTGGGTGTTCAGGCTCCACGAGCCGGCTGGAGATCAGTTCTTGAGCCCCATCTGGGAATCCAATGCCACAACGTGGAGACCCCAACTTTCGGATCTCCGGCCATTCCTAATCGAACGCGATACGCCACATTCCCCGGACCATTTCGGGAGCCTGAGCACTCATATTGAGGCGATCCGCGTCATAAGGTTTAAGTCCCGAGACTGGCAATCAACTCACGGTAGGTTTCAAACGCGAGCTTTCGCTGGTAATCCGCCGTCATGATTCCGAAGAAGGAAAAGGGGTTGTCGACGTTATCCGGGGTACGCAGGGCCACGTCGCGGAGCGCAAACAACGAGTACGCGCCAAGGTTCAGTTGAACTCGATTGTCGTAGATCGTGCGAATCGTGCAGTCCAATACCCTTGCTTGCCGATCTTCGCTTCGTCCTTGGTTAGTCGGCCAACCGTGCTCGCACACGTAGATTGGGATGCTCTCGGGAATGCCGGCTTTGGGTAGCCAATCGGACCGCATTGCCTGGAAGACGCCGCGTACTGAAGATGCTAGGTCGCCCGGCTCACCATCCGGCGCAACGGCCCTGAACACGTCGGGAAAGAAGTCCAGTCCCACGTAGTCGAGGCTGTCGAGGAATTCGGTTCCGGCGGCCGAAAGCCCAGTCCAGAAGTCCGCGCCCGGGCCGAACGTCGGCGTCGAGTTGAACCCGACTTTCACTTGGGGTCTTCCCAGACTCCGCAACAATCTCTTGGCTTCGACGACTCCTTCGACGAGGGCCCGCGCGACTTCCGGATAGGGGCCGTCGATTACATCCGGACCGTCCACAAAATTCGGCTCCTCCGTGATCTGCACGGAATATAGCAGGCGGGCGTACCGCTGGATGCGGCTGGATAGGAAACTCAGGTACCCCTCGACATCCGCCGAGGCGGACCGATACTGTAGAACCAAATCGAGCGGCCGGCATTCGTGCGCATACCTTACGAAGTCTGTTGGTGCGGATGGAGCATGACGGAAGGGACTGTTCGCGTCCTGAAAACTGTCATAGCACCGTACGGTGAAAAGACGCCGATCGCCCTGCAAGTCGCGGAGCGCGGCGGTCACACGTTCAAAATCATCCGGTGGCCCCGTGAGCATCCCCAGGTCTCCGCCAGCGGCGCCGCCTGGATAGATTCCGAAATGGAACTCCCCGGATGGGTACAGTGTACGCATATAGGTACATTGTACGCTGTAGCAGATGCGAGGTACCAAAAAGCGGCCAGAACCGCCACCGAAGGCTGCGGCCCCTTCGCCCGGCTCGCGTTTGATTTGGGATCGGGTAGTGGACTCTACGCCCAGGCGAAAGGCGCGCTACGACGAGATCACCACCGCAGCGATGGCGCTGGCGGATAAGGGAGGCCTTGAGGCTGTTTCCCTGCGCGGTCTGGCGGACTCTTTAAGCAGCGGAACGATGACTCTCTATCGCTACGTTTCCACCAAAGTGGACATCTGGGATTTGATGCTGGACAGTGGATTTCGAACGATTCCGTTGGCTCCCCAGGCGGCCAGAAACTGGCAGGAGTCTCTACTGGCGGTTATGACGGAAACCCGCAAAACACTTTTGGCGCACGCCTGGCTGATTCCGCTGGTGACCGCCCGGCCGCCGCTTGGCCCGGGTTACCTCGCATGGTTTGAGCATCTACTATCGACGTGCGCGGCAGCGGCTCCGCGCATGCGGGATCGCTTGAGGATGATTGGGGCGCTGTGGGCCTATACATCTGGGTTTGTCGCCTATGAATTGGGGGATCGCAAAAGCAATACCCAACATGGATTGAGTGAGGAGAAGAAACAGGAGCTTGTCGCGCCTTACTTGATCAAAGTTCTGCAGACCGGCCGGTTTCCTCATCTTCGAATGTACCTGTCGCAGAGGTTGAAGCCCAATGCGGATCACGATTTCGAGCGTGGCATACGGGCACTCCTGCGTGGAATGCAGAATCCAAAACCAGACGCCTTCCGCAAGCGTTGAAGGCACGTGCAAAGTAGGATGCCAAAAGGCGGCGTTCCCCGGTCTCGCTCCTCGGCCTGCGAGCTGATCACGCCATCTGGAAGCTGAAACTGCTACCGATACAGATCCTCAGTGACGGCGCAGCACTTACCGGTGGACAAATTGATTCGAAAGGCACCTAGCCATGGCGGCGAAACCCAGTATCGGGCTCGCGAGCTGGCTAGCCAAGCTTCCGGCCGCCATTCGAACATATGAGTACCCACATATTCCTCCGAAGAGATCTACTTTTTGACCGGGAGCGGCATTCCCTCGACCACGGGTTGAACCACCACCGTTGCGCTGAGAGGCTTTCGCTCACCGACAGGAGTGCGCACGTACCCCACGATTTTGTCGAATGCGGCCTCGGGCAGCTTCTCTTTCAGTTCGCGGACGTGCGCGAGAATCATCTGGTCGTGCCGGTCGTTGACACTCTTTATCTGTTCATCGAGATTGTCCGAGTGCTTGCCCGTTTCGATGAAATCGAGGCGCGACTGGAAAACAAGCGCCGCTTTTTGTTCCTGGAAAGGGCGGTCCCCCACGCCGCAATCGCGGGCGGTGGCGATCAGAATCTCGGCCTCATCGCGGGAAATGCCAAAGACATCCTGAACGTTTGGCCGGATGGGAGCGGGACTGCCATCCGGGCCGGGAAATGGCGGCGTCCGATCCGCGGCCTGGAGGTCGGCAACCTGGGCGAAGACGAACGCGTAAGCGGCAGCGCTGGGGTTGGAGCGCTCCTGACAGAGAGCGCACGCGACTAGCGTGAGAGCCAGCCCCAAACGGATTGCGCGATGCGTCATTGCTTCCTCTTTCCCGAAGTATGGTCGCGTTTGCGCCGGGTGTCAATCCCCGTACGACAGGCCTCCGGCCGGTCGGTCCGCAAACCCTTCACGGAGCATGATCCCGTTTACGCTGGGTGTCAAGCTGCTTGCGATCATCGAAAATGGATCCATGCCCGCCTTGGAAATTCGTGACGCCGCCGATGACGACCTGCCCGGAGTTCTGCGCGTGCTCGCCGAATCCGGCATCGATGGCGGCCAATCATTCACCTTGGACGAAGCGCGGGCGCAGGTCGCGCGGCTCCGCATGACGCCCGGCTACCGCTTGCTGGCCGCACTGACGGATGGCGAAGTGGTGGGCACGTACGCGCTGATCGTCATCGGAAAGCTGGGCAAGCGCGGGCGTCCGTCTGCTGTGGTGGAAGACGTCGCGGTCGCGCCCGCGCGCCAAGGGCAGGGGATCGGCCGGGCCATGATGGAACATGCCCTCGGGGAGTGCCGCAAAGCGGGCTGCTACAAGCTCGCGCTCTCAAGTAACACGAAACGCGGCGATGCGCATCGATTCTACGAGTCACTCGGATTCGAACGCCACGGCTACAGCTTCGCGGTGTTTCAGTAGGATAGGCCTCCGGCGCCTCCGGCCTGTCCAGCCGCCGGAGGCGGCATTCGGCCTTCCGCGGCGCCCGCGCCCATCGCCGAATGATTCCTCCGGGGATATAGCGGTGGCCATGCTTTCGCCAATCAGCGCCACCGCATCCACCTTCGTCTGCTGCGAAAGGAAGTGAAGATGTTGAACAGACCGCGCGCTGCGGCGCGGGTGTATCGGCCCCTAAGCTCTGGAAACGCGGTATGACTATGAGGCGCGCGGGTTACTGCACGCTCCAATAACCGGTCCGCGTTCGGACACTCAATTCGGGCCGGCCTTTCACCTCTGCGCGAAGCGAGTGGAATACCCCGGGCGCATCGGGCTGGGGCGAGAAGCTCACGATGTATTGCTGGTGCGCTTCATCGGCGACGGCGTGGATGGCCTCTTCGAGCCCGCTCTTCTTGAGGAAGGCCCACGTGCGGCCGCCAGTGGTGCGCGAAAGCAGCGCCGCCGCATCCACTTTCGTCTGCTTCGCGAGGGAGGTGAAGATGTTGAACAGGCTGCCGGGCGCGAGATCTGGCGGCAATCCGACTTCCTCTTCGGGAAAGGGGAAAGGATGGTCGCCTTGAAACCGCAGCGGGTCTTTCTTCGCTTCGTCGGTCATGCGGTCCCACTTCGTCTTCGTCTTACTGGTAAATGGAGTTAGGAACACCGAGTAAGTGAGCCAGTAAATGGTCGCATTCTGCAGCGCCGGGTCCCGCAGCAAGACATCGAGTTTGGTCCTACTTCCGCGAGCGCGCTGCTGCGCGATCACCAGCAGGATGCGGCGGCGCCCTGGGTCGCGCTTGTCGAGCAGATGGAGCGCATCGGCGATGCCGTCATATAAGACCGCTCCATCGTACTTCGGCCGCAGATACTTCAGGACATTCCGCAGCTTGGTGGAATCGGGTGTGAAGTCCTGTGCCAGGTGGACCGTATCGCTGAAGGTGAGCAGCGCGGTTTCGCCCTGGTACGCTGCCAGCAGATCGCACAGAAGATTGGCGCTGTTGCTGAGCTTATCGAGCACAGCCGACGCGTTCGGGCTCACCTGAATCAACACGGCGAGCGACACCGGCTCGTCCACAACCTGAAGCTGTATCTTTTGCGGCACGCTGTTGTCGAACAACGCCAGATAGTTCGCGGTGAGTCCGTTGACCGGCCGGCCTGCGGCGTCGTTCACTGTGATGGGCGAAATCACCAGCGGGACGGTGCTCTTGAACTGCGGCTGCGCCGCAGCCGTGGTCAGCAGCAGAAGTACGATCGCGCGCATGGGCGGCCGGAGGGCACGCAGGGCGCCACTCTGAATTCGGGGCAGCTTGCGCGGCATCGCGAAGGCAGGCGAAGCAAAGGCGAGTTATTCCATGTCAGCGTTCAACCCGACCCGCTCGGCGCGCACGATGAAGCGCCTGGGCGCGGGACCGATGAAATAGAACGGAAAGCAAGTCACCAGCGTGAGTATTTCGTTTCCATCCGATGCTAGTACTGTGACATCGCTCGGACTTACTATCTCGGTGGACAGCACGCGATAGCGGTATTCTCCGCCCGGTGTGGCGAGTGTAACTACGTCGTCCCGCCGGACATTTCGCAAAGGGCGAAAGAAGGTATCGCGATGCGCGGAGATTCCGATATTGCCGGCTTGGCCGGGCAACGCCGTGCCGGGGATGTGTCCGGCAGCGCGCCGAAGGATTGCGCCGCTGGTTCCCTCCATGACGATTACGGAAATTCCCAGGCGCGATATGTCGATGCGGCCGATCAGCCCTTGGGGCGCGGACGCCAATGGATTTGCCGGTCTCTCCGGAGCGGCGCTGAGCTGGCGGCTCTCAACCTCCTGAAACATCCGCGCGTCCACAACAACGAATCCGCAGTATGCCAGCAGAGAGACTGCGATCGCCAGAAGAGAGATTTGTAGACATCGCAGCGCGCATATAAGTGGGTTGCAGCGAATCGCGAGCGTCATCGGGAAGGCCGATTCTTGACGATGCCGGAGTTCACGGCCGCGAAATACCCGGTGCGAGTGCGGACGGAAAGTTTTCCTTTGCCCGCGGCGCGCGCGGTTACCCGAATCGAGCGATAACCGGCATGCTGCGCAGTGGGAGTGGGAACATATCCAACCAGGTACTGACTACGCATATCGTGCGCAATGTAGTCGCACGTCGCGACGATTGCATCGCTTTGCGGAAAGAATGCCTCGCCTCCAGTAGCGTGCGCCAGGCGGCGGAGGATATCGGGATTGCGGTCCGGGTCGTCCGAATCGAAAATGCCGATGGTGTAGACGGCCGCCGTCGATCGCGCGGCTAGCTTCAGGACGTCGGTCAGCGTGTGCGCGCTCGCATTGTCGCCGCCGTCGCTGATCACGATCAGAGCCCGCTTCTCCCGCGCGCCGGTTCCAACCTGCGTTAATGCGTCAAACACCGCGTCGTAAAGCGCCGTCTGACCCGCCGCGGGCGCCCTCAGGATCGCCGGCTCCAGTTGATCGAACCGATTAGTGAAACGAACTTGACTGGGAAGCCCCACCTGCACACGCTCATTGAAATTAACTACAAACATCTCGTCTTCCGGATTGCTGGCGTGAACGAAGGTGCGCGCGGCGTCGATCGTTTGGGATAACTTCGGCCGCATGCTTCCGCTGTGGTCGATTACCAGCCCTACTGTAACCGGAATATCTTCATGGCGGAAAACACGAACGGACTGCCGAACGCCGTTCTCATACACCTCAAAATCCCGCTCGCGTAAGTCCACAACAGGCCGGCCCTTGGCATCGCGCACCGTAACCGGCAGGGCGACTAACTCGACATTGACAGAGATCCGGAGAGACGGCGAGTCTTCATTCGACTGCGGATCTTGTGCCCCGGCGAAGCCAAGGCCCGCGGTGGCGATCGACAGGAAAATGAAGAGGCGCATATGTTGCCGATTCCGTTTGTCTCTTGAACTTCCGGCGGCGCGCCGGATTACGCACGCCGCGTTATCGCTACTAACTTACTGGATGCGCCGTTCGGCCATACGCAGGGCCAAAGCGCTACCTAGTGCCAGCAGGCCGAAGGCCGCCATCAACGGCAAGTAACTCGCAGTCGAAGGCAGCGTTCTTTCCGCAACCCCGGATGCCGGCGCGGCCTCGGCTTGGGCTTGGACGGGCGGCGCAGTCACTACTTCCGCGATTTCGACCTCTTCGCCAGAAGGTTTAATGGCCATGATCGGGGCCTGTTTCAGTTGCACGACGACCGGCACACCCGCCGATTGGATCGGCTCTGCGACCTCGAGAGGCAGTTCGGCAGGCGTGAAGAGAACGGGCGTGTTGGTTTCCTTAGCGATCGCGAGCGCCATGGCTTTCGGATAGACGAACTCCTCGCCCCAATTGCGACCCGGATAGAACCAGGCGCGGAGGGCTTCCGGCTCGCCGGCCGGGCGTTCGCGGAAGGTGATCACGGTCTTGTCGGTAGCCTGAAGGCGATAGTTGGGAATCGCAAGGATGGTAGCGACGACCTTCTTCTCGTCCTGCGTAAAGATCTGGACGATGTGCCGGTCGGACTGCGAATCCAGGATCTTGAAGACATAGGTGCCGGCAGGCAAAACGCTCCAGCCTGCGAGATGGACGCCGGGAATCTCCACCGGGCCGCTGAATGTGACTACGGTCTTTCGATTCCAATCGTCCGCCATGGCGGCCGGCGCAACCGCCGCGCCCATTACGGCAATACAACATACTGTCGTTGCTGCTTTGAATAGATTCATTTTCTGCTTTCTTGTTTCGTTCCGCATAGGGCACTTCAGTGGCCGTCGGCCGGAAGGATTACGATCTGAGGGAACGTGACTTTGGCGCGTCGGATATCGAGCGATCCGATGGTGACTGACCGATCACGGTCACATGACCGTATGTGACCGCAAGCGCGAAGGAGAGGTTTGTGGAAACGGGTTGACTTGCAGAATCTGACCGGGGGGCGGAGTGGAGTGACCTCGCCGCCGGAACGGGCCAAGCTTTAAGCTGAACCCGCCCGGTGGCCGGGGGAACGTTTATTGATGGTCGTGTCTGAAATCGCGGTCATGGCCGCGATCGCTATGGTGGTCATGGCCGATCTGGCCGTGATCGCCATCCCAGTAGCCGGCGAAGTATTGGTGTCCGTCATGATGAGGCTCTACCCATCGTGCGCCGGCGTAGGCGGGGCGCGTCCAGTATCCGTCGTGCCACTTATAGCGGCTGCCCGCGGGATACCAATAGCCTCCGACCCACACATATCCCGAGCCTGGGCTTCGCGGCTGAACACGCACTACGCGCACGGGCGGCGGGGCGCCAATTCTGACTCCGACCGAAAACTGTGCAAAGAGGGTTCCCCCTGTCAGTAGGATCAACGCCATCAATTTATTTTTCACGATTCGATTCCTTTTCTCTCAAGTACGCGATGCACAAGTGCACGTTGTTGGCCCAGCCTCGATTGGGCCGCGCATCCGTTCGTCGGGGATCTGGCAACGAAGTGCGTAACGACCATATCCGGTCAACTGGCTCCACGCGGTCGCGCGACCGTCCTTCCGTTCCGGCTTGCCGTGGGCAGCGTAGAGGCGCATATGGATGATGTGTGGCCGAATCGGGTGGGCATCGGAATGCACCTCTATATCTGAAAATCGCGGCGCCAGGTCGCCCGAATGGAGGATATAGATGAACTGGGATCAAGTGGAAGGCAAGTGGAAACAGCTTAAGGGAGCTGCCCGGGAGCGTTGGGGCAACTTTACAGACGATGATATTCAATCCCTAACGGGCAAGAAAGACCAACTCGTAGGGAAAATTCAAGAACGATACGGAATCGCCAAGGAAGAAGCGGAAAAGCAGGCGGATAGTTGGTCCCACGCTCTGCACGATGCTAAGACCGAAGATACGCGGCCTGTTTGATAGTTTCTCGCCGGGTGGGGCCTGCGGCACTTGAGACAGGCCCGGCCAGGCGTCTTTGAATTAGCGATAAGGAAAAGACCAATGTTCCATAAGATTGAAAATGTCATTGATTGGGTTTCCATCCCAGTCCTGCTTATCGGGGCCAGTTTGTCCTATCTCACTGCGAGTTATGGGCCGCTGCTGGGCCTCGCGATCTGCATGGGGGGCATAGTTCTTGCAGGGCGGGCGGTTCAATTGAAACGTTACTTTCTGGCGTCCGGATTCATTGCCATCGTAGCGGCTTCAAGCCCGCTTCCGATAGCTTCCAGGCTCTTCCTGCTGATGGGCCTTGCATCCATCGGTGTTTGCGCGACGGTGTTCGCTGCTTTCCGCACACGGCCGGAACCCGCGGCATAACTCGCAAGAGGCAGGCTCATCGCACTCCCGCATGGCATTTACCGCATCCTTGCGCGGCGGGATCCGATCAGCCCGCCGCGTCCAAAGGGGACGGTTGCACGATGAATTAGCCCGCCTACCGGTGAAGCCGGAAAGTACTTACTCCGTTCCACAGACCCGTCGTTTGCAACAGCCAGACGCATACCACAACCACTACTACGACATTCAGAATCGACTTGATGCTGGACGCCATCGGTATATTCCGGTTGATCAAGTGCAACGCTACGCCGACGATGATCAAGACCATCACAATATTTAGCAAAGGCATTTTCTCACGCTCCTCTCCTCTCTTTGAAAGCAATCCGCAGCCCACCCTCGCAACGCCCAGCGCGCGACGGTTTGGCAGCGAGGAACGGCGGTCGCATGACGCCGGGCCCATGTGATCGCGCCTGTCGTTTTTCCTTCCGGGGCGCTCTGTGGCTATCCGTTTGTACAGGGCCAAAGTGAGCAAATGTGAGCATACAGTATGCCCCAAGCGGGGGATGATAGATTGCACAAAGCCTTCTGGAGTAGGGGGGATCTAACTAAGGCCGGAGGTTCAATAACGTGCTGTGGGCCATCTGCGTAATCTTGCTGCAGTTGTGGGCTCTGGGGCTTGCCACGGCATACACCGCCGGAGGGCTGATCCACATTCTGCCAGCCGTCGTCATCTTCGTGCTCCTGATTCGTTTGTTTCAGAGACGCCGAGTGTCTCCACACCCGGAAAACGCGATCGGAAAAGCCCGGAGGAATGCCGCATGAGGCAGCCCGATAGACTTGCAACCGCGATCCTGGTGGTAGACGATGACGATTCCATCGTAGAACTGGTAAAGGCCTTTCTTGAGAACGCCGGGCACGCCGTATTTGTGGCCGGCGATGGAGATGCCGGTCTTGCTCTCTTCCAACAACATCAACCGGCAATCTCCCTGGTTTTGACCGATGTGGAGATGCCACGGATGAATGGTCTGGACATGGCGGATCGTATCCTGCGGCTCGACAGCGATTTGCCCGTACTCTTCATGTCCGGCGCGAACGCGGCCGCCAATCGCGGCTACGGCTGCGTGGCCAAGCCTTTTCACGCCGCGGACTTGCTCGCTAGAGTCGGCTGTGCTCTGGGAGCGGTCCAGGGAATTCACCCCTGAAATTGCGTTGTCGCCCTTTGTGGCCAATATTGACCAATATTGACCAGACGCTGCGCCGCTATACGCCCTACACTAAAAAGGGACACTTCTATTCAGCCAACGGGAAAGAGCCGAACCACGAAAGCCGTCGCCTTCAGCGCGCCGGTCTTCCTGTCCAAAGTGGGCCAAGGCAGAACGCTGGCCGACCACCCTGCGAAGCAAGTCCTCTATTCACAGGGCGATAGCGCGGATTCGATTTTCTACATCCACAAAGGCAAGGTTAAGCTCACCGTGGTATCGAACCGCGGAAAAGAGGCGGTAATCGCGATTTTGAGCGCCGGCGATTTCTTCGGCGAGGGGTGCCTGGCCGGGCAAGTCAAGCGCATGGCTACCGCCACCGCGATGCTGGCGTCCTCAGTCGCGCGCCTGGATAAGAGCGCCGCGATCCGCGTGCTGCGCGACGAACCGGTGTTTACCGAGTTGTTCCTGCAGCGCCTGCTCGCCCGCAGTATCCGCATTGAGGAAGACCTGGTGGACCAGTTGTTCAACTCCAGCGAAAAGCGGCTGGCGCGCGTTCTGCTTCTGCTGGCCAACTTCGGCAAGGAAGGCAAGCCGGAGACGGTGATTGCGAAGATCAGCCAGCAAACCCTGGCTGAGATTGTGGGAACCACGCGATCGCGAGTCAGCTTCTTCATGAATAAGTTCCGCAAACTGGGCTTTGTCACTTACAACGGCCACCTGGAAGTCCATAGTTCGCTATTAAATGTCGTCTTGCACGACTGAAAGTTGTAATGGCATCTCTACCGCAAAGCGCAACTTGGTTAGCGCAGAACGGCCCGAAGGAACTCGAATTGCTCTTTCGGGCGATTGTGTATCATCCGTCCACGCCCATTCTCATCGCCGATAACGATGGCGCCTCGATCGACGCCAGCGCGAGCGCCGGCAAGCTTCTAGGGTTTCCCCGGGAAAGACTCATTGGGCGGCCGATACAAGAGTTTGCCCCGGTCAGCTCCAAGCCGGAGGTGTCGCAGCTTTGGCGCGCCTTCGTGGAACGTGGCGAGCAGGAAGGCACGCTCAAGTTGATCGGTCCGAACGGACTGCCGGAAGAAGTAGAATACTCCGCGCGAGGAAACGTATTGCCATCGCGGCATGCGTTGGCTTTACGGCCTAAGATTGCGCCCGGGCTCACTTTGGAAGCTGAGGCGGAACGCATTCCATCTTGGGTGCAAGACTACGCGCTGTACTTACTCGATGTCCAGGGACGCGTCGCCGCCTGGTATGCGGGAGCGGCGCGTATCTATGGCTATCAGCAGGATGAGACGATCGGACAACACGTATCGCTGCTCTATCCCAACGAAGCTCCGTTGCGCGCCTGCTTGCAGGAAAATCTCCACCGCGCCGAGGTGGAAGGTCACATCGGCGCGGAAGGCTGGCAAGCCAGAAAAGGCGGAGCGCAATTCTGGGCCAATACGATTACCATGGCGCTCAAGGATGAAAGCGGAGTCTTGCAGGGCTTCGCTCGGGTCGTGCGCGATTTCAGCGAGCGTCATGGACGGGATGAGAAGTTACGCCATAGTCTTGCGCGAGTGTCCCGCATCCCCTTGCACTCCACCATCGCTGGCGTCGTATCCGGAGAGTTCGACCGGGTTCCCGAAGCCAACGACGCGTTTCTTAAGATGAGCGGATACAGCCGCGAAGATCTGTTGGCCGGCAAAATCAACTGGCCCGGTCTTACGCCTCCCGAATACGCCCCCTTGGATGAGTTGGCGCATGAGGAAGGACTGCGGTTCGGCGCCTGCACGCCCTTCGAAAAGGAGTTGATCCGCAAGGATGGAACGCGCATCCCGGTGCTGGTGGCCACGGCGGTGCTGAAGCTCTCTCCCTTCCGATGGATCGCGTTTGTGCAGGACCTGCGGGATCGCGAACGGCGCGAGAGCGTCGAAGAAGCCGAGACCGAATCGACCGACAACTTCGACGAAATCGTAGGCGGCAGCGCGGCGCTGAAACGCGTGCAGCGATTGGTGGAATTGGTTGCGCCTACCGATGCCACAGTCTTGATCCTGGGCGAAACCGGTACAGGCAAGGAATTGATCGCGCGCGCGGTGCACCGCATGAGCCCGCGAAAACATCTTCCGTTCATCACTTTGAATTGCGCGGCCATTCCCACCGGACTGCTCGAAAGCGAGCTATTCGGTTACGAAAGAGGCGCGTTCACCGGCGCGTTGCAGCAGAAGATCGGGCGGTTCGAGATGGCGCACCGGGGGACGCTATTCCTGGACGAGGTGGGCGACATACCCCTCGACCTACAGCCCAAGTTATTGCGGGCATTACAGGAGAAATCCTTTGAACGGCTGGGCGGCACCAAGACGATTCCGATCGACGTCCGCCTGGTTGCCGCGACCAACCGGAATCTGACTCAGATGATGGGGGATAAACTCTTCCGCAGCGATCTTTACTACCGGCTGAAGGTTTTCCCAATCACCACGCCTCCGTTGCGCGATCGCCCGGAGGACATTCCCGCGCTTTGCCGCCACTTCACCAAGAAATATGCCTCTAAGATGGACCGGCAAATCGATAAGATTCCATCGGAAACGATGCGCGCTCTTACCGCCTGGAACTGGCCGGGAAATATACGCGAACTGGAAAACTTCATCGAGCGCTCGGTAATTCTCACAAAGGGTTCCAGCCTGCATGCGCCGTTGGAGGAATTGCAGGTGGAGGCGCAGGACGTCCAGGAAGGCTCGACCAACGTCACTCTCGAGCATGTGGAGCGGGAACATATCCTCCAGGTGCTTCGCGATTGTTCGGGGGTTGTCACCGCCGCCGCAACGCGGCTGGGCTTGCACCGCACTACGCTGAACGCCATGATGCGGAAGCTTGGCATCACCCGCGAGGATTTCTCTCCGCAACGGTAAAAGCCCAACTTTTCCCTCTCAACCGCTCCCGCGGTCCCTTACGGCGCGGATTCACACCTGACCTTTGCGACCGCGCCTCGCCGGTTGACCACCCAAGGTCACCCAAACGGCGCCTGGATCGCTCCCCACCCGCCCACGATTCGCGTCGCGGCCTATCGGCTCAATCAAATCCAAGCTTGGCGCGCCCCGTGCACTAAGTATCGTGCCGCCCAAGGCTCCTCGCGGGGTTCACCGGGCCGGCAAAGAGGTAATTCAAATGAAAATGATTTTAGTGGCGACACTGGCGCTCGCGCCCCTGGTCGCCAAAGATAACGAGCCTGCAAAACGGTTGGAAGCCGCCGCCGTTGTATTTTCCGAAGTGATGTCGACGCCTGATAAGGGCATCCCGCAGGACCTGCTGGCAAGTTCGCACTGCATCATCATCGTCCCCGGACTCAAAACGGCCGCCTTCTTCTTTGGCGCCAAATACGGTAAGGGATATCTATCCTGCCGCAAGCACGGCGGGACCGGCTGGTCGGCGCCGGGAACGGTTCGCATCGAGGGTGGCAGCGTGGGCTTCCAGATCGGCGGATCGGAGACCGATTTGATCATGCTGGTGACGAATGAGGGCGGCAAGGAAAAGCTGCTCGCCAGCAAGTTCACGCTGGGTGCGGAAGGCTCTGTCGCCGCAGGCCCGGTGGGACGCACCGCCACCGCTCAAACCGACGCCCAAATGCACGCCGAGATTCTTTCTTGGTCGCGCACCCAGGGGCTGTTCGCGGGCATCGCCTTGGAAGGCGCTACTTTGCGGCAGGATCTGGACGATAACGCCACGCTCTACGGCCAGAAGCTGGAGAACCGCGAAATCGTAAATACGTCGGTGCATGCGCCCCGATCTGCGGTTAGACTGCTCGACTTACTCAACAAATACTCCGCTGAACGCGGGGAGAAATCGGCTCGTTCCGGTCAATAACATTATGAAAATCACAAGCACAATGAATCGAATGAAATTCGCGGGCGCTTTCCTTCTGGCATGCGGAATTCTTTCCGCCCAGGACAGCGCGATGCCTGTTTTTCGCGTCTCCGTAACCTCCCGGACCGTGAAGGCTGTCAGTTACCAACATCGCAGTGGCTGGACTAAGGTCGATTTTCGCGGAACCGACCTGCTTCCAGCGGCTCGGGGCGTTGCCAACGTTTCCAGCAAGCAGGGTCGCATCGAAATCGACGCCGATTTCGAGGGCCTGCAATCCGCGACCAAGAACGGGGCCGAATATCTCACCTATGTTTTGTGGGCGATTACGCCTGAAGGCCGTACCGCCAACTTAGGCGAAGTGCTGTTGAATGGAACCAAGAGCAAGCTCACCGTAAGCACCGATCTGCAGGTGTTCGGCTTGATTGTCACTGCCGAACCTTACTTTGCGGTGAACAAGCCCAGCGACCTGATCGTGATGGAAAACGTGGTCCGCACGGACACCGTCGGCAAGATCGAAGAGATGGACGCCAAGTACGAGCTGTTGCAGCGCGGACAGTACACACGGCTTGCAAACCCGCTCTTCCTCAAGCCCGATAAGAAAGTGCCCCTCGAACTCTATGAAGGGCGCAATGCCGTCCAGATCGCGCGCGCCATGGGCGCCGATCGCTTCGCCACCGAAAGCTTCAAGAAGGCCGAGAAGAGCCTGGCGGAATCCGAAGCATATTTCGCCCGCAACGCAGGCATGAAGCCCGTGGCGATGACCGCACGTGAAGCCGTCCAGATGGCGGAAGACGCGCGGGCGATCGCGGTCAAGCGCCAGGATGACGATGCCTTGGCCGCGGAACGGCAAGGGTCGATGGACCGTGAGGCACGCGCCGCAAACGGCCAGGCAGCGGCGCAATCCGAAACAGACCGTGTCACTCGCGAGGCCGAAGCTGCGCGCATCAAAGCGCAGTCGCAGGCAACTGCCGCCTCGGCCGAAGCCGATCGTTTGAAGCACGAAAACGACGCCAACCTGGCTAGCGCTTCCACCGAGGCCGCTCGCCTGAAGCTGGAAAATGCAACGAACGCAACGAACGCCAAGAATGACAGCGACGCGCGCTTGGTCGCCGCGGGCGCCGAGGCGGAACGCCTGAAGCAGGAAAATGCAATGAAGGCGACGAACGCCAAGAGTGACAGCGACTCGCGCTTGGCCGCTGCCGCCGCCGATGCCGATCGATTGAAGCTGGAAAACGATTCACAACGAGCGGCCAGTCAGGCTGAGCTCGATAGGTTGGGCAAGGAAAAGTCGGAACTGCGAATCCAGTTACTCGCGCAGTTCAACGCCATTCTTCAGACCAGAGACACGGCGCGTGGCTTGATTGTGAACATGTCGGATGTCCTCTTCGACACCGGTAAGTTCACGTTGCGCCCGCTGGCGCGAGAGAAGCTGGCCAAAGTGGCTGGCATCGTCGCCGGGCACCCGGGTCTCAGGCTGGATGTGGAAGGCCATACCGACAGCGTCGGCGGCGATGACTACAATCAGACGCTTTCCGAACAGCGGGGCGACTCGGTGCGGCAATACTTGACCGGCCAGGGCATGGCCGCGGCTTCGGTTACGTCGAAGGGCTTCGGCAAGGGACAGCCGGTGGCATCGAATGACACCGCGGAAGGCCGGCAACAGAACCGGCGCGTGGAACTAGTGATCTCCGGCGAAGTGATTGGCACGGTGATCGGCACGCCCGGCCCCGGCCGGTAATCTAAGGATGGCCCGCATCGTGCGGGAGGGGATGGATGATTTTGCTTATCCGTCCCCGTACCATGACCGGCCTAATGCCACACAAACCCCCAGCGTACCCCAAATCCTTGTCCCCTTATCGCATTGAACTTCCCTTGCGTTACGAAAGCCACGCGGATAGCGCGATGTGCGGCTCCGGCCGTACTCTTTCAATTGGCTCGAAGGCCGTCCGCTTTGCCGGCAACCATGATCTACGCATCGGTCTTAGCGTTCGGCTTGTCATCTCGTGGCCTGCCAGGCTCGAGGATGGCACTCCCCTGTTTCTATCGATGTTAGGACGGGTTGAGTGGTCCGCCATAGACGAGGTCGAAGTCGCCGTTTCCCGTCACGAGTTCAAGACGCGGGGCGGGGTCAAGTTCAGAGACCTTGCTGGTGACTCCTCACTGCGAGTCGTGACAAAACAATCGCGGTAAGGTGCTTCCGGCTAGCGGATCACCGAATTACCCGGCGTTCTGGACAACCTCGCTAACATCCACCGCCTCCGGTCCATCACTGTCGGAGACTTCCTGGCACCGGATACAGCGCATGGCCCATGGCACGGCGGCGAGGCGTTTGGGGCTTATCGCCTCTTCGCAATCGAGGCAGGTTCCAAAATGCCCAGCGTGAATCCGAGTGAGCGCGGCCTTCACCTGACGCAGCAACTTCGAGTCGCGGTCTACGTTTCGGATCGCGAGATCGCGTTCCGACGCATATTGAATCTCGTCCATTTGATCCGCGCTCTTTTCGATCGCAATGCCGTCGCGGTTCCGCAACACTCCCATTAGCTCTGCCTGTTTGGTTTCGAGGATATCGCGGACCCCGTGTTGTACAGATGCTAGGTTCATGGCGTTCCTCTTTCGTGGCCGGGAGTTAGCGGAGCATGTGGATGAAACGGAATCTCACGGGCAGTAAAAGTGCGATATCTGCACCCGAAACAGGCGGGACTCGCCGGTCCGCCATCCGTGACAGCTATTGGCTGTGGGCTGCTTAGTTTACAATACAACGCCGCACGTTTCCCTTTCGGAGATGCTCTTAGCTGCCTTCTTCCGGTGGCATATTGCCGAAGGAGCCATTTTGCGCCACTGCCGTGCTCTTAGTCGAAACACTGAGTGGGCGGCGTTGTCTGCCAGCCAGGCGCTCCAGGTCGTGAATGGCCTCATCGATTGCATCACGCTCTTTGTGCAATTCGGCCAGTATTCGCGCCAAATCCATTACCAAGTCCTCCCAGAAACGCGAGCCTAGTGTCTGGACCCAGTTCCCGTTTTGCCCCGTAGCACTCGATCGGTCCGACCCCAGTCCGCTTTAACTGGGATACCTTGCACGGCACTGGCCGAATTCCGAGTCATCAAAGACTGAAACAGCTACCGCTGGGCTGGAGAGCGACAAGAGACAATGCGCAAGCTCTGCACCTGAAAATGCAGCTTTTGCTAGGACTGTTGTCGACGTTGGAGGCCCGCTAGACCGAGGCGCCGGACCGGCAAAAATGGGTGCGCCTATTATTTCCAGCGCCGCGATGACTGACGCGAATCCGCATACTTAGGGTCTAGCCTGGCCATGCCTTTAGTCCCTTGGCCCCAAAGGTGCTGTAGTGAGTACCGGATATGTGTCGCAGGTGGAGAAGGTCTTCGAGGACGAACATTCTCGAAAGAAGGAGTGATCGACGATGCTGATATTGCTCATAATCTTGCTGCTGGTGCTCGGCGGCGGTGGCGGATACTACGGCCATAGCCGCTGGGGTTATGGTGGGGGCGCGGGCTTAGGGCTGGGGACCATTTTGGTAATCCTGCTCGTTATGTACCTGCTCGGCATGCTCCGCTAAACGCCCAAGAAAGGACCTGCCGTGTCATTCGGAATCTACATTCTCGGTTTCTTGATTTTGATCGGCGGATTGATCTATGGAGCCGTAATCCTGCATGTGGCGGCTCATTGGATCGTAGCTGGGGCCATCGTACTCTTGGGTCTTGCGATTGTGAAGGGCGTCCAGGCTACGCGCGGAAAAGATCCGGCGTAGCCTGTCGCCTCTCCACAAGCATCGCAGGGGCGGCGAACAAGAGCTTGTTCGTTCGCGACCCGTGCCCTTGCCGTTGGCGGCGTGAGCACGCCGCTCTCTCGTCAAGGCCTATCAATCTGCCGCAGGCAGAGTGAAATAGAATGTCGATCCCGCCCCCAGCGTCGACTTGACCCATATCCGCCCGCCGTGCCACTCGATAACCTTCGCGCAGAAGGCCAGCCCCAGCCCGTTGCCTGGATATTCATTTCCGTGTAAACGCCTGAAAACTTCGAAGACTCTGCCTTGGAACGCGGGCTCTATGCCAGGGCCGTTGTCCTGAACCGAGAAAACCCAATCGAGATCCACCCGCCTGGATGCTATATGGACGCGCGGAGATGGCTCATTACAGTATTCGATGGCGTTCTTAATCAGATGATGCAGCACCTTGGTCAGTAAGCCGAAGTCTCCGGTCACACGCGGCAGGGGGGCATGAGTGACCACAGCGTTCCGCTCAGTAATCTGCCGTTCCGCGCAGAGTAGCGCCTGAATCAGCGCCGGCTCCATGTCAGTAGAAGAGGTTGGCCTGTCGCGGCCGCCCACTGCCCAGTAGTCCACCACATCGGCAAGCAGGGACTGCGTTCTCGCGGCTGCCTCCCGAATGCTCGCCAGATATGCGCCCGCGCCGGAATCGAGACTTCCGGCGGAGGTTTCGGACATCAATTGACTGTATGATGCGATCTCCCGGAGAGGCTCGCGAAGGTTGTGAGCCATCCTAGACACAAATTCTTCGAAATCCGCATTTGCGCGGTCCATCTGGTTGTGGACTTCTTCTTCCATGCGGATTGAATCGGAGCCGCTCATTGTCAGTTCGCGCGCGAGGAGGGAATGGTGAACCTAAAGGTTGCGCCGCGGCCCAGCTCGGATTCTACCCAGATTTTTCCGCCATGGCGCTCCACCACCTTTTTGCAAATCGCCAGACCAATTCCCGTACCGGGAATTTCACTTCCGTGCAAGCGTTTGAACATGCCAAATACCCGGGCTGCGTCTTGCGGCTCGATGCCGATCCCATTGTCGCGCACTGAAAACCGCCAGCCTTCCCCGTCACGCTCCGCCGAGATATGAATTCTCGGAAGTTCCTTGCTTCGGTACTTGATCGAATTGGAGATGAGATTCTGGAAAAGCTGCATCAGCAAGACCTCTTCGGCCGCCACCGTCGGCAATGGATCGAAAGTTACCAAGGCCCCGCTCTCCGCGATCGCAGCCTGAAGATTGAATACGGCGTTAGCCAG
>JABDGM010000027.1 GCA_013286045.1 Planctomycetota bacterium | reverse complement strand
GTTGTACGGAATATCCTGCCGTGATCGAGCTGAAGTGGCCGGTAAAACTACTCGCCGTCATGATTTGCCAACTGTTGCCGTTTGTGGGTGTGAACCCATTCAGGGGCGAGACCAAGAGGTTGCCACCGAGGGTAGCGATTCCGTCGACGAGCAACTTGTCGAAGCTGGCGAGCGATGAAAGCTCGATTTGAAGAGCGCCTGCAGCAAGCGTTAAGTCGCCGACGACGTGCGTTTGGCCAATGTTCGTGGGCAATGCGTTGGACTCGGTTGCTCCGATCGGATCGCCGGGTGCGAGGGTGCCGCCGTTGTTCGTGAGCGAGAAGTTGATGGTATCCGCGCTTAGTTTCCCGCGCCCACGCCGCTCACGTACGTCGGCCCAGCCAATGGTCCCACTGCCCGTTACGCCCTCATCACCAACTGGAAAACCAGCGATTACACGACGGCGGATTCTCCCACCACCGTGCTTGCCGGCAGCAATTGGGGCCGTAGTTGAAATCTGGATAGGGGCGCGTCGTTGTGCCGTCGGAAGCGATGAACATGCCCCAGCCGGTGTCGACGCCATCGCGGATGGCGTTATGGTTCGAGTCGACGAGGTTATCGGACTGGTAGGCTTTCAACGCGATCGGATCCTTGGGCGTGGCGAGGACGGTATTGTTCGTGAGGTTGTAGAAGCTCGACACGTCCATCGTGAAGGCCGTGTTTGAGCTGGTTCCGTTTGGGGTCGAGGGGCCGGCGATCACGTAGTTGCCTACGTAGTTCAGGTTCACGTACTCGGTGTCTGTTTCGCTGGCGCCGCCGGTGTAGCCGGCGCGGTCGCTGTAGTTGTAGACGACGTTGTTGCGGAAATCCAAATCGAGCTGCTGGTTGTTGTAGCTGCCGGCGCGGGGATTTCGGCTTTTGTCGTTGCCGTAGAGATTGTGCTGATAGGTGACTTGCGAATTCACTTTCGGACGGATGAGCGAACCGTATTGATGACCTGAAGTGAGCGAGTCGGTCATCATCGTGTACTGCACGGAGACGTTTGTGTTGTTGTTCGCGACGGAGAGGACTTCGTCTTCAGACCAGGTGGCGGAGACGTGGTCGATGATCATGTTCGTTGCGACGGTGTCACCCGGGCCGTTTCCGCCGGCGAAGGTGATGGAGTCGGAGCCATCGCCGGTACCCTTACGGAACGTCAAATATCGGAGGATGACGTTACTGGTCATCGTGTTGTTGCTCTTGGTGATCTGGGCCGTGTTGCCGTAGATCGTGACGGGGGCGGGTGCGGTTTGGCCGGCGATGTAGATGTTGTTGGCGGTTTTGATGTCGAGGCTATTGGCCGAGATATCGAACGTGCCGCCGACGTCGAACACAACAATGCGATTCGAAATCTGCTGCTTCGGCGAACTTGGATTGGTGTAATCGTAGAAAGCGCCGCGCAAGGTGCCGAAGACGGGCTTGCCGCCGGCGTCGAGCAGGTCTTGCGTCGTAGTTACGTGATAGACGGACGCGTTGGAGAACCAACCGCCCGCAGGCGCGGTTCCGGTGAACGTTCCGCCGAATCCTTCAGCGCCGGAAAAGGATGGCAGTTGCGCGTCGACGGTGTGGACGACGAGCGAGAGGCAGGCCGCCAGCGGCACCCACCGGTAGCGCATAAAAGAATTGAGCAGCATGCCAACCGAACTCCTGAGTCATTGCGGTCATCCGCCGAATGCTTTCGATTATATGCTTATGGGCAAAAAACGCGCGAGCAAAAAATGGCAATAAAATGGTCGGATGTTCCGTTTTTGCGAAACGTGTTTGGACAAAAAACGAACCGATGCGGCGCGACGAGTTCAAATTGAATTTCGCAAGCGGCCCGCGCTGTTGTGTCAGCGCGCGGACTGCTACATTGAAAATTGAAACGGCAATGTAACTAAGTAGGACGTGATGAAAGCGCTGCAATTAGAGTCACCCCGTACGTTCAAACGCCTCGAAATTGACGAGCCGGCGGCGCTCGCGCCGGATGAGGCGCTGGTGCGCACGCACAGTGTTGGAGTATGCGGCACCGATACGAGTGCGTACTTGGGCAAGTTTGCGTTGTTCAGCTATCCGCGGATACCGGGGCATGAGCTCGGTGTGGAAGTCGTGGACGTTGGCTCGAGCGTCGAGAATGTGAAGCCTGGGGATCGCTGTTCGATTGAACCGTACATGAATAATCCCAACAGTTTTGCGAGCCGCCGCGGGTCGGGGAACTGTTGTCAAGAATTGCAGGTTCTCGGCGTTCATACGGATGGCGGGCTGCGCGAGCGGTTTGTCGTGCGGGCCAGTAAGTTGCATCCTTCGCAAAAGCTGACGTTTGAGCAGTTGGCGTTGGTTGAAACGCTGGCGATTGGCTGCCACGCGGTGAACCGTGCGGCACCAAGGGGTGGCGAGCACTTGCTCATCCTTGGCGCGGGGCCGATCGGGTTGTCGGTCCTGGAGTTCGCGCGGCTGGCGGGCAGCAACGTGACGATGCTGGATATGAACGCCGAGCGACTGGACTTTTGTCGGCGTACGTATGATTTGTCGCACACGGTGCAAACTCGTGGCGATGGGAGTGAACTCGATCAACTGCGAGAAATAACGGGCGGCGAGTTGTTTCCGATCGTACTCGATGCGACGGGTAGCGCCGCCTCGATGAATAACGCACTTAACTACGTGGCGCACACGGGGACGCTCGTTTACGTTGGAATAACGACGCAAGATATTGTATTTTCGGACCGACTGTTCCACTCTCGAGAAATGACGTTGAAGGCGTCGCGAAACGCGTTACCCGATGACTTCCATCGGATTATCAAGCAAATTGAAGAGGGGCAGATTGACACGTCGCGATGGATAACGCACCGAGCGGCATTTGGAGAGGTGATCGACGTGTTCGAGTCGTTCACCCGACCGGAAACGGGCGTCATCAAGGCCATGATCAATCTCGATTAAGATGAGCACTACCGCGACGATAAATCGGTTTTCCACACTCGACCTTACTCCGAGCTTTGGGTTCGGTGACCGAATCGGCCTTGCCACGCCGGGGCACATTGAAGCCATGAAGCGGGCTGGCGGCGGATTTGCGCCAATCTTTGCTCAGCAATCAATTCGTGAAATGGGGCGCACCGGGCGCACGCCAAGCGACGTAATTGATGCCGCGGTGTGGGGGATGGACGCCGAAGAATGGCAAGGGGCGAGCGGTGCGGATGCCGACCATCTTAAAACTCCGGCTGACGTCGACATAACATCTGCCGCGGGCTTTTCGTTTTTCACGATTGATCCGTCTGATTACGTAGATGGTAATGCGGACGACTATGACGAGCCGGCGCTGCGCGAACGGTTCGAAAAAATCGTGGCGTCGGTTAGCTGGTATTCGAAGTATCTGAACTATCGAAAGTCGTTGTCTGGTGGCCGGTCGTTTACGATCGACGAGCAGGCAGCCATGCGGTGCGCGGTCAAGTATGGGCGGGCAATCAAGCACGCGATTGAACTGGCCAGTTACATTCGGAATGTGAGCGATGCGGCCGAGCGGCCGTTTGAGCTCGAATTGAGCATCGACGAAACGCGGCAGCCGACGTCGCTGGCGGAACACTACATCATCGCCGACCAGTTTCGAGAGCATGGCTTGCGGTTAATTAGCCTTGCGCCGAGATTTGTTGGCGAATTCGAAAAGGGGGTTGATTACAAAGGCGATTTGAGCGAGTTGGAACGATCGCTCGAAGATCATGCGGCGTTAGCGAGAGAGCTAGGGCCGTATAAGTTGAGTCTGCATTCCGGTTCGGACAAGCTCTCGCTGTATCCGATTTTGGCGCGAACGACAAACGGCTGCCTGCATGTGAAAACGGCTGGTACGAGTTATCTGGAGGCCTTGCGCGTCGTGGCCAGGCATGACGAATCGCTTTTCCGCCGAGTGATTGAAGTCGCACGTCGATTCTACGATCGAGATAAGGCGACTTATCACGTGAGCGCTGATGTCAACAAGCTGCCCGCGGCGGAAAATACGGTGAGCGTGATCGAACTTGAGAAGGTCTATCTCGAACGCTGGTGCGACGTTCCCGCGGGAAAGGGCTTTACGGCGCCGGGGAGGCAGGTGCTGCATTGCACGTTCGGTACAATTCTTATGGATCCGGAGCTCGGCGGTTTGATCCGGCAGCTACTGCAGGCGTACACGGATACGTACACGGAAGTGTTGGCGGACCATTTTGAACGCCACCTGCGTGCGCTGGGCGGCACAAAGTCTTAGCCGGGCGTCCTACGCTGTGCCGTATTCGCGATCGACCGTGACGCCAGGTGTCGGCACTGGATATTTTCCGTCCGGGCCTGCTAGGACTGGGGCAGGGGACCCAGTCGTGAACTCGGCCACGCCTGGCGACATTACGTGCGGGCATGATTGAATGTCGTCGAAGGTGATTTCCTGGCCGGTGTGGGCGGCCATGCGACCCATGTTGGCGACGAGGCAGGCTTGGATTGCGCGCGGGACTTCGTTGTAAGGCTCGTCATTTGTGACGGCCTCCAAGAGGTCCTTCCATTCCATGGTGTATGGATTCGCTTCGGGCTGCTTCGCACGCCATACGGTCGATTCTTTGTCCTGGTTCTGCGTTTTGAACGTTCGGCAGTTGCCGGGAAAGTGGCCGGAGGTGCTGACGATGCCGGAACCTTTCGTGCCGTGTACGATGCTCGACATATCGTTACGCGTACCGATCATCGTGCGGCCGTCGAAGAAAAACTTACTGCCGTCTTCGAACGTGTATTCGACGGAGTAGTTGTCGAAGTTTTGGTCGACATTGTCGCCTCGGAAGTGCCGGCCGCCGAGGGCTTGGGCCTTAATCGGCCAGGCGTTTTTCATCCAGCAGACTTCGTCGATTTGGTGGACGTAAAAATCGTTGAACAGGCCACCGCTGGCCCAGATGAAGCTGTGGAATCGCTCGATTTGCCAGAGCAGTTCGTCGCGATCCTTCGGCCGGGATGTGGAGAAGCAGGAGCCGACGGGTCCGTGCATGCGATAGGCGCGCATCGCGATGAGGTCACCGATTTCGCCGTCGCTGATGCGTTTGTGTAGTTCTTGGCGAGCGCGGCAGTGACGGATCATGAGGCCGACGGCGACTTTTAAGTTCTTTGCATCGGCTTTTTTCGCCAAGTCGAGCATACGGTTGGCCGAGGGGGTGTCGGCGACGAGCGGTTTCTCCATGAACACATTGAGGCCGCGGTCGATAGCGTACTGGAAGTGAACCCAGCGAAACGCCAGCGGGGTTGCGAGGATGACGATGTCGCCTGGCTGCAGCGCGTCCATCGCATGTTTAAAGGCGTCGAAGCCGATGAATTTCTTTTCATCGGGAACGTGAACGAGGTCCGGGGTAGCCTGGTACTGCCGTTCGAGTGCGGTGACGCTTTCATCCATCTTGTGTTGGAAGACGTCCGCCATCGCGACGAGCTTGATGGGGTAGCTCGCGGCGGTGAGGGCATCGACGACAGCTCCGGTACCGCGGCCACCGCAACCGACGAGCGCGATCTGAAGTTTGTGGTCGGCGCCCGCGGAGGCGAATACACGCGGCACGGCCAGTGCGGAGAGCGCGGTGGCGGCCCCAGCGTACTTGATGAATTCGCGACGATCCGTTTGGCGTGCTTGTTGATCCACCTGATGGTTCCTTAGGTTGTTTCGATTACGAATCGATTGGCATTAAGGTTTTAACGAAATCAAAACTTGTCCGTCGAGCTGTTCCAATAGAAAAACATTTCTTCCACCGAGGGAATTTCGACGGGGCGTAGGAGTCGGAAGCCGACCCAAGGTGCATCTGTAAGATACCAGATGCTCTTGGGGAGTTGCGGGTCTTGTTGTTCCCAGCTCGGGTCGGAGCCCAGGCGGGCAGCCGAGCGGAGTTGAACGGCGTCGCTGGCCCAACCGCCGCCGCGGACGCTGCGCGGGTAAAGGGTTTGTGGGCGGACTAGCGGGTTGGCCGACGGCGATTTTAGACGCTGAAAGTAATCGGGTACGAATTGGTCGGCCGTCCATTCCATGACGTTGCCGTACATGTCGTAGAGTCCCCACGGATTGGGCTTCTTTTTGCCGACTTTTTGGTACTTTTCGTTGCTGTTTGCGCTGTACCAGGCGTACTCGGAGAGTTTCGCTGGATCGTCACCAAACGAGTAGGCGGTCGTCGTTCCGGCGCGGCACGCGTACTCCCATTCGGCTTCGGTTGGCAGGCGATAGAAGTGGCCTGTTTGCGCACTGAGCCATTCGCAATATTTGTTGGCGGCGTGCTGCGTCATCGAAATCGCCGGGAAGCCTTTTTGGCCCATGCCGAAACTCATTTCGACATACGGAGCGGTGGGCGAGGTTACGGCGTCTACGTCTGGATATTTGGCAGCTGGGTCGAAATCTTTTCGCGTGCCGTTTTTGAAGCGGTCGATTGGGGTGATCATGAACGGCTCGTATTCGTCCCAAGTGACTTCATACTTGCCCATCCAGAATGGCGAGACTTTAACTTGCTTTTGCGGGCCTTCGTTCCCGTCGCGATCTTTCTCCTTAGGAGGGCTGCCCATGAGAAACTCGCCGCCCTTAATGGCGACCATTTGATACGACGCGCCGGTCTTCGGAATCTTGGCCGCGTAGTCACCGAATTTATTGTCGGCCTTCGCGCGCTCGATGATTTGGTCGTGGATTTTCTGTACCAACGCGAGATCATCGGAATTCGGATCGCCCGCGGATTTCTTCGCGCGCGTTTTTAGCACCAAATCCTTTGGCCAATCGGCGCCTTCGGCGATCCAGCGGCGGAGCGTCTCGGTCGCGGTGTGATCGAGCGGGCCACCTTGCTTGGTGGGGGGCATTAGCGTGGAGTCATCATTTGGCACGATTGTCCGAGTGTAGAGCGGGCTATCTTCGGGCTTGTTTGGAACAATCGCGGGCGGATTGTTACCGGTAGTAAATGCCGTCGAGTGAGTGGTGAGATTGAGGCCGCCTTCCGATTTTTCGGCGGAGTGGCACGACACGCAGTTTTTTTCCAGGATGGTCTGCACGTCTTTTACAAAATCGACGGCGGCGCTGCTGGTTTGCGCGAGCAGCGAGGCGGAAAGGGCGAATGCAGGCAGGTTGAGACGCATTTATCGGCGAAGGGGAGGGGCCGAGCGAGGCGGGATTTCACCCATTACTCTACCATGAATGCGAACCGGCCGGAAATCTGGGTGCCAAACCAATTGAGAAGATTTTGGCCGAAAGCTCAAAGTTCGTTCGGCGTAATTGAGCTGTCGACTATGATCCGGTCAACGACCAAATCCCTTCGGATTGGTTTTAGGCGAGTTGAGGTGCTCAACGATGCGATTGAAAGACAAAGCCATTCTGGTCACGGGCAGCACGACGGGCATCGGTGAAGCGATCGCGCGACGCGCTTGGCAAGAAGGGGCTCATGTGGTGTTGCATGGGCTCAAGACCGAGCGTGGGCTTGAAATCGCGGACGAATTGGGTGCGCGAGCGATCTTTGTCGCTGGCGATCTTGCGGAAGCGGGATCGGCGGAGCGCTTGATCGCTCAAGTCGTTTCGTGTTTCGGCAAAGTCGATGCTGTTGTTAACAACGCGGCGTATGTGGTTCGAAGCGATATCGAAACTACCAGTGTCGAACTTTTTGACAAGGTGATGGGCGTCAATGTGCGTGCGCCATTGTTGCTAATTCAAGCTGCTCTGCCGCATTTGAAGAGTACGCGCGGCTGTGTGCTGAATATCGGATCTGTGAACGCGTACGCGGGAATGAGCAACTTGCTGGCGTATAGCATTTCAAAGGGCGCGCTCATGACACTTTCTCGCAACTTGGCGGAAGCGCTGTGCTATGACCAGGTGCGCGTAAATCATTTCAACATTGGCTGGGTGCTGACTCCCAATGAGTACCAGTACAAGCTCGCGGATGGATTGCCGCCGGATTGGCCGGATAGGGTTCCCAAACAGTATGCTCCGAGCGGACGGATTATCGCGCCAGCGGAAATCGCGGAGGCGGCCGTGTACTGGATTTCGGATGAAAGTCGGCCCATTAGCGGCAGCGTCATCGATATCGAGCAGTATCCGTTCTTGGGCCGCAATCCGACGAAGCGTAGCGAATGATGTTGAAGGTGGCGGCGTATTCGAACGTATATTTCCAGGCCCGCGGCGCAATGCCGGTTTATGGCGCAAGGTGAAATGAACCACTCTTCCTGCGAACTTCTTGGGGGAGGAGACATCAATACGAATGGGAGATATCAATTTTGCGAACTGCGGCCTTGATCGCGGCAATAACGGTCGGCGCAATGCTTAGCGAGCGAAAGCCCAGTTGCAACAGTTTTGGAAGCCAAGCTTCGCTGCCGGCGAGTTCTCCACAGAGAGTAACCGGCCTTCCGCCGGCATCCGCCAAAACGATTGACAACAATCGCATGATCGACTCATGACTCTCTAAATAATAGTCATTCACAGCGGCATCATCGCGAGAGGCTGCCATTGTGTATTGCGTCAGGTCATTCGTTCCGACGCAGAAGAAGTCGACATGCTTTAGGAGAGTAGGCACGGCGAGCGCCGCGGCGGGAGTCTCAATCATCGAACCGAACTTCGGAGGAATTGCGATCTTGCGTTCGGCGCACAGCGCATCGAAAACTTCCCGCATGCGGCGGATGTCATCTTCGACAGTCACCATGGGAATCAATACGCGAAGCGGATGCTCTTCGCACAGGCGAAGCAGTGCGCCAAATTGCGTACGGACAAGTTGCGAATAGTCCAACAGTAGACGCACTCCACGGCGGCCTAGGACAGGGTTTGCTGTCTGCACAAGGCGCAGGTATGGGAGGGGTTTGTCGCCACCAATATCCAGAAGTCGAACTGTCACTGGGCGCTTGCCGAGCGGCGCGACCAGTTGTTGAAGCTCTGCAAACAATTCGTCTTCGGTCGGTGGCAGTTTGCGAGCGAAGTATAGTTGCTCGATTCGCAATAGGCCGACTCCGTCTGCTCCATTGTCGAGGGCCAGCTCGACGTCGTCTTCGATGCCGATATTGGCTTCTACCGTGATCAATTGGCCGTCGAGCGACCGAGCCGGATCGCGGCAAGCTCCCTTGCAGCGAGCGAGAGTAGCGTGCCATTTGCCCAATCGCTCTTGGAATTCTGCGCAAGTAGTCTTGGCGGGAGCGATAACGAGCGTGCCGTGAAAACCATCGACAAGTAGGTCGACCCCAGTTGCAACGCGAGCACAAACGCCTTCAATTTCCGTGATTGTAGGAATACCCTTCTCGCGGGCAAGCAAAGCGGCATGCGAACCTTGCCCTAACGATTCAACAATCACCGCGGCGACGTTGGCCTTGGGAAGTACCACAACATCCGATGGAAGCAATCGCTCGACCACCAGAACGCTATTAGGCGGAATTGTTTTCAGGCTGACTTCGCCTTCATTGAGTAGCCGCCGAAGAAGAGTGCGGCCTAAGTCGAGTAAATCGTCCGCCCGCTCGCGAAACGTTTGGTTTTCCATTTCGCGAAACTTTTGATGCCACTTTTGAAAGATTCGGCGGACAGCCGCCTCCGCGGTGATCAGCGAAGCCCGCATCTCTTTTTCAAACTCGCCCGAAGCGAATAGATCTCGAAGCATTGCGCTGTGTGCTCGAAACACACCGGCCAATACCGAGTCAAATTCGGCCTCTATGCGTTCCGCATACACCTGAAGTTCCGCCAACGTTTGCTCAAACGAGGTGGTTAAGCGCGATAGCTCGCCGTCGATCTCGTGCGCGCCGATCGTACGCAGATCACCGCTATAGGTGAGCAAATCGCCCACGACCCAAGCTCGTCCCATACCCAACCCCGGCGCGATGCTACGCCCCGTGAGAGTCGTTTCTACGCTGCTCGGAGAATCGACAGTTGCGGTAACTAATGCCATGAGGCGCGCAATCCGTTCTTAACGAGTGATTGAAAGCAAACGATGAGCGCAAGTTACGGCCAGCGATCCATCGCCAACGGCGAACCCAACACGTTTCGTGGAGCCGGCGCGAATGTCTCCTGCAGCCAACACCCCGGGAATCGTGGTTTCCAGTGGGCATGGATCGCGATTGGCGCAGGGCCAGCGTCCGGAGCGGACCACATCGGTTCCGGTTAAGAGGTAGCCATTCGTATCGCGACCGATTTCGGGCGGCAGCCAGTCGGCCGCAGGCGTAGCGCCGATAAATATGAATAAGGCCGAGCAAGGTATTTCTTGCTGTTGACCCGTGGCATTGTTTTTAAGAGTGATCCGCTCCGGTCGTCGGTCGCCCGCGACCGATTCAATCTCGGTTTGCTCGTGAATCACCACATTTCTTGCCGACTTGATCCGGCTCGATAGGTACTCGGACATTCCGGGACCCAGCGTTCGACGAATGAGCAAATGAACTTTGCGCGCGGGACAGCACTCTGAGAGAAACATCACCGCTTGGCCAGCCGAATTGCCGGCCCCGACCACGGCGACATCCGTGCCATCATACAAGTCGGCCTCGACAGTCGTGCAGGCATAGTAGACGCCGGCGCCGGTAAAACGGTCGGCGCCTGTCGCCTCGAGCCGGCGCCAAAGAACGCCGAGCGCGAGCAGCACGACGCGACAACGAATCTCGGCGCCGCAATCCAAGTGAAGCAGATGAAAATCACCGACCGTCTTGGCAGGCGTAAGCTTCTCGACGACAACAGGCGTGACAATCTGCGCGCCAAATTTGAGCATTTGCAATATGCCACGGGAAGCGAGGTCAGCACCACTGAGCCCGGCAGGAAACCCCATGAAGTTTTCGATTCGAGAAGAGCCGCCCGCTTGCCCACCGGGCCCGAGCCGGTCAAGCATCAACGTCGATAGCCCTTCGGATGCCGCATAGACGGCCGCAGCGATGCCGGCTGGTCCTGCTCCTACAATCGCGAAATCGACCTCGCGCGACGGACAATGCTTCCAGATGCCAGCTTCGTTCGCCAGCTCGCGCAACGAAGGGTTTGCGAGAACGCGTCCATTGCCGCATTCGATAACCGGGGTTTTCGACGGCGAACCGACGGCTTTAAACGCCGCTTGTCCTTCTTCAGTTTCGATATCCAGCCACCGAAAAGGCACAAAGTTCTTATACAAGAATTCACGAACCGTGTTCGTGTCTCGGCAACGCCCCGCGCCAATGACTCGCAAACCCGATACACCGGACGCAGCTAGAAGTTCTCGTCGGCGAGTGAATGCAACGATCAGCTTTTCACCCAAAGTGGGCACACGGTTCAGAATCGATCTGAGATTACTATGGGCAACTCTCCAAGCGCGCGTTTTGCCTTTCGCCACGCCGGTAACAATGACGGGACGACCGGTCAAAAGATCGATGTCGCCGGAGAACTGCCCCGGCTCGTGAGTTACGATCACTCGATCGTCATCGGTGGGATTGCGAATCTCGATCTGACCCGACTCGACGATGTACAAATCAACTTCGGCCTCGCCCGCGCGAAAAACTGTTTCACCATCGGCGTAGTCGCAGGCAGTGGCCAGCGTTTTGACGAGATCGAACTCGCCTTTCGATAGGGTGGGGAATGCGACTTCTTGAATTGGCTGCATTAGATGTATCTCCTTCGCCCGACGTGGCACGGTCAAGTTCTTCGGGCGAGCCAGCCATATCCTTCGGATTCTAAGTTCCTCTAGGATACCGCCGAACGTAAGGGGCTTCGAGTGTGTGCGAACGAATACGGCGGCAGCATTGAGAAATGCTATGTTCTTACGACTCGACCAAAGCCGACTGCCGTCTACAATTGGCTATGTCTAGCAACTCGACAAAGCCAACATCCGCTGCAGAAGCCGATCCCGACGATCTGCCACTGACTAGCAGCCAGCGAACAAATAGCAGTCGCTCGCGGTTCGATCTTTATCGAGAGAAGCTAAAGAATCGTGAACTGCCCAGCGGCGGCGCGCACTCGTCGGGCGACTCGCGCGAGACAAGAAGCCGAGTTCGTTCAGCAAAACAGCTGGTGTTGCAGTTCGTTCGCTTGCTTGGACCATTTCGGTGGCAAGTGTTTTGGATTTTGGCATCGGTAACGATTGCCACGCTGATCGGTCTGCTGCCGCCTGCCGGAACAAAGTTTGTTGTTGATTACGGATTGAGCGGCAAGCATTTGCCGGATCAGTGGCTGCAAAGGTTTCCGACTCTCGCCGATCCACGGCGCCTATTGCTCATCACGGTGATCGCTGTTGCGATTACTTCCTTCGTGAAGATTATGGTTCACATTTGGGGGCGGTGGCGCGCGACCAAAATGTCGAAGCAGATTCAGTTGGATCTTCGCCGCCGGGTCTTTGAACACGCCGTAAGGCTGCCGCTTCATCGCGTGCAGGAGATTCGCTCGGGCGGCGTAGCGTCGATCTTACGGGAAGACGGCGGTAGTGTTGGCGAACTCGTGTTCGGTATGGTTTTTGACCCTTGGCGAGCCATCATCCAATTGCTTGGCAGCCTCGCGATTTTAGCTTGGGTCGATTGGACGCTTCTCCTCGGTGCGATTGTGCTGTTGCCGGCCGTGTTTCTTACGCACCGAACTTGGATCAATGCAATTCGTCCGCAGTTTCGCGTCATTCGCAAACAGCGAGAGCAAATCGACGCCAGCGCTGCTGAGTCGTTTGCTGGAATGCGAATCGTGAGAGCGTTCAGCCGACAAAAACGAGAGGCGGCTCGTTTTACGACAGAGAACAACCTGATGGCCCGGCAGGAGCTGTACGCGTGGTGGTGGATGCGCATTGTGGAAATCGTTTGGGAAACTCTCATTCCCATCGCCAGCGCGGCGCTGCTTTACTATGGTGGGTGTCGCGTGCTCGACGGTCGTATCTCCGTCGGTGATCTTATGATGTTCCTGGTCTATTTACTGATGCTACTGGAACCGCTCGCGACGCTCGCGCAAAGTGCCACTCAGTTTCAAAACAGCCTGAGTGGTCTCGACCGAGTGCTCGATTTGTTGGAAGAAAGTCGAGAGATGCCTCCTGTGCCCGGTGCACTGAAAGCAGACCGGCACTCGATTGAGGGGCGAATCTCGTTCGAGCACGTCACGTTTACTTACCCTGGCAGCGAATCTCCGGCACTTCACGACATTTCGCTCACCATCGAAGCTGGCCAGACGGTGGCACTGGTCGGCCCGAGCGGCGCGGGCAAGACGACGCTTACCAATTTGGTAGCGCGGTTTTACGATCCTCAGGCGGGTCGCGTGACGCTGGATGGAAGCGATCTTCGTAAGTATGAAGTCGAGTCGTTTCGTTCACTTCTTGGGATCGTTGAACAGGATGTTTTTTTGTTCGACGGCACGATCGCTCAAAACATCGCTTATGCGCGGCGATATGCGACGCCAGAGCAAATTCGAGCCGCCGCGGAAGCTGCCAACGCCGCCGAGTTCATCGACCGAATGCCCGATGGAATGCAGACCGTCATTGGTGAGCGCGGCGTACGACTGAGCGGCGGTCAGCGGCAACGACTGGCCATTGCTCGCGCAATCTTGGCCGATCCCAAGGTGCTTATCCTCGACGAAGCTACGAGCAATCTGGACACTGAAAGCGAGCGGCTCATTCAGCAAAGTCTTGGCCTTCTTATGAATGGGCGAACTTGCTTTGTCATCGCTCACCGACTCAGCACGATTTCGCGAGCTGATCTGATCGTTGTGATTGAACATGGCCACATCAGCCAGATTGGAACCCACGCAGAGCTGATGTCCAAAGGCGGGAAATATCGGTCAATGGTGGAGCAACAAATTCATATGACGCTTGGCAACTTTACGACGCCTGCCGAGATGGATGCGAGCGCATTACTTACTTGAGCCGAACCTTAAGTCCGAACGGCAAGCGTTCGACGTGGGGCGGCGACAATCGCAACACCACCCAGCGTGGCAAGCAACATCACAGATGGTTCAGGAACGGCTTCGTTCGCACTTGCGCGCGAACCGGTGCCGACGGTTTGGCCGAAGTGGGTTCGCCACCCATTGTAGTCCGCTTGCGTGTTAACCGATCCAAGGCCTTCGCGCCACGCGACGTAATCGGCCGCGTCCACGGCGCCGTTTCCGTCGAAATCTCCGGATTGGTCAATGCGGGACACAGTGCCCAGAAACGTAATGGGCGAAACCGCAGACGTGAGCGGATCGGTATAGTTGGCAATGCGGAACGTGCCGCTCGGCGCTACCGCGCCGCCGCTGGCGCTGGCGGCAAACGAGTCGCGATAAATTGTAAACGTTGCCCTTCCCGTCACTGTTAAATTGGCGAGGTCGACATCGCTGTTGAGCGTTGTAGTGCCAGACTGCGTGAAGGTCTCGCGGACGATGTCGAGCGTGCCGGTGTAGTTGTAGTACAGCCAGAGGCTGCCGGGACCGGTGCTGGACGACCGTGTGGCGATCAACAGATCGGTCAACGTCACCTGATAACCGGGGGCGACGAAGAAACTGAATGTGAAGTAATCGCGGGAGGAATTATCATCCCAGCCGCTGGCGGCAAAGGAGTTGGCCGCCGCCGTCGCGGTGAGACCGGTGCCGCGCAAAAGGGCTTCTCCACCGACATGCGGGGCCATCGCCGTCGCAGAGTCGAAGAACTCATTGCCCGCTCTGCCGGTCAGATCATACGCGGTGATAACCTCCGCGTAGCAGACAACCGGCAACACGACGAATGCTAGCGCGAGTAGAGTGGATCTGTAAAACATTAGGTATTCACTGCGCTGGGACGGGGGCAAGAATCAATTCTGCGGTTTGGCCGATGTGGGCTGGCCGAACGTTTCGCGACCCGTGGTCTGCCCGCTGCGGTTGTTGAGTCTTTCCATCGATTGAGTTTCAAGAGTGAGGAATTTGTTTGGACTCATCGTCTCGAATGCATCCGCGAAGTGCCCGCGATCAGAGTAATGCTTCCCAGGGAGGCAATGAGCAACGTGGAAGGCTCAGGCACGAGCGTTACCGAGACAAGATCAAGGCCAATATATGCTCCGCCAGCCGTGTCTGTTCCAACGATGCTGATCGGAGTGCTACTGCTGGACGCAGTAAAATCGAATCCGAACTGGCCCCACTGCGTGCCAGTGCCACCCGGATTGAACGTGAAAGGGAGTGATGTGCTTCCGGCGGTCGCCACCACAGAAATTGGTCCATGCGTCGCTGGGGAAGCCGGGCTCTGCTCGGTCCCCAGGTCAAAAGCGAAATGATACTGCTGTCCGGACACTGTCGGCAGCGTTTGCATCACGCCCCCGTAAGGGGCGCCGAAGATACCATCGCCTTGCAGATCGAGGAAGAATGTTCCGTCGAAAGGAGTTATCGGATTTACACTTGCAGCAGAATTTGGGACCGTGCCCCACGCCAACGCGTCATTGATCACGGTCCAGCCCCCGATCGCTGTGGAACCAAGCGGCAGAATCTGAAATCCGTCGCCTCGGTTGGTGAAAGATCCCAATTCAAAGCTGGGATTCGCCACGAGATTCGCAGCGTGCGAATACGAGCCGAGTCCCGCGAAGCATACTCCGATAATGACAGGCAACGTGCGACGATATCCGACTAGACACTTAACCATGAATTGAACTCCCGTTGGTTTCACTTTCGCGTGTACCTGTCGAAACGTGAACGCGCCATCACGACCTCCGTCGTATTGCTGTAGCCAACAGCCCGAAGCCGCACAGCGCCAACGTTGTGGGTTCCGGCACGGGCGTTACCACAAACCCGTAGGTGCCGAGTAGTCCCGGCGGCGCCACGAGTCCGACGAACGCACCGCGATCGTTGAAGCCCTGAATCGAATCGAAGGTGCTTCCGGCGGGCAGCCCACCGATCGAAGGCGTGACGTCAGTCCAAGTATTTGACGTGGGATCGTAGAGAAGGATGCCGTCTTTTGACTGCGTGATAGCGACAATCTTCCCTGCGTTGTCCCGCTGCACTGAAGGCTCGCCGCCATAGCCGAATTCGAGCAACCCGGCCGCTGGAGCTGGAAGTACCGATAGCAATGCGCCAGTTGAATCCCACAGTGCTAAGTCGTGGCCGGCCCAGCCCAAGACAGTTCCAGCGTCGTCAATCTCGATCGGACGGATCGGCTCTGTGGGCGATCGCTGCGCAAGGAACTTAAAGCCCCCGTGCCCGTCGTAAAGGTAAGCGTGGTTGTACACTTCGGTGGACGTATCGTCGTCGGGATCGAGCGGGTCTTTAGGATCATATCCCTCGTCATAGGTGCTGGCGGCAAATTGGTTCAGCTTGTTGAGCCCCGTATTACTTACGGTTGCCGTGAAAGAACTGGGGCCGCTATTGAAGTCATTCACGTCCGGCGGGTTTACGTACGGATAGAGCGGGTCAAGCGCCGTTAGTGGCGTGTAACCGCTGACGTTCCAAATGCCGAGACCTGAGAACGCACTTGGCGGCATGTCCGCGGGGTCGAGGTATCGGACGGTCAATACATTACCCAAGTCATTCAACGGTTTGTTGTAAAAGCCGCCGGCCCCTAAGGTACTGCCGGCTCCGGGGATGTTGATCGGCGTCACGGTGCCGGTCGCGCCGCTGACAAACACCATGCTTCCAGCAGTCGAGTCTGCAATCGCATCGCCCAGATTGTTGATGGCGCGAACCGTCGCCGTCTCGCCTGCAAGCACGACCTGGCTGGCGCCATTTTGGTAGATCACTGCTTGGCGACGGTTTGGAGCCGGCGCGGGTGGAATGATGTAACCGCCAACTTGACCGCTGTTGTTGACGTCGAAAAACCAGCTATCGCGAACGCCCGGATGAAATGGGTCATGGACGATGTCGATCGCGTACTGCTGAGCGGCGCTCGCCGAGCCGCTGGCTACGATCGCCAGCATTGCCACGGTGCACGCAGAAAGAAATCGAGATTTTGTAACTGAAATGGGGATTCTAAGTTCGCCACACATGCGTTTAGCCTTTCCACCGGGTGAACATCAAACGTGAGGTAAATCGTTTGGGTCCATCGTCTTGAGCGCGCTCGCGAAGGGACCGCCATAAGTCAGTGCGACGGACGGCGTGAATTCGCGCAAAGGAATATGCTTGTCGAAGAAAAGACGCAATTGTGGCCAGAGACATGGAGAAGAAGGCTTCGACGTCCCGCGGCCACGATCTACGGAACGATCGTCACCTGGGCCGGATCATCGAGAATGATTTGCGGCCAACCGACGTAGCGAGCACTCAGGCCGCTGTAGCGGACGACCTTGCCTTTAATGTGGAGATGCGCGCCACCGAAGGCCACGGCCGCATCGCCATGAAACGCTGCATCGAACTTCGCACGCTGGCCTTTAAACACGACGGCCAAGAGTGCAGGACTGCGTGGCGCATCACCTTCAAAATAGATGTTGAGCACATTACCAGTGTTGCTCCAAATGCTGGCGTGCACATCGCCTTCTACGACAACTTCTTGACCGATCGCTGCCTTAAGCGTTTCGAAATCGGTAGCGCTAATAACGCCGGCTGACAATGTTCTTGGCGCGTGACTGCGAATGGGGTCATCGGGTCTGGGTTTAGGTGGCGATCGAGCAATCTTGCGGGACGGAGTTTCGGCCGATAAACAAAGCTCGGGGTACCAACCAGGCACTTCATGTCGTGCGACCGCAAGGTCAAACGCTTGGCGCGCCGCGGCGGTATTGCCCGTCATCCAATGCGCCCGCGCCTGAGATATCGCTGGAATACTTTCATGTTCGTTCGAATTGCGAGTGACGATCGCTTCAACCCAATTCCACAGGCCGAATGCGGCGTACAGTTCAGCACGGCTTTGCAGCGACGGCGACTGCGCAAGTGTGCGAACTTTTTCCGGCAGTCGAAAATCGATCGTACCGCAGTTGACCGCGATGATCTTCGTGCGTTCCGGGTTGGCAACCAGCGAGTTGACGTCGTAGTGCGTACCGGTATCGAGAACGAGCTTTTCGTGGCGCGCAGCGACATCCCACACTCGAAGCTCTTCGATTCCCGCGGAAACGGCCCAGTTCTCTGCGGCATTGCCTGTATCAATGAAGCGGAATCCGTTTACTGCATTTCCAACGGGGCCAAGAAACGCGATCGGCTCGCAGGGGTTCGTACCTAACAGTGAAATACCACCATGATTGAGGCTCACGGCGAGCAGCTTGCCATCAGGCGATGTAGACAATGCCTTCACGCTCCCCGGCAAAGAAATGCGGCGTGGCTGCTTGTCCGATTGCGGCTGCCATTCGCTAACAAACTGGCTTAGCCCGGAGCCGACGAATACAGTGTGCCCTTCAAGCGTGGCGACCCCGCCTGGCGAATTGGTCTTGGACTCGCCGGGAGCAAACAACACCTGGTGTACGTCGTCGGACTGCCCCGTCACAGCGGCCAATAACTTGCCGGAGTCGGTGCTCCATACTCGCGCGGCGCCATCTCTGCCACCGCTCGTGATTAGCCCGCCATCGGCCGACACGTCGATCGACCATATCTGTCCGTCATCATGCGCATGGACCGCCCAATCGCATCGGTCGTGTTGCAAATCGAACGCCGCGAGCGTTCCATCATCTTCGCCAATATAGAGTCGCGTCGAATCGGAGCCAAAACAGCTGGCGTTGGGGTATCCCGACCATTCGAGGGTTCGCAGCGTACGGCCGGTCGCGAAATCGCGAACCTCGCGGTCGTAGTGTTCGCCGGGGTTCCTCACAACGCCCGTAACGAGCAGTCCATCACGCGATACGGACATGCCGCCTCTAAATCGCCCCAGTACGCTTCGCGGCGCGACCAGCGGCCACGCCATGAAATGGCCACTAGAATCGACCGCAACGGCAATTTCGCCGTCGGGGCTCGATGCCGCGGTCTTTGCTGCTACCTTATTTGGATTACCCTTGCCCACATAAACCAGGTACAGCTGTTCAATCCAAGGGTTCGAGAGAGTCTGCGACGTGTTCGTTGAATCGGGTTCGAAGACTTCGACGTTCCCGTCGCGCGTAGCTACGAGAATGCGGTCGCTATCGGTCGAGGCAACAACGGAATTGATTCCAGCTCGAAGCGGCCCATGAATGTAAAGCAGCGGACCTTCGACGGATAGAGCGACCACGTTACCGAGAAGCTCGCCGCAGAATATCGTCTTATCGTCGGCAGAGAAAGCGACACAAGTGCAGCCTCTAACGTCTTTATTGCGATTCGGCGATTCGTCGATCGTGCGCACTTGTGTGGCCGTGGAAGGATCCCACAGGATGACCGTGTCCTTCTCACTTACCGTGGCCAGGAGCTTACCATCGTGCGAGAAGGCTAAATCGAAGACCGCCTTGTCATGTCGGCCTTCGCCAATTATTTTCAGCGTGCTGGTTTCCCAAAAGACGACCTCCCCGCTTTGATTGACGGATGCCGCCAGCGTGCCATCGGGCGAAAACACACAGCCTCTCATCGCACGATCGTCATCGGCATGCCGCACCTCGCCGCCACCGACAGGATCAATGAGGCGTATTGCGTCCAAATTGCCAAGCGCGACGAGCGGACCGTTGGCCGTATCAACCGCTGCCATGCGCGACACCGGCCCACTAACCTCGAACGAGCGCGTCCACGCGCCAGTGACAAGGTCGAGCACATGGCAGGTAGTCTTTTTATCGTAAACTAACAGTTCTTGCCGCGAGTTCAGCACTACATATTGCCAGGGAGCATTGCCCTCTGCGGCGGCAGACCAAAGTGGCGGTGGACTAGCTCGGTATAACCGCACAAGCGAGAAGTTCAATCGGGTGAGTGGCGCATCGAGCGATTTAAGTTTCGCCTCGGCGTCGGCAAAGCGCGAATAGGCAGAGCGGAACTCGCCGGCGGTCGTCAGTGCATCGCCTTCACTAATCAAACTTTCGGCAAGCTGAAGTTGCGCGTTTCGCGCTTCTATTTCGGCCTTCTTGCGCTGCTCTTCAGCGACGCCTTCCGAGCGAACGGCATGATCGCGCTCCGTGGTAACTTCGTCACGCTGCTGCCGCACAACGCGTTCGGCACTCACCGCTCGCACGAATCCGATCGTGCTAAGGATGGTCCCTCCAAGAACGGCAAGGCAAATTACAGCCGCCGCCGCAACCGGCAATTTATGCCGTGCGATGTACTTACTCGCCCGGTACGAAAGCGAGGGCTTCACCGCGAGCACTGGCTGATGATCAAGATGCCGCTCCAGATCGGCCGCAAGCTCGCTCGCCGTTTCGTAACGCCGCGTGCGCTCCTTCTCGAGGCATTTCATTACGATCCAATCCAAGTCGCCGCTCACACCGCGACTCAGTCGCGCAGGTTCGGTATGCCGATTTGCGGCAATTGCCGGCAGAGTGGCACTGCTGTTAAGACGGGTGCTCGGTTTAGGCGGCTCCTCTTCGCGAATGATCCGCAGCACCTCATCGAACGCTGCTTCCCGCAGGCGTTCCTTATCGAGTGGCGTGGTGCCGGTAAGTAGTTCGTAGAGCAGAACGCCAAGCGAATAGATATCCGTCCGCGTGTCGATATCGAGCTGATTGAATTTCGCCTGCTCGGGGCTCATGTACTCGACGGTCCCGATCACCTGGCCGAACTCGGTGAACATCGTGCGATCGGTGAGCTTTTGCGCAGTCGCCTTCGCCACGCCAAAGTCGATTACCTTCGGAACTGCGTGATCGTCATACTCAGCAACGAGTACGTTCGTCGGCTTGATATCTCGATGGATAATCCCCTTCTGATGTGCGTGCTGCACTGCGTGACACACCGGAATGAACAGCTCCAGTCGCGCTTGAAGCGAAAGCTTATGCGCATCGCAGTACCGCGTGATCGGAACGCCTTTCACCAGTTCCATCACAAAGTACGGCCGACCGCTGGAAGTCGTGCCCGCATCGAGCACGCGGGCAATATTCGGATGATCCATCATCGCGAGCGCCTGCCGCTCCGCTTCAAACCTTGCGATGACCTGCCGCGTGTCCATGCCCGGCTTGATGACTTTGAGCGCAACGTTGCGTTGGATAGGCTCCGTTTGCTCGGCCATGAACACGGCGCCCATGCCCCCTTCGCCGATTTGCTGCAGCAGCTTGTAAGGACCAATGATGGTCCCCGGCCGCTCTGTAATCGGCGTCGTCACCGTGCCTTCCAATTCGGCCGCTGGCGAATCGAGAATGAACGTCGCGGCCCGCTCGTGCTCCGCTAGCAATCGCTCCACGCGATCGCGCAGTCCCTGATCGCCACCACAAGCCGCATCGAGCGCGGCGGTTCGCTCGGCGGTGTCACTTTCCAGAACTTGAATGAAGATATCGCGTTCGCGCATCGTGTCAGCTCACGTCCCTAACGGACGCGCTCCTACGCTCAATGCGACAAACCGCTCCAGATCGCGCAAAGATCCCGCCCCCATCAGAATCCCCTAGGAAGCGCCTCAAGATTCGCTGATTTCCCGCTTCAGCCAAGCCCGCGCGAACGACCACAGAAAATCAGCCTTACGCGACGAAACGCCCAATATTTCTGCCGCCTGCGGTATCGTGAGCCCGGCAAAGTACCGCAGTTTCACCAATTCCGCCGATTGCGAATCCTCTTCTGCCAGCCGATCGAGCGCATCATTCAATTCCAACAGATCCTGCGCTTTATCGAGGTCGCCAACTTCCTCGGGCGACAGCTCCGCCCGCCTCATCTTCCCGCCATGCCGCACCCGCCCTTTGCGACGCGCGTTCTCGATGAGAATCCGCCGCATTGCCTCCGCTGCTGCCGCAAAAAAATGTCCCCGGCTATTCCACGGTGCGGTACCATCGTCTTTCACTAACCGCAAGTACGCCTCGTGCACCAGCGCGGTCGCCTGGAGGGTTTGCCCAGGCCGTTCTTGGTTTAACCTGGCGATAGCAAGCTGCCGCAACTCTTCGTAAACGAGCGGCAGCAGCTGTTCGGCGGCGTCTGGGTCGCCGGAATTGCTGTGGGGCACGATTTGAGAGCGGTCGTTCATGGATTCCTTGATTGTAACACGGTCTCGAGGCGCTGAAGTGAGAGCGTGCCGTCGCGTTCGACTAATAAATGGACACGGGGTTCTGTCTAGCCGTCCAAAAATTCGTCAGGTGTCAGGCGTGTCGAGAAACGACCGTTGTCTCGGTATAATTCCGGCTGTTCCGGCCCCATTTGACTGCCGCATTAAGGTACAAAACGTGCGTCTAGGGACGGTTCGTCCTTGCGCATAGCGTCACTCCTAGGCGTGCGGCTGCCTACCAAAATCGGCTGATTGCGGGCAAACAACAAACCTTAGCGAGTTGGCAGAACTCTTGCGTGTCGACTGGCGCAAAGCGCGAGCACTCCGGTGACAAGCATTACCACGAAAGCGGGCTCGGGCACAGCGACACTCGAGGAGGCTCTCGATCCGCTACCGGCGGATTGACCGAAGTGGGCGCGCCACTGATTGTACTGCGGCGATCCAATTTGGCCACCGATGGCGTCATTAGGTAACACGTTCATCGTGCCTAGGTTCTCGCGCCAAACAACGTAGTCGGCAGCGTTAACGACACCGTCGGCGTTGTAGTCGCCGGCGAGGCCCGCGGACACCAAACTCACGACGCCGGTCGTATAAAGTTGCGACGTGTTCCAGGATAGGCCGGCGACGGTGGGTAGCGACAAGTTATTGAATGTGCCACTCACCGCTCCCCAGTCGAACAGATTGAACGCCTGTCCCGCCGAAGGCGTGAAGCCATTGATCAGCGCGAGTTGAAGCGTGCCGCCCAAATCAAGTTCGCCGGACGAAATGATCTGATCGTATCCGCCGCCCGGCGACGTGCCATCGATCTCCATCACGAGCGTGTTACTGGACGATAAGGAGATGTTGCCGACGATCAGTTGAGTCGGCGACAAGCCTGGCGAAAAAGTGCCGGTGAAAGTTACATTATCGAATGTGCCAACTCCTTTCACATAGCCGGGCAGGGTGATTGGTTCACCGATATTGCCAGTGATGTGGCCGTTGTTGATCAGCGGCTTGGCCACGTTGTTCGGCGTGTTGACCGTGCCGAACCCCGTGATGTTGCCGCCGAAGTCGAGCGTCAAGCCATTGTTGGCGGTGAGCGTACCAGGGGTCGTGCCGCTACCAAGTGTGGCGAGCGCGGCCGAGTCGAGTACAGCGTCGTTGGCATCGGATAAGGTGAGGGTGTACGAACCAACTTGCAGCTTGCCATTGCAGTAAACGCCATCCACCTTGCTCACGTTTCCCAGGTTGAGATCGCCGGCCGTGGCATCAACAGTTGCGCCGGCAGGCACGATGACCGAACCGGAAACTACGGACGATTGAGATGTCGTGATCCGACTTCCTGGTGACATGAGCAGTGTCCCGGCGATAAGCGTGCCACCAGAAAGTTGCACGTTCGTACCCGCCGGAACCGTCGCCGTGCCCTCGACCGATAATCCCTTGCCGTTGGGAATGACTGGAGCGGATCCGAACTTCGAGTTGATGATCGTGTCCGAACCGAATGTCCGGTCTCCGCCGAGTTGTAGAGTGCCCGAAGTGATTATCAGGAATTGCAAACCGCTGTTCACGGTGTTCAATCGCAGTGTACCGCCAGTGACGATGACCGCCCCCGCGCCACCGATCGAGACATCGGAATTTACGAACACTAGAGCTTGGTTTTGAACGGTAAGAGTACCTCTGGAGCAGAGGAGATTGTTGTCAATCTCCCATTGCGAACTCGGATCCGTGACGGTGACGTTACCAGTGGTGCTGGTGCTTGTGTTTCCCATCTGGCCGTCGCCCGTATGCAGCGTACCCCCACCGCTGAGCGAATAAGTACCCGTTGCTCCAGACGCGCCAACTAAAAGGCTACTGGCCACGTTCATACCGCCAGTCTGTGTGAAGGCGCCCGGAACTTTGTAACCGATGTTTTCGGAGCCGCCGACTGATAGGGAGCCGGCATCGAGCAGATAGGTTCCGCTGGCCCCACTGACGTTGTATCCGAGGAACAAGTTATTCGCGGCGCCGACGATCATGTTCGTGCCGCCGGTTTGGTGAAACAGGCCGGTGCCGATGTCGCCGACGTATTCGTTCGTGTTCGCTGTCAGGTTCCCACTTCCGCTGAGATTGTAAGTGCCAGATGCGCCGCCAAAAACGCCCACGTCGAGATAGCCTGCGCCGGCCGCGATAGTGTTCGTGCCACCACTTTGTTCGAAGGTGCCTCGGCCGCCGTAGCCCACGTACTCGAAAAGCGAGGTGAGGTTATTGGCCGGCATCGACAATGTCGTGGTTGTCGCGCCGGGCCCCGTCAGATCAATCTCCAGCGAGTTGAGAGTGACCGCAGAGCCGGTGTAGTCATACGTAACGATCCGTGCGGCACCCGTACTGAACGGCCCGATCGTGATTGTGTCTCCCGCCGCCGGCACGCCCGCAATCGTCCAGTTACTGCCTGTACTCCAATTGCCCGTGCCGCTGTTCCACGACCGGGTGGCTGCTCTGGTGGTCGCGGTCGATGCCAATAGATAAGTCGCAGCGAATACGAAAGTGATGGGACGGATCGCTTTCCTTGCGTGTTCATGAAGCATGGTGTTGTCTCCGTGATGTGCCAAAACGACGACCTCGAATGCAAAACACGATTGCGAGTAGTGCAATGGTGGAAGGCTCGGGAACTCCGCCATCAACGGTGGGTGGTCGCGGCGGCACCAGCGTTAGCACTTGGTCGAGCGATGGAGCTCCGGCGGGCGGCGCAGGTCCACCGGTTAGTGATACGAGTTGAATGTCGTCGCTGAACGGGCTAATTCCCCAGTTCAAAACGACCTCGGTGTCAGCTTGGTTGTCCGCTCCGACGATCGCACCGCTGGTGGTAGTAATTCCTGCAATAACCGCTACGCTGACATTGTCGCCAACGTGTGCCGGAACGACGCTCCTCTCGAATGTCCCACCAACAACCGTCCCCAGCTGCGTTGTATCTTGCCCATTGAAGAGGCCTGTCTTAAATTTCTGCTCACCATCAAAATAGTTATTCGAGTGGACGAATGTGCCCGGAAACGCGTACTGGCTCGACCCAACGCTGAAATTGATATGGCCCTCGCCACTTACGCCAGCGACGTTGGTTGAACTTGGGTTGTTAGGATCCGAATCAAACGCTACGGATTCCGATCGGGCGCCGTTTGCGACTAAATAGACGAACACTGGTGCCCCGAAGGGCAGCGTAGTTGAGGTGATTTGGTAGGACGCCGAGTAATCTATACTCGCGCCTCCTGTTGCCCCGCCAACGAAAAACCCCCCTTCGCCGCCCGTCGGTCCCGAGCAGGCGTGCGCGCTGAGGGAGGCAATGCCGGCCGAACCATTGAGATTGGCACCAGCGAATCCGTCGTCTTCATTCGGTGCGTCGAGTATTAATGGCATCAATGTGCTGTTCTCGACGTTGGCTTGACTCGCGCCCTGGCTGAAGCCCGGTAGGATACTCGTCACGGTTTCATTTATCTGACCGGCGAAGGTATGAGTCGCTTCCATGAGACTCGCGACGAAGAGTGCAGTGGTGCCAAACCGCGCTGCGAAAGCAATTGGAGTTTTCATTAGTACTACCTCTTGGTTAGGGATCTAAGTATGCTGGCGGCGCTTCAAAGCAACTCGTGCGGATGCTCCAATTTGGGTTGCCCTGCTCCACGCAAGCGCAATGCGATTCCGAAAGTCGCGCAAATTATCAGTTCAATGACGCTCGAAGGTTCTGGAATGACCCCACGCGCGAGCGTGGCGCTCGCGCCGCTGCCGGCGGTGTGGCCGAAGTTAGAACGCCACACGTTGTAGTCGTTCTGCGTGTAGTTCACGCCGAGACCGTCGCGCCAGATGACATAGTCGGCAGCATCAACCGTGCCGTTGCCGTTGTAATCACCAGACAGTCCGATACTCAAAACCCCTGTCGTATATAGTCGCGAGGTATTCCACGTGAGACCGCCGGGGAGGGCCGGTAATTGCAATGCGGAAAACGTGCCGGCGAGGCTGCTCCAGTCGAGAATGTCGAATGAGGCGCCGGCTGTTGGCGAATAGCCGTTGATGAGCGATACCGCCAACGTGCCGCTGAGCGTTAGCGCGCCGTTTACGTGTACCTGATCGTACTGACTGCCGGGAGTATTGCCGCCTAGTTCAATTTCGAGCCGGGCACCGGCACCAATACCTACGTTGTTGTCATAAGTGACCGCTGCGGGACTATTGCCAGGGCGGAGATCGCCCTCGAAGAAAATATCGCCGCCTCCGGTGCTGCCCCCGGAGCCCGAAAAAGCGCCCAAGACAACGGCGACACTGCTCGTCGAACCCACTTTGCTGACGCGGAACGTGCCGTTCTGAACAATGTCGTCGTAAAACGTAGCGCCGGCGCCGCCGCTGACGATGATAGTGCCTGTCGCGGAATTTGTCACATCGCCGAACACATTGTTCGTGCCGATGCTTAGAGCGAAATTTGCTTGGTTCGTCAGACCGCCGGTGAACCGATACAAGCTGTTGCTGCCGGCAATCAATCCGTTGGCCGTTGTGTTGATGATCGGGCTGAGGAATTCGACTTCGGCCGGATTGGGAACGCTGCCGACCGCTTCGATTAGGGCCTGATTGGTAAAGCTGGCCCCAGCGAAGCGTAAGTGGTCTGTAGCGACAATGCGGACGTCTCCGCTGCCGGAGTTCGTCACGGCCGCCGTCACCTGACCTGTGCCATGTAGCAAACCAGAGTTCGTGAACGTTGCGGCGGTCGCCGAGCCGTTAACAAGAAACTCATTTTGGTTCGCAACACTCGTGGCGATTACGCTGCCGCCGGCGGCGACTGTCACCAAGCCGTTGTTTTCTAGCCCGCTGCCATTGAAGGTGAATGTGAACCCGTTGCCCGCGGTCAAGCTCGTGAAGTTGACCACGCCGTTGCCCGCGGTGAAGGAAGTTGTATTAAAGGTTGCCGATCCATGGTTTAGAAGCTGCCCGGAGAACGTGCCGCCGTTGTAAACGAATGAAGCTTGATTGTTCACAACTCCCGTCAACGCGCCGCCACTTTGGGTGAGAGTGCCAGCAGTGACACTGATCCCGCCAGTGAAGGAGTTCACGCCGGCTAGCGTGAGTGTTCCTGTTCCAGTCTTGGTAACGCCGCCAGTGCCGCTGATGGGGCCGCTTAATGTGAGATCAAGACTGTCTGTCAGAGTGATAGGGACATTAAGGTTTACCGCATTGGGAATCAAGCGGGACGCACCGTCGGCCTGGATCGCACCGCCGGCAATTGTCAGCGCGCCTGTGCCCAAAGCGTTGTCGCTGCCAAGAGCCAATGTTCCGGCGTTGAGTGTCGTGCCGCCGGCAAATGTATTCGCGCCGGCGAGCCGCAGAGTGCCGAGGTCTGCCTTTGTAATTGAGCCGTTGGAGACGACGCCGGTTACATCCAGGTCATTTTGCGCAGTGCCATCGCCGATCGTGAACGTGTGAGCCCGGCTGTTGAGATCTAGATTGCTATTGATGCTGGCGACGAGATCCGTGGCGTTCGTGGTGAGATTTCCCTTGAGCGAGAGCGTACTCGAACCGTCTAACGCGGCAACCGTACCGCCCGTCATGGTCACATTCCCGAGGATCGCCAGCGTGTTGTTGACCGTGATCAATGCTGCGCCGGAGACGCCAGTTGAAAGAATGTTCAAATTGGTGATGGTTTCGGAGACGTTGACTCCGCCAAACAATTCCCAGGCGCCGGTCGGGAATACGTTGACCGTTGCCGTGTCAGCGATGCGGTTGCTCAGGAGATTGACCACTTTGTCGATGTCCGTGCCTACGCCATCGCCGATGTTGAGATCTCCGGGAATAGCAGCGAACCCGGCGGTGCTCGCCGTTCCACCCAACCAGACTGTCCCGCTGTTTACGGTCGTCGCGCCCGTAAAGCTATTCACACCTTGCAGGACTAGGTAGCGCCGCCCGGTCTTCACGAGTCCGCCGCTGCCACTAAGCGCCCCTGGCAGGATAATGTCTCCCACGACCGTATTCAGCGTCAGCAGGTTTCCGCCGTTGTTGATTGCGCCGTTGATATCTAATTCGCCCGCGTTGGCATTCCATGTCTGCGCCGCGCTGAGGTTGATCGCATGGGTAATTGTCTCGTTGTCTGTATCGTTGTTTGTGATCCCGCCGGCCCCAATGGTGAGGGTTGAGCTCGTGCTAGAGCCGAGAGTTAATGCGGGTGCGCCGCTGAGGAAATTCACCGAGTTGACGCTCCAGTTCGCGTTCATGTCGGGAGTCAGCCTGGCCGTTGGCCCAAAACTTACGTCGGCGGTACCATTGTTCGGCACTGCCGAGACCGGATTCCAATTCGGGGTGTTGGTCCAGTGGTCGTTGCCAGCCGCGCCGGTCCACACCCACGTGGCGGCGAAAGTCGGCGCGGCGGCAAGCAACGCAATGATGCCGACGGTGAGGTTCAGCCAAGGCGGCGAACTGTGAGCATGGGCCACTAAATAATTTGCAAACTTCGGCTGGCTGCGACGAATAGTCGATCCAGCCGCGGCGAACATAAGCGACACAAACGACGCCCGCTCAGGGATGGCGTTACGTGCAATACCGCCTGAGCCACTGACGCCAGAAGCAACCGGCCGGACTTCGATATGCATTTTCATGGTGTTTTCCCAGCGATGAGTCTGGTTGGTGGCGGTGTATCGAGATCGCGTCTTTGTCGGGATATCCGCTACTAGCAATGCGACGTACGGCCAGTGAACCCCTCACAGAAACGGAAGGTTACTGGGCGACTACGGCGGTGGAACCGTATTTCACGCGAAGAATTGCGCTAAGAAACGGAGAAGATCGCGGCACAGCTAGTGCCATGCCGCGAATGAGGATTTGTGGACCGCGCCGGGCCACCTCAAATCTGGTTACTCAACAAATCCATTTGGCATTTGAATTTCTGGCGGAGCGGCAGACAGATGCGACGCGCCTTGATCGCCGTCAAGCCGCGATGCGATATAGCGCAACTCGGCGATCGCGTTGGTCTCGATTGTTGGATAAACCCGATCGGGGTATTGTTTGCAAATGTCGACAGCTCGTTGCGAAGTCGCTCGCGCTTCGGCGAGCTTACCTTGCTCGGCGAGGATTTGCGCTAGCGGGGTTAGATAGATCGGCAAGTCTAAGAAGCTTGGTCCGACTTCTTTCGAGCCGATCTCCACCGCTTCCCGATACTGCGTTTCGGCTTCTGCCAACTTGCCTCGCTCGCGGAAGATTTGGCCGAGCGTGGCGCGCATATCCATTTGATTCAGTTTCCCTTTGCCATCGATTCTTTCCATCGTTGCGAGTGCTTTAAGAACGCATTCCTCCGCTTCATTAAGTTTGTGTTTTGAATACAAGATCTTTCCTAGCACTTTGTAGTCCCAAGCGAGGAACGGGTGCTCCTCGCCAAATATTGTCCGGCGAATCGCAATTCCCTCGCGGATCGTGCTCTCCGCTTCGGCAAGCTTGCCTTCCGTTTGCTCTTCCCAGAGCACTACGGCCAACGTGTGCAACCCCCATGCGGTTTCGCCCCTCTCATTCCCAAATCGCTTTCTTCGAATTGCGAGACCGGCGCGGGCCAAGGATTCAGCTTCGCTGAGCTTCACTCGACGATCTCCGCCTGAGTCCCACTCATTACGCAAGAGATCAGACAATACGCAAAGTGCGTCGGCTTCCTCAGCGCTGCCAGCGCCGCGCACTTTTCGCTGCATCGCAATCGCATGCCGCATGACGGCGTCTCCGTCGCTGATGTTGCGCAGAAAAAGCTGCGACCACCCGAGTTGAACGAGAGCGTCCGCGGTGGCGGTATTCTCTTCTCCGTAGGTAGCGCGCGAGAGTTGCAGCGTGCGACGCGCGTTCGCTTCCATCTCTTGGTACCGCTGCAATGCGAAGTAAACTTTGCCCAGGGTAATATATAATGCCACCTGCACCTCGGGCTGATCGACTAGATCTTTGTCGATTCGATCGGCAGTCTCGGCGACGATTTCTCGCAGCAATGTCGTGTCGCGGCCGATCGCCACGCTGGGGGCTACTCCTTGCAGCATGTCGGCGAGGAAACGTGCCACCTGGTCGCTACGTTCCGCCTGCGTAGTTGCAAGTGCGGCATTGGTTTGGGCCGCCTTACGCTCGCGCAATGCCCAAATCATTCCCCCCGTCGTCCCCGCGATGCCGAGCAGCAGCGCAGCAGAAACTGCCGTGCCTGCGGCGACTCCAAGTTTGTGACGGCGGACGAATTTTCGGATTCGATACAGGGCCGATGCAGGAACGGCCTCGACGGTTTCATTGGACAGGTGCCGCTCGATATCGGCAGCGAAATGATTTGCCGAGTCGTAGCGGCGGTCGCGGTCCTTCTCCAACGCCTTCATGACGACCCAATCGAGTTCACCGCTCACCTCTTTACGCAGGCGAGCCGACTCCGTTTGACGATTGGCGGCAATCGATGGAAGTGAGCTGCAGACGCTCAGTCGCGCACTAGGCGTGGGCGGTTCCTCTTCGCGGATAATTCGCAGCACTTCATCAAAGGCCGTATCGCGAAGTCGCTGACGCTCGAAAGGCGTCGAACCAGTTAGAAGTTCGTAGAGCAGCACGCCGAGCGAGTAGATGTCGCTGCGGGTGTCGACATCCAGCTGGTTGAACTTCGCTTGCTCCGGGCTCATGTACTCGACGGTGCCGACCACTTGGCCGAACTCCGTGAACATCGTGCGTTCCGTGAGTTTCTGGATCGTTGCCTTAGCGACACCGAAATCAATCACTTTAGGGACTGCGCGATCGTCGTATTCGGCCACAAGTATATTTGTCGGTTTGATGTCGCGATGAATAATTCCCTTTTGATGAGCATGCTGCACCGCTTGGCAGACGGGTAACAACAGTTTGAGCCGGGCGCGAACTGGTAAGCATCGGTCGTCGCAGTATCTAGTGATCGAAACTCCCTTTACCAGTTCCATGACAAAGTAGGGCCGACCGCTCTCCGTTGTGCCCGCATCGAGCACCTGGGCGATGTTAGGATGATCCATCATCGCCAAGGCCTGTCGCTCGGCCTCGAACCGAGCGATCACGTGCCGCGTGTCCATTCCGGGCTTGATGATTTTCATCGCGACCGTTCGCTCGATCGGCTGCGTTTGCTCGGCCATGAATACGACGCCCATCCCTCCTTCGCCGATTTGCTCAAGCAATTTGTATGGGCCGATCACGCTGCCGGCGCGCTCGCTAATCGCCAAGTCGACGCGAGCGTTGACGCCACCAACGATTGCCGGCTGTTCCAGAAAGGCGCCCGCGACAGCTTGGGCGGCAAACATTTTCTCGATACTAGCCCGCAGCTCGCCGTCATTTGCGCAGGCGTCGTCTAAGTACGCCGAGCGCTCGGCTGGCGAATCCATCTCTAATGCAGCAAAAAAGATCGCCTCGAGGCGTAAGGAATTGTCCATGGCAGACTTTTCACTACATGCAATGCGACGTCTTGCTCACGAACCCCTCATGCAACTCAAAAATCTAAGAAGGAAGCGAACCGTTTTCCGCCATCTGGGCGTAAAGCCAAGTGCGGGCGAATGTCCAATGACGCTCCGCCGTCGCAAGCGAGACCCCCATCGCTGCGGCCGCCTCGCCCATAGTCAGCCCGGCAAAGAATCGAAGTTTCACAAGTTCTGCCTTGGCAGGCTGATTCGTTGCTAATTTGTTCAACGCCTCATCGAGTGCAAGTAAATCGACGGATGGGGGTTCCGATACCGCGCATGCCGAATCAAGATCTACTCGCTTCCACTCGCCGCCGCATTTCAACCGTGATTTGTGACGAGCCTGCTCCACGAGTATCCGACGCATAGCTTCCGCCGCCGCGGCGAAGAAATGTCCGCGCGAATCCCATTGCGTCGGTTCTCCGCCAGTCGGACCAACCAAACGCAAATAGGCATCGTGCACCAGAGCTGTCGCCTGCAGCGTTTGGCCAGGCTTTTCCTGTGCCAGCTTTATGGCAGCCAATCGCCGCAGCTCGTTATACACAAGTGGCAACAACCGATCAGCCGCCCCGGCATCGCCATGCTCGATTTCGAGGATGATTTGAGTGACATCGCCCATCGTCGCAACTCGATAACATCGGAATGCCACAATTGTACCAACCACTCAGCCAGCCTGCTTGGCTGAGGGACGGCTGCACCCCGCTTTCACCGAAGGCAAGCTGAATATCGGCCGAGTGCGCGAACGGCGCTACGCGTGTCGGCGACTCGTTTTCTGCTACCCAAGCCGCCGCGCGCTTTAAGGCGTTATTAATCTCGACACAAAGTGAAACGTACCAAATGAGGGCGTATCACTATTCACGAAACACGTGAACAATGTCGGTTCACCTAATGTGCGCCAGTGCAAAAAACAAGTCGCGCTTTGGATCGGTTGTGTGCCAACGGGGCACGGAGTACGCCGTTGGCACACAAGCAAACCGCCGCTGCTCCGCTTCTGTGCCAACTTCTATCCTCTGCGGCTTGGCACACAAGACTCGGGGGCGCATGTCAATCTGTACCGGTTATTCCGCGTAGGTAGCGCCTTAAATTGTGCTAGCAGTTCGTTTTGAGCCGGTTGTGATGATTGTTTCGACGCCCGCTCGTCGATTCGAGTAACGAGACCGCGTTGCGGTTCCCACGACGAGTGCACTCGAGTGGGCTTTAACAAGCCTGCTGCTAGAGGCCGTCCCTCATCGGAAATCTCTTCTAGAACAGCATTCGCAATTCGTTTCGCGATGTGGCGCGCCCAACTCATCGTGAACCGAGCTACTACCGGCGTCTCGTCATGTTGCGTTTACCAACACTTCGCTTGAATGCTGCGCGCACGTGGTCGTGCGTTGCCGCGTGCGTCATTGCGGTCAACTTCAGCGCTGAGCACGCACGAGGCCAATTACTGACCCCGCCCCCAACTCTTCACGAAGAAGCGTGGGACACGAACGTCGTAGCCTTCAACAACACGAATGGCAGCGAAGCGGAGAAAGCGAAGGAAGCTACCTCGCCGTATCCCACCACAAACGAGGCACCAGCGACAGGAACCCCCGTCACTGGCCCGACGACGGCAAACGAAACGGATCTCGCCAAGCGCGTTGCCGCGCTCGAAGAATATATCCGGCAAATGCAAGCGGCCAATAATTCTGAATCGCTGCCAGCCCCCAAGGGCGAGAAAAAGAAAGACGAAAAGGCGGATAAAGACAAGGCGGCCAAAGACAAAAAAGACGCGTCGATCGCGGATGAGTGCGTTCCCAAGAAGCTCGACACTATCATCAAGCCGACTTTCACGCCTACGGGCCGTATTTACTTCGACGGCGTTGGGTACTCGGATGATCCCGCTACAAAATCGGCCTTCCACACCGACCGTGACGACGAGCTAGGTTTCCGCACCTTCCGCTTGGGTGGCCGCGGCAACATTTATGAAAACCTGGCGTATACCACCGAATTCGAACTGCGCGGCACCAACAGTGCGATCACGTACAAAGACATCTACATGGAGCAGCAGGAGCTGCCCGTCATTGGTCACGTTCGGGCGGGCCACTTTAAGGAGCCAATCGGCCTGGAAGAAGACGAGAGCGACCTGTACCTCGACTACATGGAGAAGGCGCCGGCGACTCAAGCATTCGCGCCTAGCCGAAATTTTGGGGTTATGTTGTGGGACACGACCAACGAATGCCAAGACGCCACCTGGTTTGCCGGTGCCTTTCGCGCCGATTCGCCGGACTCGCCGACGAACACGGGCTTGTGGCGAAGTGATAACAACGACTGGTGCCTCGACGCGCGGTACGCTTGGTTGCCGTATTACGACGAACCATCGAACGGCCGTTACCTCGTGCATTTGGGCGGAAGCTACAGCTTTCGGCATATCGGTGATCTCACGACAACGGCGGCCTACAATCAAAACGTTGCCTACACAAACCTGGACGGAAAGGCTGAGTTCGGCAGTGGTTCCTGGGTAGGAAGTCAGCGGCCAATAGCCCTCGGTGCCGAAGCTCGCAGTGATGAGTGGAACCAGATCGACCCTGAATTGCTCGTCATCTGGGGCGCGGCGAGCTTTCAGGCCGAATACTTTCAAGTGCTCATGAACAGCGGCGAACAATACAACGGCGGCTATGCATCGCTCTCGTATTTTCTGACGGGTGAAAGTCGCAACTATCGTAAGGATTTGAAAGTGCTCGATCGCGTTCAGCCGTTCGAGCCATTCTTTTGGGTGAATGGCTGCAATGGAACAACGTGCGGTTGGGGCGCTTGGGAAGTGGCGCTCGGTTACTCGTGGGTTAACCTCGACGCTGGCCGCGATATCACGGCACCAGGTGCAAATCCTGCGAACGACAAACTTCGTGGCTTTAACAACGACTTCATCGTCGGCCTGAACTGGTACCAAAACTCCTGGTCGCGCATGTTCTTCGATTACGAGCGTGAGCTCGTCGACTTCGTGGACGCTGGCGTGCCGAGCACGCAAGCGAACATCTTTGGCGTCCGCTGGCAAGTCGATTGGTGATTCAACTTGATGCCCATATCCTGCGGCTTGGCACACAAGAACTTGCCGTAGAGTTGTCGGCAATTCGATCCCGACCTGCGACCGTCGGAAGCGAAACAGGCGTAAATAGAATCCTGTTTTCAGGTCGTCGGGTGTTCTAACATTCGCTCCTTCTCAATTGTGAGACTACCAATCAGACGACCCAAACGATTGGCGATCACGCAATACCTCGTTTCATTTACACTGCACTCATCCGATCATTCTGGTAATGGAACGCCTCGCTGGCTGCAGCCTCACGCGCACGCCGACGTGCTGCTATGACGCGGCAGCGTCTCGGGGTAGGCTTCGGCGCTTATCTCGACACGATCTTTAAACTACCGGCTCGTGATCGCCGGATTCTATTAACGGTGGGGATGGGGGCCGGCATCGCGGCCATCTTACGTGCTCCGCTTGCAGGCGCTTTGTTTGCAGCCCAGATTCTCTATCAAGAGGCCGATATAAAAGGCGACGTAATTATTCCTGCCGCGGTCGCATCGACGAGCAGTTACAGCGTGTTTTCATTGTGGCTCCCCGCAGGTATCCGTTTACTCCCTCTATTTGTTAGCAACTGCAGTTTCAAATGAGCTCCGTTTTGAAATTGATTCCGATGACACTGACCGCGGCGGCGCTGGAGTTGTGGCAGTGCTGTTCATCAATTTCAATGATTGCCTCAAACGTCGGAAAGTCGGTACGGCAATTCAGCCGCCGAGCTGCGACACGTTATGCCGGCAAGTTGTAAGTTGAACATTTGTCGTGGCGAAAACACCACGTTCAACAAAATTCCGATTTACGTCGTTTTCTTGAATCCACTTCTTCATCCCCAGCGAAATCCTTGCTGTCGGCATCTCCGATGTCGGCACGTGTAACGACGAGTTGCCAGCGGCTCGAGCCCTCTCACGGGCCGTTGGCCTCTCGATCGATCACTTCAGCCTGGCCCTGTTTCGAAGAGGTAGATCATGTCTGTGAATCGATTTTTTCTGTCTGCACTCGCGCTCGCCGCGCTGGCCGCGGCAAACATTCGCGCCGAAGAAACCGTTGAAGTTGGCGGCGCCAAAATGTACCCCAGCAAGAACATCGTCGAAAACGCGATGAACTCGAAGGACCACACGACCCTTGTCGCCGCCGTCAAAGCGGCCGATCTCGTGAAGACGTTGCAAGGCAAAGGCCCGTTCACCGTTTTCGCGCCCACCAACCAAGCCTTCGAAGCTCTGCCGCCAGGCACCGTCGAAACGTTGGTCAAGCCGGAGAATAAAGAGAAGCTCGCCAAAATCCTGACCTACCACGTCGTCGCCGGAAATCTCGACGCCGCTTCGATTCAAAAGATGGCGGAGAAGAATCATGGCGTCGCCACGCTCAAAACGGTGGAAGGTGGCAAGCTCGAAGTTATGGAAAAAAATGGCAAGTGGATGGTTAAAGACGCGAAAGGCAACACCGCGACCATCACGATTGCCGATGTGCACCAATCGAACGGCGTCATCCACGTCATCGACGCCGTCCTAATGCCCTAATTGGCTCGGCTGGAACATTGTTGTACGATCGAGGCACGACGAAGGGAGGGTTCCATCACGGGACCCTCCTTTTTCGTCATCATCCAATCCATGGCAGCTGCGGATTGATGGCGGATTGTATCCTCAAGCAGGTGGCCGCTGGCCAAACCGGCGCCGTCGACGAATGCCTCTTGCGCTACGGCGGCCTGGTCTGGTCGCTCGCGCGCCGGCAATCAGCCGACCATGCTGATGCCGAGGACGCCGTGCAAGAAATCTTCATCGACCTATGGAACAGCGCCGCCCGGTTCGACGAACGCATCGCCTCTGAAGTCGCGTTCGTCGCGATGATCGCGCGCCGCCGATTGATTGACCGCCGCCGAAAACGCGGCCGCACCGTCGATACAACGCCGCTCACCCCCGCCGTCGATCCGCCCACAGCGCCAGTGGCCGACCAACTCGCAATCGCCGAAGAAGTGGCCCGAGCCCGCGAACAACTGCTCACGCTCAAGCCCGAAGAACGAAAAGTCATCGAGCTCGCCATCGATCGCGGCCTCTCCAGTTCGCAAATCGCCACCGAGCTCAACATGCCGGTCGGCACCGTGAAAACGAACGCCCGCCGCGGCATGATCCGCCTCCGCGAGCTATTCGCCAAGAGCCCTCGCCAACCGACGGCAGGAGGCGCACCGCGATGAACGACCCACAACATAACGACGAGCGTCTCCTCGAACTCCTCGCCGACCGCTCGCTATTCGAGCTCTCGGCCGACCAGCAAGCCGAGCTCCGCGCGCTCCTCGCCAACTCAAACATCGATCCCGACTCGTTCGACTCCGCCGCCGCCCTCGCCGCAGCCGCGCTTACTCCTGTGTCGCACGAACCACTCCCCGCCCACCTCCGCCAAAAAATCGCCGCAGCCGCGCCAGCCCATCTGGCCACCGCGCGCAAGTCCACGACGCCGTCGTCCGCAACGCAAACTTTCGTCGCCCCCGCGAGTCGCACTTCCTTATCTCGCGGCATCCGATTCCAAGAAGTCGTCGCGTGGTGCGCTGCCGCTGCCTGCCTCATGTTCGCCTTCTACAACTGGTCCGCCACCCAACGCGCGACGAATCTAACTGCATCCGAAGCCCGGGCAGCGCTTCTCCGCGAAGCGCCCGACGCCACCACATTCGATTGGACCGCCACGCCCGACCCGACAGCAAAAGGCGCGACAGGCAACGTCGTCTGGAGCAACGCCAAACAACAGGGCTATCTCGATTTCAAAGGCCTCGCAATGAACGATCCCAAGGTAAACCAATATCAACTCTGGATCTTTGACGGCAACCAAGACGAGCGCTACCCGATCGACGGCGGCGTCTTCGACATCGAATCCATGACGGGGGACGTGATTGTGCCGATCAACGCGAAGCTCCACGTTGTTGACCCGAAGATGTTCGCCATTACCGTCGAAAAACCCGGTGGCGTCGTCGTCTCCAGCCGCGAACGCATTGCCCTCCTCGCCAAAAGATAAGCCACGCTCACCTTTCGCGCCGCATTGACATCGGGAGGGCAGAGTCGCGCCGAGCCTGCATCTTGTGTGAGGCCGTTTAGAGCAAACACGTTATTAGACGTCTTGCAAGCGATGTTAAGCGCCACTTAGGCATAAGCCTGATTTTCTTCGAATTTCCTTTCTCTCGCGATGCTTGCAGCGCCGTGTAGATTCCTTGGTTCGTCATTGCTCCGGTCCCGGTGAAGGGCTATGTTGAGGCCTTGACTGGGCATCTTTCTTATCCGACGTTCGACCCGATGTCGGCGATCTATTAACCAACCTGCCCACTCACGTGTTTGCCGCCGGCAAACGCGTGTCCGAACTTCCAGCGAAGGGTTGGTCTATGACAGGAACCACTGATGGTGCGCTGTCGCGCCAAGAAGCCGCCGAGCGATTCGACCTTTTGGTTGCCGACGTCCGCGAATATGCCGTCTTCGTGATCGCGCCAGACGGAACCATCCTGTGCTGGAATCCCGGCGCAGAACGGTTGCTCGGCTATCAATCGAATGAAGTCGTCGGCCAACAGTTCTCTCGTTTCTTTACTCCGGAGGACATCCGCAGTGGTCAGCCGGAACATGAGTTGAAGAAGTCGCTCGCCGACGGCCGAGCCGACTCGGTGTGCTGGCATGTCCGCAAAGATGGAACACGTTTCTCGTGCAAGACTACGATTACACCGTTATTCGACGAGCACAAGCAAGTGAGATCGTTCGCACGCGTAATGCACGATCTTACTGAGTCCGAAGCCAACGTTGCCGAAACTAAACGCGCGAATGACCTGGCGGAGGCCAATCGGAGCCGCGAGGAGTTCATGGCCCTCCTGTCGCATGAACTTCGAAATCCTCTTTCGCCCATTCTCAACGCCGTCGCGATTCTGCAAAGCATGACGTCCGACGATCCGATCGTGCAGCAAGCTAGTGCGGTTATCGAACGTCAGATTGGTCTGATGGTCCGACTAGTCGATGATCTGCTTGACGTCGGTCGAATCACGAAAGGAAAACTGCGACTCCTTACCGAACCGATTGAACTGCGGCTGATCGTAAACCGCGCCACGGAAAGCGTCCGCCCGTTGATAGACGCCCGAAAGCACGAGTTTTTCGTCTCCCTTCCAATGAAGCCCATTTGGATCGAGGGAGACGCTGGCCGATTGGAACAGGCCTTCGTCAATCTGCTTCATAACGCCGCAAACTACACCAACCCCTCCGGCGAGATTCGGGTTTCCGTTCGGCAAGATGGCGACGAGGCCGTAGTTCTCGTGAAAGACAATGGCATCGGAATCGCCTCAGAGTCGCTACCTCGGATTTTCGAAATGTTCGGGCAGATCGATACAGGTACTAAGCGTTCGCACGCCGGCCTCGGCATTGGCCTGGCTTTGGTCGGTTCGATCGTAGAAATGCATGGCGGCCGCGTACAAGCCCACAGTGCCGGCTTGGGCTCCGGCAGCGAATTCACGGTTCGGCTGCCCGCGCTCGCTGAACCGCCAGAGAATCGCCCGGCCGTTACCAAATTACAGCCTGCCGTCAAAGAAGATGCTCTTCAGATTCTTATTGTGGAAGATAACATCGACTCCGGCGATACGTTGGCGATGCTTCTCCGCCTCGAAGGGCATGAAGTGCTGCTGGTCCGCTCTGGAAGCACGGCGATTGAAGCAGCTCCCGCCTTTTCGCCTGACGTCGTGCTATGCGACATTGGCCTGCCCGGAGTCGACGGGTATGAGGTGGCTCGCGCGCTTCGCGCAATGCCGCAGTTTGAGAACATTCTGCTGTGCGCGCTCACCGGTTTCACACCAAGTGAGGCCGATCGCGATCGTCCGCAACAATCAGGATTCGATCATCACTTCGTAAAACCTTTAGCTTTGGACAAGCTGCTGGCAACCTTGAAAACCGCTCGCCAATAGGAACGCGCCGCTCTGCGGCGAAACTGACTCAGAAGAAGGCTCGATCATGGAAGAGAATGTAGAAAAAGCGCGAAAGGCCAATCTGGCCGCCAGCGCCATCGGGAACGCGATGTCGAAAACCCTTAACGATATGACCCCTGGCTTCGCCGCACAGTATGATCTGGACGAGCAGCTGGTTACGCTTGCGATCGCTCAGGCCGCCGTAGGAATCGCTGCCACCGCTGCCTCAGAAGCGACCGGAATGGGAGCCGACGACGTCATGGTGTTGGAAGATCGGCTGCACGAAGTCGTGTTTGACGCGATGAACGAGTTGCTTAACGACTGAACTGGTAGCTTCGACGGGGCTCATAGGTCGCAACCGTTAAAACTGCAGGGGCGCTGGCACGTCTGTCGCAGGACTGGGCTCTTCTGCAGGCTGCGCAGCCCTCAACTTATTGGGCTATTGTGTATGTCAGTCGCCTCTAACGGCGATCGGCTGGTGGCGGACGGCCGACGCATTCGGCGCCAACGGTGCCTCATATATCATCGGCGATGGCACGCTTTCGAACGGCTCGGGAATGACATTCGAACTGACGCCCGTGTGGGGCAGTACCAGCCTTCACCAGATTTTGCGATGCGAATGCGCTGGCTGAGGCAGTATCTCGTCGAGGCACCCAAAGCGCCTCTATATATTCCGGCGGGCCTCTATATCACGGTCCTATTGGTACTCCTCTGGCGCACTAATAGTCTTCGCGAGCGATGGACCATCCGGGGCTACGCGGTGCTAATCAGTGGCCTTTTGGTGGCGCTCGTCGCTCTCGTCTTAAGTCACGTGGCTGGTGAGCGTTTTGCCTGTTCCCAACCCGGAATAGCTATTCGCCACGACGGGAATCGGCTCTTCGCCGAGCCCACAGGCTCAAGATCTTGGCCCTTTGACCCCGTGTTGCCGCTTGGCGGCGGTGAATTGTTGCGGGAATCACAGAGCCGTTTTTTTGAATGGCTGAATGGCACGCTGGTTGCCTTTTCTGAGGATGCTCGCGGAAATGTGACCGGTTTGACGATGGACTACCGGGGCAAATCGCTTACTTATGAAAAAATCTCCAATCAGCCGCTCAACGTTCCTGAAGCTCCCAGACCGCGTGTCGCCGTCGAGCTGGATACAAAACTTCTTGATGCCTGTGTCGGCCACTACGAATTCGTGTCCACCGCCGCGCTTCCCGCGGGCGGCAGACTGAAAGTCTGGCGAGAAGGAGATCAGTTGGTCGGACAAGTTAGGAGCAAGAACGTCGGCCCAGGCGCATTCAATATTTATCCGGATTCGGAAACTACATTCTTCCTCAAGATTGATGGCGCGCGATTTACCTTCGTCAAGAACGAACAAGGAGAAGTGACGGCGGTCGTCCGCCACAAGGAAGGCCAATCGGATATCGAAGGAAAGAAAGTCGGAAACGAATGATTGCGCATGTCGTCGCCGGCGGCTCGGTGGCAAGTGCTGCTGTTCCAAAGCAGTTAATTACCTTTCTGATTGTCGTGCCACTTTCAGTCGGATGACTGTGGCGGCCGATGCCAAATGCCACGTGTCAAAACTCGGTAGTCCATGACAATCGCTGAGAATCGACCCATATTGGAATCGGCTACCAGTCAGAGTAGTTCGTATAATTGATGACGCGCCGCGCGCATCGATCAATTACCCAATATGTGTGGCAATGTCGCGGCAGGCACTTCATCGCTCCACACCCGAAAGGAGTGGAGTTGGTTGACCCCGAATGTGGTCGTTAGCGCCACATCGGCCGCATCGCGGCCCCGAGCCATCAGAATCCTGCCGATACGTGGCACGTTGTTGCGGGCATCGAAAGCATGCCACTGTCCGCCCAGATAAACTTCAAACCAGGCGCTGAAGTCCATTGGAGAAGGTTGCCGCGGCACGCCGATATCGCCGAGATAACCGGTGCAGTACCGGGCCGGAATATTGAGCGATCTGCAAAATGCGACCGCCAAGTGCATGTAATCGCGACAGACCCCGGCCCGTTCACGAAACACTTCCAGCGCCGTGCGATTGGCCCGGGCCTGCATGTAGTCGAATCGAATATGCTGGTGAACGTAGTTGCACACCGCTTGAACGAGTGGCCAACCGGCCGGCAAGTGACCGAAAAGCGACCAAGCCGTATCGCGAAGTTCGCTGTCGACCTCACAATAGCGGCTGGCAAGCAAAAATAAGAGCACGTCGCTCGGCAAATCTTGCACGCTGTGTTGCAACGCATCGTAAAGCTGGACGTCCGGCAATCCGTTGTCTTCAATTACGGCATCGGTGCGGAACACGACGCGACCGGTCGGCACGGACGTTCTGCCACAGAGGTTGCCATACACATCTGTGTACTCCCAAATATCTGCCTGAGGCTGAACTGTCAGTCGTTCAAGCCAGCAGATTGTGTGGGTCCGTGAGGGATGCACGTACGCGTTCAGCAAAATGGCGGCCGGCTTTGAAAAATCAAAAGCCGCTTCGAACCCGGCGCGAATAAGCATGACCTTGAACCATCATTCTTCGCCAATGAGAAAGGGGGCTAGCCCACGGCAGCGAAATCGGCCGCAGGGCAGGAGGACGATTTTGGGCTTAACGACTAGTATGCATTCTCTTCGTTGTCAGCGATCGTGGCAATCGTATCGTCAAACGACCGTTGTCACTGGGCGCCAGTGGCAAGAACTCACGCCTTTGACGGTACATCCCTGGCGTAGGTACAAGTCCACCTCCCGACTTAAAGCGCGGCATCAACCGCTGCGACAAGATCTTCCAACTCGAACGCACCTTCGTGGCGACGGCCGTTGATGAAGAACGTGGGTGTGCCGTTAACACCGCTACGCACGCCGCCAGAAAAATCTTCTCGAACGCGTTCGAGATAGGCTCTCTTGACCCACGCATCTTCGAGCGATAGTGGCGAAAGTGTCAGTTGCTGCGCGAGTCGCATGAGTGTCTCAACGGATAGCGATTCCTGGTTCTCGTAGATGGCGTCGTGCATTTCCCAGAAGAGTCCTTTCGATGCTGCAAATTCGGCAGTCTCGGCAGCGGCTTCGGCGTTTGGATGAATCTCTGCGAGCGGAAAGTTGCGGAAGACAAACGCGAGTTGATCGCCGAATTGTTGCTGCACTTGTTTCACGATTGAATACGCGTGGCCGCAATGCGGGCATTGGTAATCGCCATACTCAACGAGTACTACGGCGGAGTTCAAGTTACCCTGCACATGGTCGGCATCGGAGACGGGAATTCTGAGCATGGGTTCTTACCTCGCAAGATTGTCGAGAGCGTCGAGTATTCCATCTGCACCTGGGTTGATCCCCACGGGCGAGAGGAAGCTCCAAGTTATGATCCCTTGTTTGTCGATGACGAAGAGCGCGCGCTCGCAGAAGCCGTCGGCCTCACGATACACTCCGTACTTTCTCGAGACGTCGCCTTTCGGTTCAAAGTCGGCGAGAACAGGAAAGTGAAGATGGCGATCCTTGGCGAACGCCTCGTGGCACCACACACCATCGACCGAGATGCCCAAGAGGGTTGCGGACGCTTTGCGAAATTCAGGCAGGATCTCGTTGTAGAGTGCCATCTGGTCGCCGCACACGGGACTCCAATCGGCCGGGTAGAAGGCGAGAATGACGGGATTTCCACGGAGCTCATGGAGTGACAATTGTTGACTGGGAGTTACGTTCAGTGTGAAATCGGGAGCCGGTACGCCAGGTTGAAGCAGAGACATAGGAAGCCTTTCGTTTTCCGGCCGCTGAATGCGTGGGCCGTCTCATACGAGAATGAAGCGCGCGCTCCATAAACCGAGCCGTGCGTTTGTTGTTGGACGACTCCTTACGCTAAGCTGTGATACTCGGGTTTGTAAATATGCCCACGAATGACACCTCACAGTCGGCTGGCCGTGCCGCTAAAAGCAAGATTGCTACACCCGAATCCCAATTCGGTGATTTCGTCGCGGCCTCGAATAAGTTTTCGATAGCCTCGGGTTCGTCCATTCGGCAAATTGGTCTCGATTGCGGCGAAGTCGAAGTGCTTCGGAACATCAAGAACTCATTTCTTTATGCGGTCCCATTCTGCGCCACCGACCGTGAGATAACCATGTGTGTGGCCGTGTTTCGATCACGCACCGGCACCGATAGGCCGATGCTTGGCCCAGACGGCAAGCATGCCTCCCAACAGTAGGAAACCCGATCCAACGGCACTCACTAATAGTGTTAGCTGCAATGCCTGGGTGACACGTGCCTCGTCGTTTTTGAGCGGGCGGATGATCTCGAGAACTCCGCGGACGTCGCCGACTTTCCAATTTGTGCGGGTCGAAAGAGGATGCGTGTTGTGACAGTCAACGCATGATTGCTTCATAATGCGCGCTTGAGCATAGCGCACGACTGGCTCACCGTCGATCTCGGTGAATTCGTGAACCGTCTCCTGTCCGTTGGTCTGCCGCATGCGGTGCAGCGCCTGGCGCTCGAAATCGTCGTGTGGTCCGCCATTGGTACGCCAAGGAAACGGATAGTCGCTGTATTGGCGGACTTGAATGCCGGTCTCACTGTCCTCGCGTAACTCTTGCCCCACGTCGTGCAGAAATGTGGCGGGAATGCTGAGAGGGACGGTATTCGGCGTGGGCGGCACCATTTTATTCACTGGATAGTGCGCTTGCTCAACGCGCTGGACGATCAGACTATATTGATTGTTGGCATGCTCGAGGAGTTCCGCCTGTTGCGCAGCACTTTCCAGTGCGCTGGAGCGCACCAACCGTGCCGACAAAAGCGAAAGTGTAACTAGCGCGAGAATCGGGGTCAGCAGGCCTACGGCGAGAAGCGCCGACGTCGCCGGATGCTCACGAACCCAACGCCATAGTTTTTCTACTGTTCCGTGAGAGCGTGCTTGGATTTGTTCACCTCGCAGAAAACTCTGCAAGTCGTCGGCCAGATCGCTAGCGCTCTCATAACGGTATCGCGGTTCCTTCCGCAAACATTTGAGGCAGATTGTCTCGAGATCGCGCGGGGCGTTCGGCTGCAACTCTGTCACGGCAACTGGCTCGTTGTGTAAAACTTGCAGAACCGTATCGAGTGGCGTTTCCCCCTTAAACGGCGGTCGGCCGGTGAGGAGCTCATAGAGAATGGCGCCAAGCGCGTAGATATCGGCGGCTGGCCCGATCGGCTGGCCGCCCGGCGACGCTTGTTCAGGGGCCATGTAGCTCGGTGTGCCAAGCAAGTCACCCGTGACCGTGAGGCTGCGAAGGAGTTGTGACTCGCCATGAGAAACCGCACACTTTGCCATGCCAAAGTCGGCAATTTTGGGAACCGCCTTTAGTGGGCCGCCGTTTGCGGTAAACGTCGTGGGACCGCGCGTGCCATCGAGCATTCGCGCGGCAGCGTCTTGCTGGGCCGGAATCAACAGGATGTTGGCTGGTTTGAGATCACGATGGACGACACCATCCGAATGCGCGGCCTGAACGGCCCGCGCCAGCACTTCGACAAACTGCGCTGCCAGACGGCCCGACTGCGGCGTCCCATTGAGGTGCTGCGCCAAGCTGCCGCCGGCGATGTATTCCAAAACAAAATAGGGTCGGCCGGCAACGTCGCCAACATCATAAATCTGGACGATATTTGGATGCTGCAACCGTGCAATTACGTCGGCCTCGGCACGAAATCGTGCAAGTTCCTTTTCGCCGGCGCGCGCCCAATCTCCGAGCATCTTTATTGCCACAATGCGCGGCAACGCGAGTTGCCAAGCTTTGAAGACGACGCCCACGCCGCCACGCCCCAGAATTCCAATGATTTCATAGCCTGGTACGGTCGGCCAATCTGATTCGCTCACGACCGGAGCCGCAAGTTCGCGCTGCGCGAAAATCCCGATCGTGGTATCCGCAGGACCTGACGGGATCGGTGTCAGTGGACGTCGTAATAACTTCAATCGGCGTACGATCTCTTCTTCTGTTTCACCGCGTGGTGGAATGTTCTCGGCGCGCTTCAAAAGTTCGGCATCCGCAACTTCGGTCAGGTGAGCGAGCCTTTCCTGGCACGCGGCGCATCCTTCTACGTGTTCGGCAATGGCGTCTCGATCGAACGAGCCCAATGCATCGTCTAACAGTAGGGCCAGCGAATTGTCAGAGGGGCAAAGCGTCATAAGTCGGCTTCGAAGAATGTGCGAATGAACGGTTGAAACGCATCCCTTTGGAACCAGTCGCCCCGCATGGAAACTGCGCGTCGGCGCGCGGCAAAAGCGATCAATTGGGGAGACTAATTCGCTTCGAGTTTCTGGATTTCTTCTTGAAGCATCTTTTTCACTTTGCTTTTGGCCACATAAACCATGGCCACCTGCATCTGGACTCTATCAGCGACCTCGGCGACTGGTAGACCATCAATCGCCAGAAGCTGGAACGCCTCCCATGTGTGCGGTGCTACGCGAAGCCGCACCTGAACCTTTGCCGCCTCTAGTAGTTCGAAATCGAAGGCTTCTTCTAATTTGTGAATGAGATCGTCTCGCGCCTCCACCGATTGCAGCAGCTCCCAGACCCGTTCATCCCCGGCGGGCCGAACGCGACTTCGGCCATCCGCGAAATCCCTCCACGCGTGATGCGCAACTGTCTTCAGCCAGCCACGAAAACTGCTCTCCGGGTTATAGGTGAACTCGCGCAGTTTGCGGGCGAGCTTCAGCATGATTTCTTGGGTTACGTCTTCAGCGTCGGCGTCCTGCAACCTCCATTGTCGGCACCACCGGTAGATGTGACGCCCGTAGTGTTCTACGAACTCATCCCACGCGCTATCGTTCAGCGGATCATGTCGAAGCCGCGCCAGCAAGGTTGCGCGAGTGGTCGGAAGCCACGCATCGACCATTTGAATAACCCAACCAGCCAGGGGAGCGAGATATTCCCCAATATTGTCGTGCCCTGGTGGGGGCCACGCAAGCATCGAGACTCGCCGTCCGCTCGGCACGACAAGGTCTTTGACAGTTTTTCGAGAAAAAAATTCGTTCCCGCGCTAGATCCCGAAGGCGATTCCCGTAGTAGCTCTTGGAACAACGAAAGCCAGTCGGTTGGGG